>JBEPXC010000006.1:0-38252 GCA_041642035.1 Sphingobacteriia bacterium
GTCCCAGGATGACCCCGGTACCTACGCCTATGGCAAAGTTGATTCCAAAGAGTTTAGACCAGAACTTTGCCAGGTCCTCCCATTCCTGGTTGCCTGTTCTTACGTGTATGGTTTGCGCAATGGCAATGATATAGGTCATACCAAGGGTAAGAGGAATAAACAACCAATGGTAATACGCGACCATGGCAAACTGCCCGCGCGACCAGTTTACCAGCGAAAAATCAATGTGTTCCATTATATTTATAGGTTTTATTTGTATTACTTTCGAGCAAATCTTTCATAACCTCCTCGCTTCGGTGGGCATCGTTCTCATAGTGAGGCTTGAGAAAACGTGGGTAGAGAAATCCTTTAAGGAAACCATAAAAGACTAAAAACTTAATAAAAATAATCAGCAGGAGTATCTTCACCAGGCGTGACTGCCTAATCTTCTGGTAGTTGTTATGGAAAAATAGTTGTATGGGGTGGAATATCTTTTTCAACTCAGATGATTTTCTGGATTATTTGCACAAATTTAAACAAATTCTGGCTGTCATATTTATGAAATGGTAATTTGGAACAAATATTAGAATAAACTATCTTCTCTGAAAATTTGTTTTAATGTAAACATCTCTTCATTCCCTACCAGGCAAAGGAAAGATTTTTTAATAATATAAACTTAAGGTCTATGTGTTGAAGACGATATCAAAAATTCTGGTTTACCTGGTTTTGGGGATTGTGGCTCTTTTCATTGTCATCAGCATTGCTATTGATCCCATAGCCCGCAATTATATAGAAAGAAAAATCAACTCAGCTGACCAGGGTCAATTTACAACTCAGATAGACAGGGTAAACATTTCGTTATTAGGTGGCAACTTCATCATTAAAGGAATACGGCTTGAAACCGATACTGTCCTTGCCCGCCAACACGATACGCCTATAGTGAATATGGATGCGGGTGAAATTTCAGTGGAAGGTGTTTCATGGCTGGACTTTTTACTGCATGACACATTACATCTCAACAGGGCATCCTTATTAGACATTAATCTTGAAGCCTTTGTAAAGACAACCGACACAGAAGAGCCAACAGGACCCTTTAAATGGGATGATCTTAACATCTACCCCATGATCAAAGACCAGGTCGAGCGCATTCGCCTGAGAGATTTGCGCTTTAGCAACATCGATCTTAACCTGATCAACGTGGAAAGCAACGATTCCCTTAGATTCACAGCAGAAGAGTTCAACCTTCACAGCGATGATATCCTGATTGATGCAGACCGGGTATTTACTGATGCAAGGGCATTTTATGCATCACGCATTGATATAGAGGGTACAGATGTGGCCATTTACAGGTATGGTAGTGCTCAATGGCAGGTGGGAATCTCCCTCATTGATTTCGAAACACGTGAAACCGATTTCGGAATGCTGTCGGAAGATGCTTTTTTCTTCCGGTGGGGCCAAAACTATGAAGACACCATTGTATATGCCCACGCTAAAGATTTTCAGTTTGATGAACTGGGGCTCAACAGAGTACAGGAAGACAGCGTTGCCGCAATAAACAGCATTGAATTGACCGGACTTACTTTTATCAATAATATTGAAATAGAGGAAGAAGAAGCAAAAAGTGCTGCCGAGCAGGCGGATAAAGAAAGCCCGGGATTTGACATCTCCCGCTTTACTCTGGGCAACAGCCTGCCCGATTTGCTTGACAGAGTTTCCATACAGGAAATCGAATTTCGTGACATTAATTACCGTCAGCATGATTTTATGGATGTCAGCAATATTGAATTATTGGTAAAAGAACTGGTTATAGATAAAACACCCGCCTTTGCAAATAACAGATTTGTTCATGCCAAAAAGGTTGAAATCTCCATTGACGATTTCTCTTACTTCTATCAGGATCAGATGATGCAGATCAATATGAATAAATTCAACTTTGCGATGGATAACGGAATTGGCGACTTGCAAATGGGATTTCTGGCAGCACACCATCAGGAAAGAATTGCCGGACAACCCTATGCTCAAGTCAGTATAAATGGGTTCAATATAACCGGCATCAACACAACTGCTTTACCGGATAAAGAACTTGGCATTGACAGCATATCTGTTGATTATCCTGAGATGTTTGTTGATGTAAGCCTGATGGAAGAAGCGGAAGAGACAGAGCCTGTGAATAACCTTTACCCCTTTATCAGCGACTATCTTACCGATTTAAGAATCGGCAAAATTGCCCTTATAGATGCTGATATTCAAATTGCAGGCTTACAGGAAAACCCAAACACCATCCGTTTGCCGGCGGTTTACATGCAGGTCAGCGATCTGTTTATTGCCGAAGGCACCGCATTTGCCGGCAGGAGAGTTTTCCATTCAGAGGATATTGCCATTCGGGTTCTAAACACGAAATATCCCCTTGCTGATAATATTCACACTGCTACTGCAGAACTCTTCTCCTTGAGCACCCGGGAGAAAAGTCTCCGTGTTGATGGGGCAAAATACCATTATAACGAAAATGCTTCTGAATTGCTCAAAGGACCCGAAGCCAATCAGCTGATCAAAATATCTAATGATCACTTCAGCATAGCTAATCTGGAATACGGACATTTGATCAGACAGGAAGGTTTCTTTGCCGGTGAAATAAGGGTTGAGGGGCTGCAGGCAGCGGTAAAAAAGGACAATAATTATCCGGAAGAAGACCCCGAAGAAGGCTCCAAAGAAGAACCAAAAACATTTTCAACACCTCAGCAAATGATCAAAAATGTTGAGCTTCCGTTCTATGTGGATTCTTTTACCCTCAGTAATGCGTTGTTTGAATTGGAGGAAAATGCTGAAGGGGGTGATGTGCCTGGAAGATTTAGCCTGAATGATCTCAATCTTGACATTGAAAATCTATCCAATGTGGATAATATTATTGGTGATGAATTTCAAACAAGGATCAATTTCACAGCTCTTGTTATGGGTGAAGGTCATTTGGAGAGTCAATTGATCATTCCCATGCATGATGAAACAGCAAGGGTAAATTTTTCAGGTATCCTTGATACTTTTGATCTGACAAGTTTGAACAGGTATACTGAATATACCACCTTGTTTGGCTTTGAAAGTGGTACCATTTATACAATAAAATGGGATTTTGATTCCGGAGCCAAAATGGCAGAGGGAGAATTTGGTCTCAGCTATGAAAACCTGAATATTCAGCTCAGTAAGGATGAATCCCCCGAATCGGCAGGTACGCTCTATCAAATTGGAGCTTACCTGGCCAATGCACTGGTTCTTGATGAAGACATTTCAGAAGACCGGTCGGAACCACCAAGAACGGTCGAGTTCACAAGGGAAAGGGAAGAAGATGAGGGTTTCATCGCACATTATATTTCCTCACTGATGGAAGGCTTTATTGAGATCATGGGCTTCCCCTTGTCTATCATTGACCCTTAAGTTGTTGCCTTCGGCACGTTTGTAGTTGATTTCCGGTTCAAAAGGTCCCGGATAATCATCCGCAATATTAGCCTAATGTAACCATTTTGCGTATTAAATTAGCAAACTGAATTCAATTTTACTCCAATACCGTATCAATGCCTTACATTTGTCATACGTAAAAAATGTTGTCTGCCCTTAGTATTTATACACCATGGAAACCAAAGGATTACTGTTTGACATCAGACGTTATGCGGTTCACGACGGGCCGGGTATCCGCACCACGGTCTTTTTTAAAGGATGTCCTTTAAACTGTCTTTGGTGCCATAACCCCGAAAGCATATTGCCACAACCCCAACCCATTATTCGCAATAAAAAGCTGGGCACAAAAACATTTTCGGAGGAAGAAACCGTGGGCCGGTATTATACCACAGAAGAGGTAATGGACATCATAAGACAGGATCGCATGTTTTATGATGAAAGTAAAGGAGGGGTAAGCTTCTCGGGTGGGGAGCCACTGTTGCAAAAAGATTTTTTGTTATCGCTGCTGAAACAATGCAGGGAAGAGGGCATTCATACAGCCATTGATACCTGCGGCTATGCACCAGAAGCAGTTTTTTCGGAGCTGGCACAAAACACAGATTTACTGCTTTTCGATATAAAAACGGCCCACCAGCAACAGCACGAAGAATACACAGGTAAGGACAACATGCTGATTCTGCAAAACCTGTTCAGCCTCAAGGCAGATGGCCCCGAAGTAATCATCAGAATACCTGTAATTCCGGGGTTTAACGATTCCACTACGGAGCTGACAGCCATTTCGAAAATCCTGAAAAAATGCAAGGCCCGTATAAAAGAAATTCACCTTATCCCCTACCACAAGCTGGGAAGGCAAAAATATGAAGCCCTTGGAATGCAGACACCCCCGGTTTTTGAATCGAACACTTTACCAGAGCAAATGCATACGTTTCTGACAATATTCAAGGATGATGGATTTATCGTCAAACAAGGCGGTTAGTGAGCACACAATTCAACCATTCACTCCACGTGTTCAACAAAAAATAAATTTGTATGAAAAAAAGAATAGCACAATTAAGAAGAGAAAGCCTGGAAGCCATTAACAGCTTAAACCACGAACGGGCGGTGTTGGTAACCGAATTTTATCGCGACAATTTCCCTCACGAGCAACCCACCACCATACAAAGAGCCTTGTGTTTTCAATACATCCTGCAACACAAAAGTCTTTATATAGGGGAGCAGGAACTCATTATAGGCGAACGTGGCCCTGCCCCAAAAGCAACCTCCACCTTTCCTGAAATTACTTTGCACTCGCTGGCGGATTTGGACATCCTGAACTCGCGCCCCAAGGTTTCCTTTAAAGTAAGCGAAGAAACCCGCTCTGTTTACGAAACGACCATCATCCCCTTCTGGAAAGGACGCACCCAACGCGACCGACTTATGAGCCAAATGAGCTCCCGATGGTTAAAAGCCTATGAGGCAGGGATATTTACAGAGTTTCAGGAACAAAGGGCTCCCGGACACACCGTATTGGGACACAAGATGTTTGGCAAGGGGATGCTCGACCTGATTTCTGAATGCGAGATACAAATCCAAAAAATAAAGGGGCAAAAGCCTTCGGATGAGCTGGAAAAAATTCACCAGCTGGAGGCCATGAAAATAGCAGCACAGGCACTGATAGATTTTGCCCACAGGTATTCTCAGCAGCTGCTGGCTATGGCAGAAAACGAACCCGACCCCAAACAACGCGAAGAGCTAAAAAAACTGGCTGCCATTTGCCTGAATGTACCGGCCCATGCCCCCAAAAACTTTCATGAGGCACTACAGCACTATTGGTTTATCCATCTGGGTGTTATTACGGAACTCAACCCCTGGGATTCTTTCAACCCGGGCCGGCTTGACCAACACCTGATGCCTTTCTATGCAAAAGAGACAGCAGAAGGCACCCTGGACAAAGAAAGTGCACGCGAATTGTTACAATGTTTTTGGATAAAATTCAACAATCATCCGGCACCACCCAAGATGGGGGTTACATCACTTGAAAGCAACACCTATACCGACTTTGCCCTCGTCAACCTGGGCGGCGTAAAGGCAGATGGTAACGACGCGGTGAATGAAATGACCTTTCTGCTCCTGGAGGTTATACAGGAGATGCGTCTGCTTCAACCCAGCAGCATGGTACAAATCAGCAAGAAGAGCCCCGACCGCTTTATTCATAAAACCCTGGATATTACACGCACTGGTTTTGGCCAGCCTTCCTTTTTCAATACCGATGCCATCATACAGCAGTTGCTGCGACAGGGAAAAAGCATTGAAGACGCCCGCAACGGAGGAGCATCGGGCTGTGTGGAGAGTGGAGCCTTTGGCACCGAAGCCTATGTTTTAACAGGTTATTTCAACCTTGCCAAAATCATGGAAGTTACCCTGCACAACGGCTATGATCCCCGCACGCAATGCCAGCTTGGGCCTCAGACAGGAGTAGTCGAAGAGTTTGAAACCTTTGAGGAGCTGCTGGATGCCTACAACCAGCAAATACGCTTTTTCTCCGACACCAAAATTGAAGGCAACCGTGCCATTGAGCATCTCTTCGCCCACCATCTTCCTGTTCCTTTCCTTTCATTGCTTATCGACGACTGCATTGAGAAAGCAAAGGACTATAATGCAGGTGGGGCTCGTTACAACTCAGGCTATATACAAGGTGTGGGGTTGGGGAGTGTTGCAGACAGCCTTACTGCATTGCGCTATCACGTGTTTGAAGAAAAAACCATAACTATGAAGGGAATGCTCAGTGCTTTGAAAAACGACTTTGATCAATACCCCGAACTACAGCAGAAGCTCGTGTACCACACCCCAAAATATGGCAATGACAATGATTATGCCGACCAGCATGCCATTTGGCTTTTTAACCGCTTTTTTGAAGCTGTGGATGGTCGTCCCTGCTACCGTGGTGGTCATTTTCGCATCAATATGCTTCCCACAACCTGCCATGTATATTTTGGCAGCGTAACAGGAGCTATGCCCGACGGACGCCATGCGCATCAGCCCCTCTCTGAAGGCATCAGCCCTTTCCAGGGTGCCGACCAGAACGGACCCACCGCTGTACTAAAATCGGCAGCTAAGATTGACCACCTGAAAACCGGAGGTACCTTGCTCAACCAGAAATTCACTCCCTCCTTTTTTGAAGATGCGGAAAGCTATAAAAAACTGACTGCCCTTATTCGCACCTATTTCAAAATGGATGGTCACCACATTCAGTTTAATGTGGTTTCTGCCGAAACCCTTCGCGATGCGCAAAAGCATCCGGAAAAACACCGCGACCTGATTGTACGGGTGGCCGGTTATAGCGACTACTTCAACGATTTGGGCGAAGACCTGCAAAATGAAATTATTGCACGAACCCAGCATGAGTAAATGAAGCCATCGGAGAAGCCAGGGGTATCGTAAAGGGAAGAACTGAAGAAAAAACAGAAATAATCAGGGGTATGAAAAAAGATAAGATGCCTGTAGAGGTTATAATTAAATATACAGGCTTAAGCAGGGAAGAAATTGAGGTACTTTAGAATACTTCATTTAGCGTTATCACCTGTTCTTCTGCAAACTCCTCAGCGGATTCATCATCCGGTTAAACAGGCTAATGTCTTCGGTTATGATCTGGGCAACGCCATCCAGCATAACATGATGACCCAAATCGATATTATAGCTGGTCTTTAGATGGTTGAAAAGGTTGATCTGTACTGTGTATTGTTCATTGGAAGGTATCGTAGAAATATGCACTACATCACCCTGCAATACACCAAACTCCTGATAGGGGTAATTGGAGAGACGGATATTTACCCGGTCACCTTTTTTTACTTTTCCAGAACCATGCAAAGGAATATTACCCCGAACGATGAACTGCCCATAATCAGAAGGGATCATTGAAAACACCAGATCGCCACCATTGACCTGTTGGTTTTCTACCCACACCCCGGCAAACACCAATTCACCACTTACCGGAGCCACAAAAGCATAATTCTTTTCCCATTGAAGCAGCTGACTCTTTAGGTTTTCAAAGCTAGTTTGTGTCCGTCTTAGGTGTTCCGATCCTCTTTGCGTATAATCCATAGAGGTTTCAAACAAGGTTGACCGTATATCATTTTTTTGTACCTCCAGTTGAATTAACTGACTTTGATAATCCTCCAAAGAAATGCGGCGTGAGAAATAGTCCGATTGGCTAAGCTCATAGTCCACAGGAGAGATATAATTCTTCTCTGCCAGGGTTGAATCCCTTAGGTAGTTTCGCTTTGCAAGTTCATAAATCCGGGTAAAGGATTCCGATTTCCTTTGCAGTTGTATCTCCAGCTGATCGCGTTCAGTAAGCTGTGTTTGCAGGTGAGCGATCCTTTGGTTATGATAATTCAGCCTTTCAAACTGTTCCCAATTTTGCAAAGCAGTAAGCCATTCATTATACGCATTTTGCAACGGACCAAGGCTTATGTTCTGGGGAAGACTCGTTGTAGGAGTGGTAAGGGTCACATTAGTAGGTGAAGGTTCTGCCAGTATCTTGTTCCGCAACCAAAGCACATCCTCAAGGTATAGTGGAGACTCGGTAACTGCGATAAGTTCACCCTTCTCAACAAATTCCCCGTCCTGCCGAAATATCCTTTCTATTTTTCCGCTGCTCACAGCCACCAGGTTTATTGGGGGATTGTCGGCTGATACCACAACAGGAGCCTCAATAATATCGGGGTAACGAAACAGCATGCTACCCATCAGCAACATAAACACCAACAAGGCAATAATGCCAATGCCTGATCGCAACAGCCATCCGGGAGCAGCACCCAGTATTTCGTTGAGGGGTGTGGGATCGGTGGAGTAGTAAAATTCTTCCTGTTTCTCGGTTTTGGGTTCTTCCATGGTATTAATCATTATTGTCCGGTAAATTCTTTAAGTTTTATATAGTTATAATTGTCTGTTATAAAGTAATTTAATTAAGTAATATGCCTCATTTTAATCTCAGCAATTATTATTGTACAATGCGGGACCGGCCTTGGAGAATTCCCGGTAACTAGTCTTAGTGAAACGGAGCTTTTTAAAAAGTTTGCAGTTCTGCAAGCAGTAATCCTTATTCAATGATAAAATCCTATTTTGCGGAACATTCAAACTTTTAGCGGAGTGAACTTAGACTTGTCGGGAATTATCCGCAGCCTTGACTTTTTGCTGCTTTTTGGTCAAGCAAAAAGCAGACGAAAGAAATAGATACATAGAATTCTCAGTACTCCCTCTCATTATCGCATCTTACGCACCAAAGAGGGGCGTGAAAATACGAAATGACTACCGGACACTATTTACTTTTAATTACCCAACTCCAGTTGGTTTTTTACCAATTGATAATAGGCACCTTTTTGTGCTGTCAAATCCTGGTGTGTGCCTTTTTCAATGATTCTTCCCTTATCCAGTACTACAATCTGATCGGCATTTTTCACTGTGCTCAGGCGGTGAGCAACCACCACTACCGTGCGACCTTTAAAAAACTGGTTCAGCTGCTCCATGATGATCTTTTCATTGTTGGCATCGAGTGCATTGGTGGCTTCATCAAAGAAAAGATAATCCGGATTTTTATACACAGCTCGGGCAATCAACAACCGTTGTTTCTGCCCCTGGCTCAGCCCTACACCCTCCTGCCCTATTTTGGTATTCAACCCCAGTGGAAGGCTGTTCACGTATTCTTCGATGTTTGCTACTTTCATGGCATGTTGCAGTTTGTCGTGCGCCGGAGTGCTGTCGCTCATGGTGATATTGCCTGCAATGGTATCAGAAAAAATAAATCCATCCTGCATTACCACTCCGCATTTGCTTCGCCATGCTTCAGGATCAATACCCTGAATCGGGTAATTGCCCACTTTTATCTCTCCTGACAGGGGCGGATAAAAACCGAGTAACAATTTCACCAGGGTTGTTTTGCCGCTACCACTGGCCCCAACAATGGCTGTTATCTTCGATTCAGGGATTTCCAGATCGAGTGACTTCAACACCTTCACATCATCGGCCCCGGGATATTTAAAATCGAGTGACTGAACATATAACGTCCTGTCGGCAGGCAATTCACTCATTCTACTGAACTGCACCTGCGTTTCATCACTTTTGTTATGGATCTCGCTCATTCGTTCGAAACTAATCTTTGCGTCCTGGAAGGCATGAAAAAAACCAATCATTTGTTCTACCGGTGCATTCAATTGCCCGAGGATATATTGTATGGCCAGCATCATACCCAGGGTAAGCTGACCTTCCAGCACAAGCTTGGCAGCCAGAAAGGTGATAAAAATATTCTTACCTTCATTAAAGAAAAAAGCACCGGCTTGTTGGTATTGACTCAATGCCAAACGTTTGCGATTAATACGAAACAACTTTGCCTGCACCTGTTCCCAATCCCAACGTTTTGATTTCTCGCAGTTGTTGAGCTTGATCTCCTGGATTCCGCTAATGATCTGAATGAGCTGACTCTGGTTATCCGACATCTGCCCAAACATCTTATAATCCAGCTCTCTGCGCTTTCGCATAAAAAGCAATACCCAGATAATATAAAGTGCAGTGAAAAGCACAAACACTGCAAAAATGGTAAGGTTGTAGATGATAAGTACGATACCAAACACGAGGAAGGTAAGTGCGGCAAACACAATATTGAGCATGCTGCCGGTCAGAAAATCTTCTATCCGCCGATGGTCGGATATGCGTTGCATCAAATCACCAATAAGCTTGGTATCGAAAAAGCCGATGGGCAGTTTCATCAGTTTGATCAGAAAATCAGATATCAGACTGATGTTGATTCGGGTGCTGACATGCAGCAATATCCAGCCCCGGATAAAATCAACCGACAACCGACTCAAAAACAACACCAGTTGGGCAACCAATACCAAATAGATGAACCCCATATTTTGTCCCCCAATACCATAGTCAACCAGGCTTTGGGTAAGAAATGGGAATATCAATTGCAACAGACTGCCTGCCAGCAACCCCAAGGCCAGCTGCAGGAGAAGGCTTTTGTAAGGCCGAAGATAGCGCAACAGAAACGAAAAATCACGCTTTTGTCCTTGTTCTTCTTCTGCCTCGGCATAAAACTCGGGAGATGGCTCCAGCATCAAGGCAATCCCTGCCGGGTTATCATCCACCTGTGTAGTGGCCCATCGATCCATAAACTCCTGATGGCTATAACCAATCCGCCCGGCAGCAGGGTCAGCAACATATACCTTTTTACGGGTGATTTTATACACCACCACAAAATGGTTCTGGTTCCAATGCACGATACAAGGTAAAGGTGCATCTTTTCGCAGCGTTTCAAAATCAATCTTCAACCCACGGGTGCGAAAACCAATGCGCTCAGCCGCCTGGCTCATGCCCAGCATAGAGATGCCCTGTTTGCCTATGTTGGAATACTCACTAAGCTTTTGCAGAGCAAAGGTGCGCCCATAATATTTGGCTATCATCTGCACGCAGGCCGGGCCGCAGCTCATAGCGTCTTTTTGGGGGAGGTGGGGGAAGGGCATTATTTAGAAAAAACTTGAAGTTCTTCTTCAGATTTTATGACTACATGACATAAATCCTGCTTCTCAAGTACAAATTCTAGGTTGCCTGGAGGTGGACATAGAAATCTGTACATACATGCATCACATTTTTCTCCACTTCTCACCTTTCTCCAGACCGTATTTCGAATAAGTTCATTATAAATAAGCTCTAGCAGGGAATTATCAGGAAATCTTCCTATTTTCGGAGTATTTGAACTCGATTTTACCGCACCATCAGGAAAAACATATAGTGAACCAAAGAAATTAGAATTCAGTTTCTGATTGCAAAAAATCTTTCTCATCTCAATTTTTTCGGAAAGAATATCTGTTTCATCCAAAAAAACATTTTGATTTATAAAATCTATGTTTTCACCATTATAGTAAGGTACAAGGTTATAATTAAGCTGATCATACTGGCATAATAAATCATTAACAGCTTCAAACACCTGGTTGGACTCAATCAGAAAATGGAAGGTAAAATCTTGTCGGTTCTCAAATTTGCTAAGTGCTTCCTCGAGAAGTCCCTTGTCAAATGGATATGAAACGAGGATTTCTTTATGGCCGGGTATGCCTTCCAAATCAAGATTGTGTAAATGCAGAAAATGAAACCAAAAATGACAATCCATTGAATACTGTTTTAAAAGATCAAGCAATTCATTCCATTTGGGATAAAGTGAAATGTCTCCACCCATTACATTAATCTTTTTTAACTGTGTAGCTGCTGATTGATCCAGAACACTTTTTATTCTATCCAGTGAAAGATGATTACCATTTATGGCTTTTGTACAGAAGGTTGTTTGCCTGAAAATACCGCTGCAATTTTTACATTTTTCATTGCAATCATTTGTAATATAAAATGACAGGGAAGTAAGATAATTTGATATATGATCTCCTATCAGGTGGGTTTCCCCGTTAGAAATAAGTTTTTCAACATCATTCTGTAAATTCAGAATGGGCAATAAATTGATGGGTTTAGTTGAACTTATTGATTTTCCCAGTCTTTTACCAATTTCTAAATCAATAGCCTCTTCAATAAAATCCAGAACATCTTTTTCGATATTTGCGGGCTCAATTTCAACAACCCCCAAATTCATGGGTTCATATACCTTATTTACAATATCCATACAAGTGGATTTTGTTACTACTATCGATTCACCATTTTGAGTATTGTAAAGCAACATAGGTGCTTTGGAATTAAACGAGACATAAACAAATTTTGATAGTGTAAACCAATAGGATTTTTCAATACGCATAAGTTCAATTATTTATATATTACATCATTCATAATTTTAAAGTATGCTTCCGGATGCCGCGCAAAAAAACTTAACTGAGTGTTTTGATAATTCTGAAAGGCTTCTTTATTCATAAAACCACGGCAAATAATCTTTTCTTCATCAATAGTTTCAAGGTTAAAAATACATTGTACACAACTTTTGGTATTGTGGCATTTTGCACATGATTTATTAATCTTTGAAAAATAATGATTATATTTTTTTGCAATTTCATCAAAATCCAGATGAACACCTTTATGGTCAATATTCCCCAGGGCAAACTGATGTCCTATTCTCTCACATGGGAGTATTTTCCCGTTTACTGTAACAAAAACTTTTTTTGAAAAAGGCAAGCAGGTACCCGATGGATAAACCGTGGGTTCGTCAGACTTTCCATAAAGTAGTTCATTGTAGTTACTAAACTTAAACTCCGAATGCTGCATCAAATAAAGTGTTGCGGAATGATAGGTAGGTGCTTTGAGAAAAAGTTCCGCTTCAAGTTCTCCATAGTTCTCTGACATCAAAAGGCTATCAACTGAATTTTGATACATTTTTAAAAACTCTTCCTGCATTTCAGGACGAATGCCCATATCATTTAAAGCACCAATAGATGCAATTTTACCATACCTGTTTTTAAAATATTCTGTTATTGAAGCTACGGAATTTTTATTGTGTAATACGGCATTGAAATTTACATTACTCTTAAAATAAGCAGGATGCTTTTTTTTAATCAACTCAATATTTTCAACTACTTTAAAATAACTTTCCTTTTTATTTTTATTAATTCTATAGGAATTACAATACTCATCACCATCAAGGCTAATAAGCAATGAAAAATCATTTTCTACAAGAAAATCAATGTATTTATATAAAAGCAAGCCATTGGTTGTCATGCTGTAAAAAATTTTCCGATGATTATTCTTGATTTTTTTCGAATAATCTACAATTGCCTGGATGAAAGGCATGTTCAACAAGGGTTCCCCTCCATAAAAACTTAAATAAACTGCGTTGTTATAAGACAGATTTACGTTTGATGCCCAAAGCATTTGCATATAATCAAGAATTCGAATAGCTTTCTCAATATCAAGTTGCTTATTCTCTCTCTCATCACGATTTCCATATAGATTTCCGTATCCACAATATACACAATCAAGATTACAAACTTCCGTAATTTCAAAAGTAATTTGTGGTGTGTTAGCCAGACTTTTCCTGACCATGTTACTTTTTAAATATTGCATTTCTTCCATTATTGATCAAGTTCTAAAGGATTATAAGGAAATGAAACTTTTAAAGATTCAGCTTTCGTTAACCCTGGCATATAATATATTACTCCCATTTGATCCATTACTTCAACGGGTTTTGCAGCGTACTTTATCATGAAGGAGTTAGCCTTTTCTTTTGATGTTCTTTCATACTTCCACTTCCAGTGTTTTATGGGAACTGGTTTCCTGCTTAAACCAATGCACGTAAACCGATAATGATTTTGATCGTCTGCTACTTCCATTATTAATCCGGGTAATCCATGAAATTTCCAGGGTCCGTCAGAAATAGGTATCTGACTGGTAAACCAGGCTTCCCAGGTTCTACCTCTAAAAACAGCAACAGCTCTCTGACATCCATATCCTGCAATCCTTTTTCGTTCGAGCTTTATTTCCCATTGGATCTTTATTTCATCTTCATATAAAAATACAGGTCCCACAGAAGGAGATCGATGTACAACCGTATTTTTCCCTGCTGGAAAATTCTTAAAAATCTCTATGGCTGGTACAGATGTTTGCAAAATAGGATGGTCACAGTTTATACATGCAGTAGCAATGGAATCCTGTTTATATAGACCGTAGCTATAGCTTTTGGAAATATGATGTCCAATTTCAAGTATTATAATATCTCTATCAATTTCTTCAGGTTTCAATGGATTTAAAATAAAATCCAATGAATATTTGATTACAAATCCTGATGAGTCAAGAACAACAAAATGATTAATCTCATTCGGAAATGCATTAAATTGCGCAGTGGCAGGAATAGTATGGTAAAAAACAAACATTAAAAAGATAATTCGGTTTTTCATAAAAGAAGAGTTTATATGATAAGGGAGCAGAATCAAAGCTCTGCTCCCTTAAAAAGTTTAAGTAATTTTAAACTATAAATTTAATTTCACCGCATCCGCTTTTTAAACCTCCTTCATAATTTGCTATCCCATTATCAGTAGTTGATGAACCGCCTGCTTGACCTTCATAACAGCAACTGCATCCACAAGTAGCGCCACCGGTAACTGCATTCATTTTTTCATTACTAAGCTGATTCTTGTTGATTTAATTTAATTTCAATGATTTCATCTTGATAAAATTTAAGTTTTGCGAAATGATTTGTTTATTTTTGGTTTGAATATCATTTTCTTGCCAGCCTTCGAGAGCATGAAGCAAGATTATTGATAATCACTATTTTTGGTAAAGTAAAACAACATGCATACATTCAATGCACCCTAAGCCTTTGGCAGCTACTTTACCTAATCTGCCAAAGGCTTATTAGCTCAGCTTGTTCTTGCATAAAAACCATATATCGTTTTTCATTGCCTAATTAATAAAGTTTAAACCGTGCACTTAATAAAACTGAAGCAGGTCGTATCCTATACTCCGAGTAATAGCTATTGAGATTACCATACCAGGAGTAAATGTAGTTTTGAGCATTTAACACATTGTTGACATCCAGTGTAAATCTGATTCTTCTTACCGTATATACCAGCTGGGCATCGAGCAGGAAGTAGTTCTGCTGCCGGTTTCTGTCCTGCAGGTTATAATACTCGCCGCCCAGTGATATACCCAGTCCGCCCGCAAAGACATAAGTTGCCGAAGTGGCATTGATGAAATTAAACAGGGGAGCAGATGAGTTATCGCTTCCGGCCTGCATAGTCATCCTGCCCGAGCTGCTTTTGTTGAGCAGAACAAACCTCTTCACAGGCTCCATTGAAAGTGTGATATTGGCATTTACACCCTGAGTGCTAAGCTGTATAAGATTATCCTGTCTTAGCTGAGGTGTTGAGCCCCTACCCCAGGATCCTTCGGCATTGAACGAGAGTTTTTTCCAGTCGAAACCTTTACCCATGCGCCCGATAACCGAAAGATAATCTCCTCGGTTTTGCATCTCAATTGTGGTAATTTTCATGGAAGAACCTTCAAAATGTTGAGCATACATCACATCGTTGCAATAACGATTGTAACTCATCTCCACATTGGCAAACAAGAACTGCAGTACATTCTTATACGACAACTGAATACGCCCTTGCTGACCATCGGTATCGGAAAACTTGTTTTCATAGTGGGTCAGAGTACGGTAGTCTTGCAAGATGATTCCGGGAAAAATATTCTTCAGATCAGGATTATGATTGTACATAAACGCGCTTCCTGATATATCCCAACGGGTTGTAAACTGATATTTGAAGTTTACAGAAGGTTGAAATAAAATTTTGCCATTTTTCTTGTCTGTTTCATTAACCCGATGGTCAGCCAGCGAAATAAGCTGATATTGAACAGGGGTGGACACCCTAAGGTCAAGATCGCGCTTCCGGTATTGAAAATGAAATCCCACCCCTGATTTTAATCTCATCCATGTCATGTCGTTTCGCAGCGAAGCATCATTCAGAAGTTTAAACTGATTGTCCGGCTGTGAAGCAAACATATAAGTGTTGAGCGACTGATATTCATAGGAAGCAAGCAGAACAGGACGAACTGAAATGGACTTCCATGTACCTGAAGTCAGAAACATCACGCTGTTCTGGGTATTAAAAGATTTGAATCCAACATTTTGCCTCAGTGTATTAAACGGTTCGCTGTTGTTGAACTCTTTGCTGAACACGCCCGGAGAAATATCAAGGGTGTTGGGTGCAGTCAGATACCATGATCGGGAATTTACTTCAAACCCTTTCTCATTATCACCCCGGTTAACCCAATGAAGTGTATTGGTAAAACGGAAAGGCTCCATTTTATCCCTTTGTGATAAAATGTTTTGTCCCGAAACATCCCCTACGCTTTTATCAGTACTGAAAGAAGTATGGAAAAGGGTGTTTAAATAATTCTTTGGCGTGTTTTTCTTATAACCAACACCACCTTCAATATTAAATTTGATCGCATTCGAGTTAAGAATTTCATTGATGGTCAGGGTGTCGGCTCCGGGTATATAAAATCGCGACTGACTAAAGCCATACCTGTCGTCGATATCACGGAAACCGTTGAAGTTGATAGTAAGTTCTGCATCCGTTCCGGTTTTAAAAAGGTTATTAACCGTGCCCCCATAAGCTTCATTGAACAGATACCTGTTTTTATTTATGGGTGGCGGTGCAGGTATAACTATGGAAGATAAGTCGGGTGACACCAGAATAAACCTGTCATAAAACGACTGAAACTCCTGCCCAAGGTCATTACCTGAATTGTTGCTTTTCAGGGAAGTAAGATGTTGCCGGGTTTTGCTGAAATACATTCCTGTCAGAGAATTATTCCAGAGCAAATCCTGATTGGTTCCACCACCAATTTCGGCCATTCCAGATATAATGCCTTTTGCGTCGGGTTTCAGAATGAGATTAAGGGCGGCATCATCAGAAAAGGCAACATCTTTTAAAGCTTTTATGGGTTGATGATTTTCAAACACCTGCACGGTTGCTATGTCCGAAGCATTTATATTGTTGGTAGCAATTCCATATCGCCCCTGCAACATATCCATGTTCTCGATGTAAAACGTACTGATGGGTTTTCCTTTGTATTCAATCTGTCCACTTTCTCTCACAGTAATTCCAGGCAGTTTTTTTAACACATCGCCAATCACAAGATCTGTGGAATCCCGAAAAGCATCTATGGTATAATTAATCGTATCGGAACCACCCCATATTTTGGGTGCTTTTAAGGAAAATTCATGCAATATAATAGCTTCTTCCTTTACAAAAACAGTGAATTCCTTTTCATTAATGTCAATTTTTTGAATGTGCTGTTTGATGTTAAAACCGCTTACACCCAACAGAAGATCGGTTTCTTTGCCATGATAAAGTATTGAAAACTCGCCGTTTTGGTTGCTAAAATTGAATGCTACTACAGTGCTGTCTTTAGCAAGCATTAATGTAATGGAAGCGTCAGTAATTGGTGATGATTGTTCATTGAATACGATACCCGTAAATTTGTTTTGTCCATAACAAAACCCACTGACCCCCATTAGTATAATACCATTGAAGACAACTATTTTATAAAAGGAGTAAATGTGTTTTGCTATTATACTCATATTGGTATGTTTGTAAAACAATTTAACAACTAATCTACTCTCGGCACTACGTTAGGGATTTTCGGTTTGCCTCCCACAATTTCCACTTTCGGGCCCTTAAGGATTTTGCCTTACAAAACAAAAAAAAATAAACATATAAACCTAATTTAATTTAGTCTTATTTGTTATTTGTAATCATTATAAATAATTTATTACCAGTTCAAGAGCCTTTTAAGACCATGTATTTTATATATAATATCATTTTGATAAGTTAATTTCATTAGGATTGCATTCTGCCGTTCAGTATTAATACGGACGAAATTTCTCTAGAATTATAAAAGCGTAGAAAAAATAAAAACAGGACCACTATTTCTGTAAATTTTCCGATATTGATTATCATCCGGAGGATAATTTAAAGTTGAGGCCCTACAACTGCTGGAGCAACCTGAAATTAATAAAGCAATACATTATGTTATGGAAGCCTCACTAAGCAAAGAAGAAAAGTTTCGGTATGAGAAGAACTGGGATCGGATAAGCTCGGAGAAAACCTTGCTTACAGCCGCTAAAGATGAAGGCAGAATGGAGGAAAAGATTGAACTAGCCAGAAAGGCGAGAAAAATGGGACTATCTATAGAGGATATTACCAGGCTGACGGGTTTGAGTGTGGATGAGGTGCAGAAGTATTAGGTTTTACAAAGAACTGGACCTGCGGACAGCCTATCCCGTTTTTTTACGGGAATGGAAAGTCCTTCCAGCTTCAGGCTTCCGGCTTCCAGCTTCACCCATCACCACGACCCGCCTGCACCACCGCCCCCAAAGCGACCGCCACCGAAACCGCCGAAGCCACCGCCTCCTGAACCCCCAAAAGATCCGCGGCCGGAGCTGAAGTTGCCGAAGGAACCGCCGCCGCCGCGACCTCCCGATCCCAAAAGCCATAAAAGCGTCCAGAAGGGAATGCTCTTGCCGGGACTGGCATAGTTTTTCCGTCGGGAGGCAAGCAGGATCACCGCCAGCATGATCAATAAAAAGGGCCCAATCATTACACCGGGAGGGACTTCCTGTTGCCCATATTCGCTGGCAGCAAATTCGCCGCTGGCCAGTTGCATAATCACTGTGGTGGCTTCATCCAGCCCTTTGTAATAGGCATTGTTCTTGAAATTGGGGATGATTTCATTTTCAATAATTCTCTTGGCGGTAATGTCTGGAATCACCGGTTCCAATCCGTATCCCACTGCAATGTACACTTGTCGGTTGCCTTCTGTAGGCACCACCGTAATGACCACTCCGTTTTCAAAACCTGCTTTTCCGATACCCCATTCGGTGCCCAGGCGTGTGGAGTAGTCTGCTATTTCAAGTCCCTCAAGTTCGGTGGTTACCACTATCGCTATTTGAGTTGTGTGCGATCTTTCGTATTCACTAAGCTTCTGTTCCAGGGCCGATGTCTCTGCCGAAGATAAAAGCCCTGTAAAATCATTCACCAACCTTGGGGGATCGGGTTGTGGCGGAAGGGCAAAAAGAGGGCCTGCCATAAACAGCAAAGTCAATACAATAAAGGTTTTTATTTTACCTGATTTCAGAAAAGAAAAATGCATACGTATCTGTATTTATATAAAAGACCTAAAGCTAATTACTCTATTTTGACAATATTTGTTACCGATATTTGGGGCTGACAATAAAGCTCCGGTGAATATCATTTCTCAAATGATATATCATCAGGCAATTCATTCACATCCCCAGCCTGGTATGGGAACCACGCCTTCAGTTCATTACCTGCCATGGTAATACCATCAATCAATCCCTTTGCATATCGGTTTTCATGAAATTGCTCCAGGACAGTGATTTTAATTTTCTCCCAGAAATCTTCGGGCACTTTGGCATTGATGCCCTGATCCCCTATCACGGCAAATTTATGGTCGTTTACGGCAAGATAAAACAAAACGCCATTGCGCAACTGAGTTTTATTCATGCCCAGTTTGGCAAAAAGGGTTGCAGTGCGGTCCAGCACATCACCCTTACAGTTTTTCTCGATGTGTACACGGATTTCACCCGAGGTTTCCTTCTCGGCATCATGTATCGCTTGTTTTATGGCTTCCTGCTGTTTAGCAGAGAAGAACTCCTTTGCTGATTTTTCCATACTATTAAAATTCAACCACAGGTGCTACATCGGCTCCCTGGACTGCCTCAAAGGTGGGCTTTCTTTCAAAACCAAATACAGAGGCGTAAAGGTTTCCGGGAAACCTGCGTATGGTGGTATTATAATCTCTAACCATTTCAATAAACAACCGTCGTTCGTTGGCAATACGGTTTTCTGTGCCTTCAAGCTGTGTTTGTAATTCCAGGAAATTCTGGTTGGCTTTCAGATCAGGGTATCTTTCTACCACCACCATCAGGCGCGATAAGGCAGAAGAGAGCCCCTGCTGTGCCTGCTCAAATTGCTGCAGGTTTTCGGGTGTCAAATTGGTGGGGTCAACATTCACTGAAGTAGCCTTTGCCCGTGCCTCAACCACGCCTTCGAGGGTTTCACGTTCATGAGCAGCGTATCCTTTTACAGTATTCACCAGGTTAGGGATCAAATCGGCACGACGCTGATAGACATTCTCTACCTGTGCCCATTGTCCTTCCACCGATTCCTCCATTGTTACCATCGAATTGTAATTGCTCCGGAAGCTGGAATAAAGGATTAGCCCTATAACCACAATCACACCGATAACAATCCACGTTTTGTTTATTTTATTTGTAGCCATTGTATGAAATTAGATTAGAATTAGCGTTTAGAAACTTAAGGTAAAAAAAGAAGCCGGATTATAAAGATTAATTCCTCTTCAGCATCCGGCTCCTATATAGATTATATCAAATCGACACTGCGTTTTATAAAGGTAGTTAATTTTTCTCCTTTGAGCAGATTCCTTGACAGGAGTGCCAGGTCGATCACCTGGTGTATGATTTTGCCCTGGGCTGCTTCGTCGCTCTCGGCAAGGATGCGACCGGCTACCGGATGATTGGTATTGACCACCAGGTTATAGGAGTCGGGCATATTTCCCATATAGCTCATCCCACCACCCATTGCCGACATATCTTTCATGCGGCGCATAAATTCGGGCTGTGTAACAAGCATGGGTTGATCGCTTTCGCTCATATTCTCAAAGGTAATCTGGAAGGTTTTATCTTCCAGTTGCTTTTCAATCAGTGTCTTCAGCTTTTCCTTGTCTTCATCCGACAGTTTGGAAGGCAGTTCCTCTTCCTTACTAATGAGCTTCTCAGCTACATCGGCATCTACCCGCACAAAGCTAGTATTCTCAAGAGTGCTTTCCAGCATATTGATAAAGTGGCTGTCGATAGGTGTTTCCATCAGCAAAACATCATATCCTCTTTCCCTGGCTGCCTCGATAAAGCTATGCTGCTCTTCCTTATTGCTGCTGTAGATATGAACGACCTTCTTGTCTTTATCGGTCTGATTGGTTTTGATGTGGGTGTTGTATTCATCGAGGGTAAAGTACTTGCCCTCTACATTTTTGAGCAGACAGAATTTGCGGGCTCTCTCTTTGAATTTCTCATCGGATATCATACCGTACTGGATGAATATTTTAATATCATCCCATTTCTGTTCGAAATCTTCCCGATTAGATTTAAAAAGCTCTTCCAGTTTATCGGCTACCTTTTTAGAGATATGGCTGCTGATCTTTTTCACATTGCCATCGCTTTGCAGGAAGCTACGCGATACATTAAGAGGAATATCGGGTGAATCAAGTACGCCATGTAACAATGTCAAAAAGTCAGGTACGATGCCTTCAACGGAATCGGTAACAAATACCTGATTGCTGTAGAGTTGAATTTTATCACGCTGTACTTCAAAGTTCTGTTTTACCTTGGGGAAATACAGGATACCGGTGAGGGTAAAGGGGTAGTCGACGTTAAGATGAATATTGAAAAGGGGTTCATCAAAAGTCATGGGATACAATTCCCTGTAGAAGCTTTTGTAATCTTCATCCTTAAGATCGGCAGGTTTTTGTGTCCAGGCTGGCTTGGTATTGTTGATCTGACGGGGCTTCTCTGTAACGACCTCTTTGTCTTCGCCTTTTTCGTCTTTCTCTGTTTTATAATCTTTTTCGGTTCCAAAAATAATGGGAACTGGCAGAAACTTACAATACTTCTTCAATAATCCCAGTAAGCGGCTTTCTTCCAGAAAATCCAGCGAGTCGTCTGCCACGTGCAATATAATATCGGTACCTCTGTCGGTTTTTTCTATCTCCGAGAGTTCAAATTCAGGATTACCCTCACACTCCCACTTAACAGCCTTTGCACCTTCCTGCCAGGAGAGGGTTTGTATCTCTACTTTTTTGGCCACCATGAATGAGGAGTAGAATCCCAGGCCGAAATGTCCGATGATACCATTTTTCTCACCGGCAGATTTGGCTTTATCAATCCATTCTTCGGCGCTGGAAAAAGCAATTTCGTTAATATACTTTTCTACCTCTTCAGCCGTCATGCCAATACCTTTATCACTAATGGTAATGGTTTTGGCTTCGGTGTCGAGTTTTATTTCGATGTTGATATCGCTGATATCCCCTTTAAAATCACCTATAGAGGAGAGTGTCTTAAGTTTCTGGGTAGCGTCGGTAGCATTAGAAACGAGCTCGCGCAGAAATATTTCATGATCGGAATAGAGGAATTTTTTAATAATAGGGAAAATGTTCTCTGTTTGAACGTTTATTTTACCTTTTCGCATGGCTATGAAGAATTTTAATAGATTTAACTTAGATTGAATCGCCTTGCACAGGCAAAGCATGTGCCAGTTGAGAAATCCTGACAATTTGGCGGGGAAACTAAAAACTAAAAGTGAAAAGTAGCTCTTCCTTCCAGCTTCCAGCTTCGAGCTATTAAAACATTAGAGCTTCAATTCCACACGTTCCATCCCGATTCTTTTCGGGAATGGAAAGTCTTCTCTTACTACCACTCAATTAAGCACCTGCAATTTAAATACATGCACTTTATAGGGGGTAAATACGCGAAGGAAGTAAATTCCTGCAGGATAAGGCGCCAGAGGTATACTGTATCGGTTTCCCTGGTGCTCAAACTTCATCCGCAGGGCTCCTGAGATATCGAGCACATCGATGGCGAAAATATTGACTTCTGATTCAACATGTACCACATCGCGCACCGGGTTGGGGTAAACGTTCACCTCAGCTAAATAATCCGGTGTATCTGTCCCGCTGGAATCGCGGCTGATGGAGATGTCATCAAGACGTAGCTCAGCCCTGGGTCCGCTATCGCCCGCTATATGATAGTACTTCCATAAGAACTGGACATACTCCTGGTTTAAAAGTGCCTGGGGGATTTTAAGAGCAGGGAACGATTGAATGTCTCCATCAGCGGCTGCAGTGTAATGTGTATGAGGATTACCGGAATCAATTTCTGTAAAAGCCCCTTCTGTTCCCAGTCGGTAGAGCAGTTTTATGCCATATGACCTTTTGTTAGGTTGCACCGTTGCAGCAGTCCATGCAAGATAAGCTTCATCAAGTCCCAAAGTATTTACGGCTACCAGTGCTCCTCCCAGATCACGCCCTCGACCCGTATTGATAAAAGAGATCCCATTTTCGTCCAGACCATTAATTCGGGTTCGTCGGGTATTATTGTAGGGGAATCCTACAGAAAGAGAATCATCGTCGTGGTAATCGGAATGAAGAATAAAATATGGGAAAGCCAAGGTATCGTTTAGACCAGGATCATCTTTTGCGGATTGGAGAAACAACATATTAGCCGGAAAGGTCATCTCAGCAGCATTGGCATCCCAGCGGGTGAAATTAAAATCCTCATCCAGCAAGGCAATGGCTGCCGGATATACCATAACCCTGAAGGCATGCTCCAGGGCAGGATTGGTTTGATCAATGGCCGATATGGTGATACGTGCATCGCCTCTTTGGAGAGGAGTAACCTCCAGAACATGATCCAATACCTGCGCCTGTACAATACCCGATGCTGAGCTCCTTACCGAAAAAGTAAGTTCGTCTCCATCGGGATCTTGAAATACCTCATTGAGGTTTATCAACACAGGGTCACCGCTTTCGATGACATTAATAAGGGGTACGGCTGCAATAAGCTTTGGTGATTGATTAATGTTGTCCAGGGGAATGCCATCAAGGCTGAAATTATTAAAATTTATCCTACCCCCTTCATTGGCTGATAGATTTGCACCGTCGAAGGTGATGCGTATGGTAAAGTCCGGGTTGTTGTCGGCAGCATCAACAGCAGAAAAATCCACCACGAATAGCTTATAAAAATCCGACAGCTCAAAGGTATGATTCTCCAGCCCGCTGGTTATCCAGTTGTTCTGTCCGGCACTAACAGAATAATCAACCACCAGCCTTGCTGCACCATTTTCATTCTGGGCAGCAAAACTAAAGATAACATCCTCAAAACCACTGGTAGGCAAAATGAATATCAGCGTATTCGTGTTGGTTTCACTGCTGAAAGGTTGTTTTATTTGTATCCCCCGCATATTGGACTCGGCATAGGGAATCTGATTATTCCCTTTAGGACGATAATTTATATCGGTAGGCCTGTTGCGTCTTTCCATAGAAGCTTTGCGCCAGGAGGGATGAGAAGAGTCGAAGGGATATCCGTCGAGTGCAGATTGAAACTGAATGCTTGCGGGATGAAGCATATGATAGGTATCATTGATGGTTTGCAGGGGAGTATCGTTGGGCAGCTTGTCATCAAACATCCAGTAAGTTATCAGAACAGGATCAATACCGGGTTCGAAATGTGCCTGTAAGGAAAAGTCTGAATCAGCGGTGATGGACACCAATGCCTCTGTAGAATTAATGAAACCCTCCCATCGACTAAATTTATATCCCTGCCCTGCCATGGCTTCTATTTCAACCGGCACGCCATTGAAGTACATCCCCTGCCAGTTATGGGGATTGTCCAGTTTAATGGTATTGATCCGAATGGTACCATTTCCAGAGGCTACGTTAACGGTAAGATCGTAATGGCCGGTCAATTCAAAATGATCTTCCAGATGGGCAGTCATATATTCGGGGCGTTGTGAAGCATAATCCCGCAATCGACCGATATTGGTATCCCAATTCCCCATTGACCAAATCCGGTACCAACGATCAATATGATCTGGCATAACAGGGTTGTAAACCTGCTTCATGTCTTCAATCAAGGCATGCACCGTATCGGGATGCAGGGCAGTATTCATCAGGTCAGCAAAACGGTTTATCATCTTATGACGGAATTGCTCATTTTTCAGCAGACTGGTAAAAAGCTCCGTTGACCAATCTTCCTGTGTTGCCCATTCGAGGGTGTTTTCCCATGGGCCATTTTCCCATGGCCAGAAACCATGATCGGTGTCAAATAATATCCAGCGCCATCTGCCATCGTGTCCATAGGGAGCATCGGGTTCATATTTATCGGTTCTGACTCTCCAGAAATCCACATTGTTGCTCAGCCAGTCACGATTGTTGCTGTATATTTCTATGGCATAATATTCCGCAAAGTTATCGGTGTCCATCAGGGTATTTACATGGGCGTAATGCACCGAATCGGTTATATCATTGGCACGGATATAATTGATCATGTCATAATAATGCCGGTAATCGCCTTCCGACACCAGGGCATCGTTTCTAAGGATATCCAGATTTTCGTGATCAACTCCGTATTTGTAGTGCAGATAATAATTGTCTGTTCGGTCTCTGATGTTCAACAGACCCCAGTATTCAGCATTTAGAAATACAACCACAGGCTGCCAGTGTTGTATGTCGATAGGACGGTTTCTCACCAGCCGATGAATAAACGCATCTCTGAAAAAGGTATGGTTATGATCATTTCCTGAAGACCTTAATACAAACCTCTTGAATGTATCGGTGGGCTTATCGGGGAAAAGCTGGTGTTTGAATTCTGCAGTACCATAACTACTTCTGGCGTATAAGCGAATGGATTTCTGAGGGTGGCTTCGGCTCCACACCCCATGAATGCGTGCTCCGGCACGATGATTAAAGACGGTATTTCCTAAGGTGTCAAAAAACTCAATATTGGTTTCTCTTTCCCATTCAATGCCCCGGTTGTGGTAATTGGCAGTAGATCTTCCACTGGCTGTATTATTTGGATATTGCTCCCTCCATTCATCAAAGGTTTTTCCAGGGACATGAATACCTTTTTCGTAGCCAAAGAAGGATTCTTCGGGCATCACCAGGGACACTACAGGCACAGCATAGGCGTCCTGGCGTATGATGTAGGTATTTGATACCATTTCGCTGGGAATGGATCCTTCTTTGAAAGCTCGTGCCCGCACTACGGTTCCCTTAAGCGGATCTTCGCGCGGCACCAGGGCTGAAGTTTCAAAGGTGGTATTAATTTCCCACTGGGGGTTATCCGTAGCTGTTTGGTCTATTACCGAAATAGGCGTTTTATATTCATGCGACTTATATCCGCGTTCCAATAGGTCACCATCCTCATCAGTAGATGTTTTCTGGTATTGGTTCTTGTATTGAAAGGTCTTGCCGTCAACATTACCCGGATCAGGTACTGAGCCATCAAGGGTATAATATATATCGACGGCAGGATCGCTGTGGGAAAGTATGAGTTCAAACCCGGAGGAATAAATTCCGCCGGGGGATGAAAAAGAAGGAGAGGCCAGAATATCATTGCCACCGTTGCCTGCATTGCTTTTTCCTGGAGTAGGGGTACTAAAATATAACCAGCTGTCTGCTCCGTCTGTTTGCCTGCCCCATGACACATCGGCTGGCAATAGATCGAAATCAACCTGATCGGCCAACTGACCATCAGGCCGGGTGAGCAGTAGCCTTTCACCATTGCTGCTTAATGCAAAGTTGGCATGCAATTCATTGCCATGGATAAACATACGGGATACCGGTATGGGCTCTTCTAACGCACCGTCGGGAAGCTGCCATCTCACCGAAAGATTATCGCCCCCGGTACCTTCTTTCATAAGAGCCTCGACATAGTAATACTGGTCTTGCTGAAGGAAAATCTGCTCAGATTTCTGACTATCATATTTATCCCAGGCCATATGATCGGTGTAACCGTTAACCCGGGCTATCTGGACCAGACTGGCAGGATTTTGATCCGTGCTGAGTGATATTTTCCCATTGTTATCGCAGGCAATCCAAAAGGTATAAAACCCGGTTTGGGGTGCCAGCAGGTATCCGTGCATACGTTGGCCATAATTGTCACCAACATTAACAGGAGCATCAAAAGGTGTGGTATGATGATAAACTTCTGTTGGATTATCCGGAAAGCTGGCATGTGAGGTTAAGGAAGTTATGGTGGAACCGTTGATTCCCCGGTATACTTCTCTACGCAGTCCATTTAGCCAGCCATTTACTGGTTTAAGATCTTTACCCGAAGCCCATACGATAAGATGCTCTCCCGGGGCTATAATTACCTGCGGAAATGTCCAGCTAAAAGGGTCATCGGCATCGTCTGACAAACCATAACCCACCAGATTGACCGGCTGATTACCCGAATTGTAAAGCTCAACCCAGTCTTCGTAACCGCCATCGGCATCTCTGATCGTTGAGCCATTGACAGACATGAGTTCATTGATAATAATATCCTGAGCCCTCAGCTGAGCAAGGGACACAAGGAAAAAAAACAACAACACCAGAGAATATCTGGACGATACAATATTCATGATCAATTTCTATTTTATACAACAAATTTACTGTTTTAAAGAATACATTGGGCTTTTTAGTGTATTTTCATATCTTTTAACTGTTGTTTAACTAAATAGTTTCACTAAAACTGAATTTCCCTGCTTCTTCTGCCAAGGCTTAAAACATATTTTTCTATCTTTACCTGTTTTTTGAACTGGGCATAGAAGTTTTTATTTTTAATACATAATATTCAGAGAAAACATGACAAAAATAATTGAACGTTCGGCTGATAACATCAGGATATTGTCGGCATCTATGGTTGAGAAGGCCAAATCAGGCCATCCTGGCGGTGCCATGGGGGGAGCCGATTTTGTAAACATCCTTTATTCTGAGTTTCTAAATTATGATCCCGATAATGGCAACTGGCGCAACCGCGACAGGTTTTTTCTCGACCCCGGCCATATGTCTCCTATGCTCTATTCCATGCTTTGCCTGACGGGTTTTTACACCATGGAAGACCTGAAAAACTTTCGCCAGTGGGGCAGTATCACCCCGGGACATCCCGAAGTGAATCATGCCAAAGGCGTTGAAAACACTTCCGGTCCTCTGGGAATGGGACATACCAACGCCGTGGGTGCAGCCATAGCAGAGCGCTTCCTGGCGAGCCGTTTCGGAGAGCTTCACGCGCACAAAACCTATGCCTTCATATCCGATGGTGGCATTCAGGAAGAAATAAGCCAGGGAGCAGGACGTATAGCCGGTTACCTGGGATTGAGCAACCTGGTGATGTTTTACGATTCCAACGACATACAGCTTTCCACCGAAACCAATGCAGTTAGCCATGAAGATACTGCCATGAAATACAAAGCCTGGAACTGGAATGTGGTGACCATAGAAGGCAATAATACCGATGCTATTCGTCAGGCACTTACCGATGCACAGAACGAAACCGAAAGACCAACCCTTATTATAGGTAAAACAATTATGGGCAAAGGCGCTGTTGCTGATGATGGCAGCAATTTTGAGAGAAAAACCTCTACCCATGGCATGCCACTCTCTGAAGCAGGTGCTTCCTTTGACAAGAGCATAACCAATCTGGGCGGTGACCCTGCCAACCCTTTTGTAATTTTTGATGATGTGAAGGAATTCTGGCAGGAGATTACAGAAAAAAAGAGAAAAGCAGTACAGGAGAGAAAGGAGAAAGAACAGCACTGGGCAAATCAGCATCCTATTCTGGCTAAAAAGCTGAATGATTTCTACGATGGAATACTGCCTGAAATAGATTACGCTGCCATTCCTCAGAAAGCAAATCTGGCCTCGCGTGCGGCATCAGGAAATGTACTGGCTTACTTTGCCGACCATGTGGAAAACATGATTGTTGCCTCTGCCGATTTGTCTAATAGCGACAAAACCGATGGATTCCTTAAGAAGTCTAAGCAATTTACAAAGGGAGATTTCAGTGGAGCCTTTCTGCAGGCCGGGGTATCTGAGCTTACCATGGGTGCCATTGCCAATGGTATGGCTCTGCATGGTGGTGTAATACCAGTTTGCGCTACCTTTTTTGTTTTCTCCGACTACATGAAACCCGCCGCCCGTCTGGCAGCCCTGATGGAACTGCAGGTAATATACGTATGGACACATGATGCCTTTCGCGTAGGAGAAGACGGGCCTACCCATCAGCCTGTTGAACAGGAAGCACAGATCCGCTTGCTGGAGAAGATGCAAAACCATAGCAAACGCAGAAGTTTCCTGGCGCTTCGTCCGGCCGATACAGCAGAAACAACCGTTGCCTGGAAGATGGCCCTCGAAAACAAACACACGCCTACCGCTCTTTTGCTCTCACGTCAGAATATTCCCGACCTGCCAGCCGCTTCAAACCGTCTGAAAGAAGCTGAAGCAGCGCAGAAAGGTGGATATATTGTATACCAGGATGAAGGGAAAAAAGATCTCGTACTGGTGGGTAACGGATCTGAAGTATCCACTCTTTATATGGGTGCCATGCTGCTCAAAGAGAGAAAAGGCATCAAGGTGCAGATTTCTTCGATCATTTCCGAAGGCCTTTTCCGCGAACAAGATTCTGCCTATCAGCAGGAAGTCATCCCAACAGAACTGCCTATACTGGGCCTTACAGCAGGCCTGCCCATTTCGCTTGAAGCATTGGTGGGCTCTAAAGGAAGGGTTATCGGCATGGTAGGATTCGGATACTCCGCTCCTGCCAGTGTGCTGGATGAAAAACTAGGCTATACTGCCGAGAATGTTTATAAAATTGCCCTCGATTACCTGGGTGTTAAATAAGCTTTTGGATAATTACAATATCAAAAAAAGACCGCCTCAGATTGTTGGGGCGGTTTTTTTATTTCTTATCTGCTTACCCTGCCTGAAGCATCGCCACCCATAAGTTTCTCCACCTCTTCAACACTCACCCTATTGTAATCCCCATAAATAGTATGTTTAAGGCAAGAGGCTGCTACAGCAAAATTCAATGCCGATTGCAGATTGTCTGTATAGGTAATCAGTCCATAGATAAGGCCACCCATGAAAGAGTCTCCGCCTCCTACCCTGTCAACAATATTGGTGATATCATAGGTAGGTGCCTGATAAAGCTTTTGTCCGTCGTATAATACGCCCGACCAGGTGTTGTGATTGGCATTCACCGATCCCCTGAGTGTGGTAATCACTTTTTTACAACGGGGAAATCGCTCCATGATTTTTTGGGAGACGGATAAATAAGCAGATGCGTCAACGTGTCCGCTGGTGACATCAATACCCTCGGGATGAATATCCAGAGCCATGGCAGCATCTTCTTCATTGCCCAGGATAACGTCACAGCCGCTCACCAGTTCAGGCATCACATCTGAGGCTTTTTTGCCATACTTCCACAGGTTCTTTCGAAAGTTTAAATCGGTAGAAACGGTAATACCTTTTTCATTGGCTTTTTTAATACCTTCCAGGCAAACTGCCGCAGCGGAGGCTGAGATAGCCGGAGTAATGCCGGTCCAGTGAAACCAGGATGCATTTTCCAGCACCTTATCCCAGTTGACCATCCCAGGTTCAATCTCAGAAACCGATGAATGGGCCCTGTCGTAGATTACCTTACTGGCACGGCTTACCGCACCGGTTTCCAGGAAATAAATCCCCATGCGTTCTCCACCAAAAATAATATCGCTGGTATCCACCCCTAGGCCCTTAAGCTCCCTGATACATGACAAGGCAATATCGTTTTTAGGCAGACGCGTAACAAAGCTAACGGGAATGCCATAATTGGCCAGAGACACGGCCACATTGCCTTCGCCACCACCAAATGTTGCTGACAGTTCTCTGGTTTGATCAAAACGAAGATATCCCGGAGTGGATAATCGAAGCATTATTTCGCCAAATGTAACGACTTTATTGTTCATCATAAATTGTATTAAGGGTAAGAAATATGACAATATTGCAATTAGCTGTTAATTACATGTAATACTTGTTTCTATTACAATAGAATTTGCAATAATACAAAAGATTTGGAATCTATGAGAATGCTGTTGTTGATTTACCCGGGAAATTTCATTTGATCTTATCAGCGTACGCTTTCTTTTTTTCCAATAATGTTGCACCTAAAAGCGGAGTCCTTACCCTTAAATCCCCCAAGGGGACTTTACGAGACTGCTGAATTTAAAATTATTTACCATGTGAAAGAGCTTACTTTAGAAACCTTAGATTAATGAGACCAGCATAACCCGCACTGGTCAGAAAGTCCCCCCTGGGGATTTAGGGGTAAACCAGCATTAAAAAAGAGAAAATGGGTGCTGCCCATTTTCTCTTTATAAGATCAATGTGTTAAAGTCGGTTACTTGTCTTAGTAGCCGGGATTCTGTTCCAGATTGGGGTTTACATCCATTTCACGCTGAGGCACGGGAAAGATCATTCTGGCATTGTCCCAGTTGAGTGTTGCTGTATTGGAGGAGATAGCAAATCCAATTTCTGCAGTTCTCCATCTTAGTTGGTCAAAGAAATATTTACCTTCATGCATAAGTTCCTTTTCCCGCTCGAGTCTGATGGCTTGTAAAAGCTCATCGGCGGAAGCAGGAACAACATGAGTAGCATTTGCCCTTTCTCTGATATCTTCAAGAATATCAACCGCTTCCTGTGGCACATCAGAAGGATTGAGCATGGCGAGGGCTTCTGCTCTAATGAGTAAAAGCTCGGCATAGCGGTAATAAGGGACATTATCCTCTTGTGCCATATATTTGCTGGTAAACCAACTGGTGGTTTCACCATCTACGATGCTAAAGAATATATCTTTACGCTTATCGGTATCTTCAAATTTATTGATGGCAGATAAAGGAATGGTAATATCTTCCCTTTCATACGGACTCCAGTAGTTGGCCAGGTCGTCGCGGGTATTTCTGGGGTTATCAGAAGAAGTATGGGCCACTTCCATGATCGATTCATCGGTGTAGGGTGTAGAGTAAAAAGCAGAAGGATCGGCGTTGAGGCTGAAGGCTTCTTCTTCAATCACTTCGCCAGCAAATTTTGCGGCGTTGGTCCAGTCTCTTTTTTCCAGGTATACACGGGCCAGAAGAGCTTTGGCGACATTCTTTGTAGGGAAAGGCTTGGCATAGGATTCTGGGAGCAATGTTACGGCAGCTGTAAGATCTTCAATCACCCGGGCATATACATTGGCTACGGTTTCACGACTTACGTTCTCAGCATTGGCCGGGGTATAGGTTCCAGAGATAATTACCGGTACCCCCAGATGTGAATTATCAGCCGTATATCCCCAGGGGTGACTATAGGCTTTTACCAGCTCAAAATGTGCAATGGCTCTTATCACCAATGCATTTCCCTTAAGCCGGTTTTTGTGGGTTTCAAAAAGAGGATCATTAACAGTTCCAGCATCCACCACATCGATGATTTTATTGGCACGGTCAATGGCCTGAAAACCCATCATCCAGAAAGGTTGGGTAGAGGCATTGTTGGGAATGATTTGTTTATTGGCGATTTCAGTGAAGTTGACATAAGATCCACCCCAAATCATATTTCGGGTCATCAACTCGGGATGCATAATAATATTGGCACCCAGAAATTCAGCATCCTGCAAGCCATCCCATGCACCAATTAATGCATTTTGTACGCCCTGATAATCGGTAAGAGCAATATTCTCACCAATAGACTGGCGGGGTTCAATCTCCAGTTGGTCTGCACAACCAAAGGTAAAAAACCCAAGTACAGAAACTGCCAGCCAGATTTTAAATTTGATATAATTTTTCATTGTATAATATTTTAATGTTGTACGATCAGAGAAAAGCTGATCTATTGTTTAAATTTTAATTACAAGTAAGGATAATCTTGTATGGAATTGAAAAAGGTTAAATACCTATATTCACACCAAAAATCAATGCTTTAGCAGTTGGAGCCTGGAAGAAAGTCGTCCCTTGTCCAATGTTTACGGTACCTTGCGAGGTAACTTCGGGATCCATGCCTGAAAATTTGGTGAAAGTAAACCAGTTGTTAGCCATCACAAAAACCCGTGCATTTTTCATCTGCATGCGATTTATAACAACAGCAGGTAAATTATAACCCAGGGTAATATTTTTTACTCTCATGTATGATCCATCTTCAATATAACGGGAAGAGTTCTGATTACCATTAGGAGCTAAACGTGCCTGGGGTACATCGGTTATATCACCGGGTTTTTGCCATCTGTCGAGCTGACTTCTCTCCTGATTATAGATGCTTGAACCGTTTGCAGCAACAAATCGTGCTTCATCGCGATAAATATCGAAGCCATAGGCAAATTGCATAAATACACTCAGGTCAAAACCTCTGTACATGAAGGTGTTGGTAAGTCCTCCCACGAAGTCAGGATTAGGGTCGCCTATGATCTGTGCATTGTTCATACTATACACATTGGTTTTATTTCCTTCCAGGTCATAGAATAAGGCATCACCATTAGCAGGATCAACACCTGCATATTTGGGCGCAAAAAACACACCGATAGGTTGTCCTTCAATAGCTCTTGAAATACGGCCACCAGCAATGATCTGACCATCGATATTGGTAATGAGGTTTCGGTTGGCACTGATGTTGAAGTTGGTGTTCCACTTAAAGGCACGGTCGATGTTGCGGGTGCTCAGAGAGAATTCAACCCCTTGGTTTTCGAGTTCTCCAACGTTTTCAGTATAGGAGAAGAAACCACTGGTGGCAGGCAAGAGGCGTGTGAGTAGAAGGTCGGTAGTTTTCTTGATGTAATAATCGGCAACAAAATAAATTCGTTCATCAAATAGTCCTATATCAATACCAATATTGAACTGCGATGTTTGCTCCCATCTGAGATTGGGGTTTTCCAGTTGATTATGTGCAATCCCGGGGATTCCTGCATAATCGTTTCCGCCTCCATAAAGGCCAAGTGCCACAAAGTTATTACCAACAGCTGTGCGTCGGTCGTCAGGATTGGTTAAAATTTCGGAGTTTCCGGTTAAACCATAGCTGGTCCTTAATTTTAGAATGCTGAAAAGATCCTGCAGGCCACTCATAAAGGCCTCTTCATTAATAACCCATCCAAAGGCAGCAGCAGGGAAATTTGCATAGCGATTGTTGGCACCAAAGCGTGAAGAGCCATCACGACGCAAGGAAAGTTCCAGCAAATACCTGTTATCGAGGGCATAGGTAAGGCGTGAGAAATATGATTCGACAGCGAAACCCGTTGATGAAGATCCGCCATTGGTAATATTGGCTGCATTGTTTACAGTGTTCAAACGGTTGTCGGGAAAATCACTTCCCGTAACATTGGAAGCGGTTTGTTCGGTTTCCTGGAAAGAATGACCTACCAATATACCCAGATCATGGCGTTCGCGGAATGATTTATTATAATTTAAGGTGTTGGTGAAAATGTAATTCAACCGCTCACTTTTTATAGCCTGACCAACTCCACCAGGGCCGCCATCGCCACTTCCAATACCCCAGAATACAAAGTCAGACATGGTTACATAGTCCAGCCCGGCCTCACTGCGGAAATCCAGTCCTTCGATGAGATTCAGGGTTCCATTTACATTTATGTTTGGACGGGTAAGTATAGCTTCATGAATGGTATTTTGATTTTCATGAATCAAATTATAGGCGATATTATTATAGGGGTTAACTCCTCGTCCACGATAAAAGGCACCTTCTTCTCCATACATTTCGCTACCATCACCATAAATAGGGATGTTTGGATAATTCAGATAAGAAGAGGTAGATCCTGAAGAAACCGAATTGTTATTAGACTTTCGGTTGGTGAAAACCCTTGAAAAGTTCATATTAGCACCAAACTTAAGCCTCTCTCCTACTTTTTGGTCCAGATTCAAACGGGCATTGATGCGGTTAAAGTCATTGCCTACAGTATATCCTTCTTCATCTTTAAGCGAAAGACCGGCATAAAAGCTGGTGCTTTCATTGCCACCTCGGGCAGAAAGAGAATAGTCCTGCATCATGCCTGTTCTGAACACTTCATCGATCCATCGGGTATTAACTGCATTAGCTGGATCGCCCAGAAGATTTTCCTCTCCAAAGGCATACAAATAGGCCTCATTCATAAATTCAGTATATTCTGCACCACTCATTACATCAAGGGTATTGGTGGCTTCCTGGGTACCAAATTGCGTGGAAAAGTTGATGCTTGTAGCACCCGGCTTGCCTCGTTTGGTGGTAATGAGGATGACGCCGTTAGAGGCTCTGGAGCCATACAATGCAGCCGCGGCAGCATCTTTAAGCACCTGAATGGATTCAATATCGTTGGGATCGACAGTAGATAGAGGGGTCATCTGAGAGTTGTTTCCGGTATATCCCATGATATAATCACCCTGGGGCACTCCATCAATTACATACAAGGGCTGACTGCTGGCCGAAATAGAAGATGTACCGCGAATACGGATGGTACTGGCTTCACCTGCCCGGCTACCACTTGACATGGATAAACCCGGTGCCCTTCCCTGCAAGGCAGTTTCAAAGCTTACCATGGGAATATCTTCGAAATCTGAAGAGGAAACCCCTGATAAAGAACCGATCACATTTCTTTTTTGCTGTGTACCGTAAGCCACTACAACAAATTCCTCAAGTCCCACAATATCAGAGCTCAATGCAACATTGATGATTGCACGTGAATTTACATTCTCTTCTCTGGTTTGCATACCAATATAAGAAAAAACCAGTACGCCATCTTCTGACGTGGTTATTTCATACTTACCATCAATATCGGTAATTGTTCCCTGTGTTGTTCCCTTTACCATAATAGTTGCACCCGGAAGGGTAGCTCCGGTATTGGCATCCGTGACCGTTCCCGTGACACGCAATTGCTGTGCAAACAAAGAACCCGCCATAAAAAGTAGGGCCCCCAATAAAAATAAATGCTTTTTCATTTTGATTTTTTTAATTATTAATTAATTGCTTAGTCGAAAGTCTACTGGTAATTAGCTAAGTGCTTAAATAATAATTTAACAAAAACAATATGAAAAGAACGTTGTACGACCAGTATAAATAAGCCGTAGATACGTAAGTATCCAGAAATAAAGGGGTAAGTTTGTGGTAAGAAGGGTTAAGTGTCTATAATTTCGCCTTTGAATAATCTGGTTAGGATTATAGGCAAATAATGTAGTGTCAATTGGTTTTACAAAATTAATAAAAACTTAATACAAAACAGTACTAAAATTAATTATTCGCTAAACAACATTTTATTTATGTTAATGTTTCATTATTCGTAGTCGTATATTACTTTTCTTATGCTTAAACGGAATATACAATTGTTTAAACCCTTTTCATCCTTCCCTGCAACGGCCCCACTCAGTCTTTTTTACGAAATCCCCTGAGGAATTTCTATAATTTTACTTATTTTTGGGCACAAATACATTCAATCTACTATCCCCATGGACTTCCAATTTCCCGTTGCCCCCAAAGCCTTCCAGATAATGCTCAAGCCCGTCGGGCCCCTGTGCAACCTCAATTGTACCTACTGTTATTATTTGGAAAAAAAGAATCTTTTCCCCGAAAAAACCCATTACAAACTCGATGAAGAACTGCTTGAACTCTATATCCGCGATTATATTGCGGCGCAGCAGGTGCCTGTAGTTTCTTTTGTATGGCAGGGTGGTGAGCCCTCTATGCTTGGAGTGGATTATTACCGCAAAGCCGTTGAACTACAAAAGAAATATGCCGGTGACCGCCGCATTGAGAATAGCTTTCAAACCAATGGCACCTACCTTACCGATGAATTTTGCTCCTTTTTCAAAGAACACGAATTTCTGATCGGGCTCTCTATCGATGGCCCCGAGCACTTGCATGATTTTTACCGGGTTGACAACCAGGGTAAGCCCACCTGGAAAAAGGTAATGCAGGGGGTTGAGCTGCTAAAAAAACATGGGGTTGAATTTAACACCCTATCGGTGGTCAACGCCAAAACAGCCCGCGAGCCACTGGCCGTTTATAACTTCCTAAAGCAAATAGGAAGTACCTTTCTGCAATTTATACCCATTGTAGAAAGGAAGGTAAATAATAAGAAAACGGGCAACCTGGAGCTGGTACACCATCAGTATAAAGAAGAGGCCTCCGTGACTGAATGGTCTGTATCGGCCAAAGACTACGGCAATTTTATGTGCAGCATTTTCGATGAATGGGTGCGAAAAGACGTAGGTCGACACTACGTACAATTGTTCGACGTGACCCTGGCCAATTGGGTGGGTGCTATGCCGGGACTATGCGTGTTTAGTGAAACCTGTGGCACTGCTGCCGTAATGGAACACAACGGCGATGTGTTCTCCTGCGATCATTTTGTATACGATGAATTCTTCCTGGGAAACATAAAGGAGCATACCCTGCCCGAAATCATGGGCTCAACACGCCAGGCCATTTTTGGCCAGGATAAGAAAACCCGACTACCCGCATACTGCAAGGCCTGCCCAGTAAGATTTGCCTGCCATGGGGATTGCCCCAAACATCGATTTATCAAAACTCCACAGGGAGATCCCGGATTGAGCTACCTGTGCGAGGGCTACAAAATGTTTTTTAACCACGTAAAGCCTTATATGGACTTTATGGCCAAAGAACTCAAGGCCCAGCGGGCACCTGCCAATGTGATGCAATGGATCAGAACCAAAGAAGGAGCAAAAATTCCCCGACAAACCAAGGTTGGCCGCAACGATCCCTGCCCCTGCGGCAGCGGGAGAAAATTCAAGCAATGTCATGGCAAATAACAACATGTTAAAATTCTGCTTTACGGGGTTCAAACAGGCGCTTTTTTTAGCACCGTTTTGAAAATTGCCTTTGTCATTCGATTTCACTCATACAAACCTGTATTACCCCTTACCCATAATGGCCATAATTGTTCCACAATATCCGGGTATTCTTCCGCGATATTGACTGTTTCATCGGGATCCACTAAATGATCATACAATTCGACTACCGGTTGCTGGTTCCTGAAATATTTCGTCAGGCGATACCGGTCTGTGCGTAATGATATTCCATTTCTGTAATATCCATATGCAGCTTCTTCCCATTGTGCATCAGAGTTTCCTAATAGGGGGATTAAACTTTTCCCATCGGTCTGATGTGGCATGTCCACTCCACATAGTTCAATAAGGGTAGGATAAATATCAGTGCTGCTAACCACCTTGTTAACAATCTCCCCTTTTGTCGTTCCAGGAACATTGATTACCAATGCACTTTTGAGCGCCCTCTCGAAAAGGCTGTGTTTTCCCCATACCAAATGATCACCCAAATGCCAGCCATGGTCACCCCAGATTACTACGATGGTATTCTCTGCCAATCCCAATTCTTCCAGTTTGTCCAGCAATTTACCGACTTGTGCATCAATGTAACTTACGCAGGCAAAATAGGCATGCCTGAGTGTAGGTGCATACTCATCCGAGACCGGACCATTGAGTGAGACTTTTTCGTCACCTAATTGATAGCTGTTGAATTCTCCACTGTTATGTAAACTGGCACTATGTACATTTTTGGGTATAAAGGGGGATGGCGACAGGGGGATATCATTTCTATCGTACATATCCCAATACTTTTTCGGCGCATTGAAGGGAAGGTGTGGCTTGAAGAATCCCACCCCCATAAAAAACGGCTGCTTTTTTTTAGCCATTTCATCAAGTTTATCCAGGGCCAGTTGCGAAATGAGTCCATCGGGATATCCCAGGTCATCCACATCAGCCATT
>JBEPXC010000007.1:0-36760 GCA_041642035.1 Sphingobacteriia bacterium
AATGGCGGCGCGGAGCGCCGCCATTCTTCTACTCCAACCCTTCCTGCTAATTTAGCGGGATTGTCATTTCGAACGTAGTGAGACCACGAAGTAGCAGCGAAGCTAAACCTCTATTAATGTATGCAGCAGCTGAAGGGATAAAGGAAATAGCTCCGCGTCCAGTTATCATCCCCCCTTCCCCTTGCAAATTAGCGGGCCTGTCATTGGTAACGCAGTGAGTTCACAAAGGAGCAGCCAAGCTAAATTTCAGTGGTTGGACGAGCTGAATTCTTCCGACCACGGCAGGAGGTGCCAGAAGATTTCAGCCAAGCTCCCACCCATTAACATTAAACTCTAAACATTCTAACCTATTTATATATTACGCCCCTTCAGGGCTGGTAGTAATGCCGCCACCGCCGCCAGGCCGGAAGAGTTTTAAAGGTAACGAATTCGTAACCTTTAAACGCTGGAGTCGTCTTATCTTTTCGTTAATGACAATAAATGCTTTTGGAGAGGGCGCCAATCATGATCAAGACGGTCAATCTGGATCAGAAATGGCAAGGGATTGAGGAGAGGCTGAGGGGGTTGGTTGAATGATAGTTGTTAATGGTGCAGCTTAATGGTAAAAATAAAAGGCAGCTACGGAATTTTTGTTGAATATACAAAAAGCTTTTCCAATAAACTATCATAGCATTTGTTTTTTATCCCTATTTTTGCCCACAAGTGAAAGAAGCAGGAGAGTACAATTCCAAGCTGAAAAAAAGAATTCTGCGATTTTATAGGGATAATTAAAAAAGGAAAAACTACTCCCTGGTTATCAATCGGACCCTTGTAGAAATGCCATAAAAGTGAGAATTAATATTACCTTTTAGCGTTAAGGGGTGGAAATTTAAGAAACAAAGATTTTATTTACAACACCAAATGGATCCATATTATTCATTAGAACGCCTTAACAACCTTGTTGAGTCATCCGTAGTTTTGCGGTTGATGCGGACTAAAAATCTGCCCGTTATTCTAAGTTTTTTACACCGGGAGTTTAAGGTTAATGCAGTCATTTCGGTGCCTTACAATCAGTTGGTGGATAAATTGGCTTATTATCTGGAAGAAATAAACTTTACAGAAGACGAAGAGGTAGGGTTGGATTCATTGCTTGAGGATTATAACGATAGGGCTAAGAAATACCTTAATCATTGGATCGAAGCCCATTTTCTTCGCAACATCATTGATGATGCCACCAAGCAACCTCAGGTTTTACTTTCGAAGCATACCGAAAAGGTTTTTCAGTTTCTGGAACTCATCAAGCAGAAGGAATTTGTAGGAACCGAATCCCGCTTCAAAGACATTTTTATAAAACTTCGCGACATCATCGAAAATGCAAATCCAGATGCGGAAAAAAGATTGAGGGATCTGGAGGATAAAAAAAGAGCCATTGAGGAAGAGATCCGCAGAATAAAAATTGACGGATATGTGGGCACCTATGAGGACTTTCAGATCAAATCGCGTTTTGAAGATGTAAACCGCCTTGCCAATGAGCTTATCGGTGACTTTAAGGAGGTGGAGGACAATTTTAAAGAAATCACCCGTCGGATTTACGAAAAACAGCAGAAAGAAGCAATGTCGAAGGGTAAATTGCTGGAAGAAACCTTTGATGCCCTATACGAACTTAGAAATACCGACCAGGGCAGAAGTTTTTATGCCTTCTGGCACTTTATGCTCGATGATGCAAGTCAGGACGAGCTTAAAAGGCTAACTGCTGAGGTCTATGAAGTATTGGAAGAACGAGATATCATTAATACTTCACAGTCATTGCGAAAAATCAAATCCCTCCTGCATAGTGCCGCCCGCAAGGTATTGGACAAAAACGGTATGCTGGCCGATAAGTTGAGCAGAGAAATCATTGCAAAGGACCGGTTAGAAGTCAGAAAAACCCGTGAGCTTTTCTCCGCAATACGAAGCATTGCCATTGATATGACAGGGAAAGAACTCTCCAAATCCATCTTTTTAACCCTGCAGGGTGATCCTGAGGTCTTTATGCCCATGGAGCGTAAGCTGGGAGAAAAACAACACAGCAATGCTTTCAGCACAACAATGGGAAAGGCAAGTATAAGTATGGAGGAGCTACAGGATATGTCCATGCTTTATGGTGATTTGATAGAAAAGAAAACCCTGGAAAGACAAATACAGGAAGCATTAAAGAACAGAGAGCAGATATCTTTGAAGGAATTGGTCATGATATATCCTCTCAATAAAGGACTTGCCGAACTTTTGGCATATATTAGCCTTATGGCAGAGAATAAAAGGTATTTCTTTAATGAAAAGGTAAGAGAAATGATACTTTTCGATCCTAATGAGCATAAGTATCTGGATGTTCCTCAAATCATTTTTTCTAAATAAACGACCATGGAAACAATACAAAGACAAATAGCTCCCTTCGCCAAAGCTGCCGTTAAACTATTACAGGGACCGGTTTTTGAAGATCAGAAAGAAATATGGCAAGAATTGCTAAATAACGAAGTATTGCTTATAAGATATTTTGAGCAAATCGCACTGGACCTGATCGTGGATAAAAAGGACGGTTATGCTTATCTGAAGCAAACAGAGCTCAATGAAACGGGCGCTACCATAGGGTTGGTAAGAAGAATGCCCCTCAGTTATGAACTTACCCTGGTATGTGTTCTGTTGCGTGAATGGTTGCTGGAGTTTGAATCGGATGACCTGGAAACAGCCAACCTTTACATTACCTTAAAGGGATTCCGGGAACGTATAGAGCTGTTTTTCAAGGAAAAGGCCAATGAGTTGAAGTTTGTGAAAGAATTGAACAAGTATATCGCAGAATGCGAAAAAATGGGTTTCATGAAGCTGATATATCATGACAGCCTTAACCCCGATGAAAATCGTTATGAGGTCAGGCGTATCCTCAAAGCACGCATAAACAATGAGGAGCTTGAGCGTTTTAAAAATCAACTGGAAGATGAACTTAAGTCTGTTTAGCAGCCAACCTGAGAAATCAGGGTTTAGGCTCCATTCTCTGGAAATATGGAATTGGGGTACTTTTGATAAGGAGGTTTTTATCCTTGAACCCCAGGGAGAAACATCTCTTCTTACCGGAGCCAATGCATCGGGCAAAACCACTTTGGTAGATGCTCTGCTTACCCTTCTGGTGCCACAAAAAGTAGTCAGAAGTTACAACCAAACAGTAGGCAGCAGAGGAGAAAGAAGTGAAGAAACCTATCTGGCCGGTGAATATGGTGAAACTGAAGATTTTGTCAACAACACACGTTCCGTAAAAAAACTCCGCCCTGATAAAACCAAAACGCAATCGGTGCTGCTTGCTGTATTCCGGAACGAAAAACAATTTGTTACTTTGGCGCAGGCCAGGTGGTATCAGGGAGCTGATCTTAAAAAGGCATTTGTTATTGCAAAGGATAAACTCTCCATTGCTCAGGATTTCTCGCCTTTCGATTCTCAACATGAGTGGAAAAAAAGATTAAAACAACAATATCCTAAAAAAGGGAGCCATGAAGTGATTTATATTGCTGAGGGGCCCACCGATTATGCCACCAGAATGCGTAACCTGCTTGGGATGCGCACTGAAAAAGCCCATTCACTTTTTAATAAGATAATCGGGTTAAAAGTATTGGGTGATTTGAACGAGTTCGTAAGGCAGCAAATGTTGGAGCAAGGTGACTCGGAGACCGAATTTCAAAACATCAAAGCGTATTTAAAAACACTAAATGATGCGCATAGGGCTATAGAAAAAGCCTATCAGCAAATTGAAATACTTACACCCATTAAGGAGAAGTATAAGTTGTTAAAAGAAAAAGATACGCAACTAAGAAAACTGAATAATCACCATGAAATTGCCCCCTACTGGTTTGGTGAAAAGCAGAAAAAACTCATTGAGGAATTTCTCAACCTTAAGGAGCGGGAAGTTGATATTCTGAATGTTGAAATTAAGGAAACCCAGCAGAAATTTGAAGAGGCCAGTGAAGAAGAAAGAGAGTTGGATATTCAGATAAAAAATGACCGGGTTGGCAACCAGATAAGCAACCTGCAAAGTAAAGAGAAAAGGCTTTCAGGTGAGAAAAGAGAAAAAGAAAGGGAGATGGAGCGCTACAACAAATTGGCAGAAAAACTTAGGCTTGTTCTGAACCCTCAATCTGCAGAGGTTTTTCAGGAGCAAAGAACTACAGCTTCACAAAATAAAGTCGCTTTGGAATCTGATTTTGAAAAGCAAAAGGATAATGAATTTAGTTCCAGAAAACAGCTTGAAGATGCAGAAAAAGAATTTGAGGCCGTTTCCAACGAACTTATGGTATTGCGAGATCAGAAAAATAATATTACCGGCGATACCGCAAGGATAAGACGAGAATTGCTGGTCCATCTGGGAGCAACGGAGCATGAAATACCTTTCATCGGTGAACTTATCAAGGTAAAAGAGTCAGAAAAACTTTGGGAGTCGGGTATTGAGCGCTTGCTTCATAACTTTGCCCTTAGGCTTATCGTTCCTCAAAAGTATTACCAGAGCGTGAATGAGTATGTAAAAAACAGGGATTTGAATGGACGAATAGTGTACCATCGATTTAATCAAAAAGATGTGGCACCCCTGATTTTTCATCAACCCAAACCCGATGAGCTCTGGAATAAACTGGAGTTGAAAGAAAACGAATACGCCCAGTGGCTTGAAAATGAAATCAAACAACGATACAACTATTTGTGTACCGATGATGCCGAAACCTTCCGACTGGCAGATAAAGCACTGACCTCCTCGGGGCTGATCAAAAACCAGACAAAACATGAAAAAGATGATCGCCCCAAAATCAAGGATCGTCAGCGATATGTGTTAGGATGGGATAACAAGGAGAAAATTGCCTTGCTAAAATTGAAGGCAGAAAGACTAAACGACAAAATAAGGGAGCTTAAGCAAAATGCCACTCATTTTAGTAAAATTCAAAAGCGAATTCAGAGTTTAATGGGCACTGCAAGTGAATTCGTTGCAATATCCGTTTTTTCTAAGATTGACTGGTGGTCAGTTGCTTCTGAATTGCAGGATGTGAGTAGCCAGATTGCAGCACTTCAAAAAACCAACAATAGGGTTAGTGAGCTTCAAAACCATCGTAATGCCATTCTTGAGAATATAAAAATACTTAACAATTTAAGGAAGACAAAAGAAAAGCAATTATCATCCAGTGAAAATGATATTCACTTAAAATCTGATAAGCTGAGGGATGTGGATGAAAATTTACAAAGATATCAGAAGCAAGATCTGGAGTTTTCCCTTCCTGATTTTGATAGCCAATATGCTGACACTTTTGTGATGGATTTAAACACCATCGAGAGGCAGCAGAAGATATTGATGGAAAGCCTTGCCAATCAGATAAATGCTTTGCGCGATGAGATCAGAACCCATAAAAGCGAAGCGGAGAATCAGATGCGGAGGTTCAGGCAGCCCGATGTAGATATTATGGAACGATTTCCTGATTGGCGTGCCGATACACACAGGTTAAGCGAAAGTGCTGAGTATATTGAGGAATATGTAGCTTATCTTGAGAAAGTTGAGAAACAGGAGCTTCAGGGGCATAAAATGCAGTTTAAGAAATATCTTAATGAAGAAATGATTACCAAGATGTCAGATTTCGAGGCGTGGCTTGAGCGCAAAGAAGATGATATAATGGACAGTATTGGTACCCTCAATAAATCATTGCAAAAAATCAATTATGACAACAATCCACCCACCTTTATCAAATTGCACGTGCAAAAAGATTACACTCCCAAAGTCAAAGATCTCAAGCACAGGCTAAAAGACTGGAAGCCCGATCAGCTGACCTATCAAAGAACCAAAGACGATCAGATACTGGAAGATAGTTTTGTTAAAATCAAATCTTTGCTGGAATATCTTGATCAGGATGAAACCCAACGGAAAGACCTGCTGGATGTTCGCAATTGGCTCAAGTTTAAAGCTGTGGCACATCACAGAGAAGACCCAGATAAAATTGAAAGGAGTTTTGTGGGAACAGCAAAGTTGTCGGGTGGTGAAGGAGCTCAATTGACCTATACTATTTTGGGTTCAGCCATCGCCTATCAATTTGGCATACACTCTGAGGGGTTGAATACTAATTCTTTTCGTTTTATTTGCGTGGATGAGGCATTCAGCAAGCAAGATGACAATAAAGCCCGTTTCCTTATGGAGTTATGTCGTCAGTTACATTTGCAGGTAATGGTAGTTTCGCCCGCCAAAGCAGAAGATGTAGCCATTGTGGAACCCTATATTGCAAGGGTGCATTTTGTACAAAGAAAAGACAACCGGAATTCTATAGTTTATGACATGCCCATTAGGCAACTCAAAGAGCAGCGGGCAAATTTTCTGGAGGTAGAAACATCATGATTAGGAGTACTGAGATTAAAAAAAAAGCGGAACGCCTCTATGAAGAGGTGCTGAGGGCTGTGCTTACTGATAAAAACATTTTTCCGTTAGATATTAGGGCAAACAAAAAAACCTCTGTGGATTTTACTGAAATGTGGAGAGAAATGGAAGAACTGATGTCCGGCTCCAAAGATCGGAAAGGTTATGGTTTTTCGGTAATTTCCCAAATGGTTAATACACGTAGTCACGGGAAGCAAAGTATACCGCAAAAAATCATTTTTGAATCACAAAATGATTATCTTTCTTTTCTTGGTAAAACATCAGAATTTGAAGATTTCACCCATGACTGTAACACGATATTTACAGCGTTTTCGCAATTGAAACCACTTTTCATTCAGAATCCTTTAATTATTGTAAAAAACCAGGGGAAATGGCAGGATTTGCTAAAAGTATGCTCCTGGTTCGTTTATAACTATCAACCTAATGCCTTTTACATTAGAGAGTTGCCTATATCAATTCATACAAAGTTTATAGAGGAAAACAAATCTGTATTAAATTGCTTATTAGATGTTTTGATACCGGCAAAGATTCGAGTTGGTGAAAAAGATTTTGAGAAAAAATTTGGGCTCTGTTATAAGGAGCCCCTTCTGCGTTTTCGCCTAATTGACAAAACAATCAACTCTTTTCTACCATGGGAGGACATCAGTCTGCCGGTAAGCCAATTTGCAGCCAAACCTATTGCCTGCAAAAATATTTTTATTGTTGAAAATGAAATGAATTTTCTGACATTCCCGAAAGTTGAGAATTCTATAGTATTATGGGGTAAGGGGTTTGCTGTTGAAAGCCTCAAAGGAATTGCCTGGCTTTGGGATAAAAGTATTTATTATTGGAGTGATCTGGATACGCAAGGATTTCAAATGCTATCACAATTAAGATCTTATTATCCCCAAACCGTCTCAATTTTAATGAGCAAACAAGTTTTGGATGATTTTTCTGGTTTTATTGTAAAGGGCACACCAACACCTGTATCAGAATGTAAACATCTTTATAACGAGGAAAAGGATGTGTATGATTATTTGAGAACAAATAATCTTCGGCTTGAGCAGGAAAGGGTTACGCAGCGTTATTTGAAAAAAGTTATTGATGGATTGGAATAATTAATCGATGGAGTTAAATCTTATTCTTCCAGTTATAATACATTTTTTCTGAAATCTTAAGTCTGTTAATCAATTCAGCTCTTGATAAATCAGAAAATTTTGTTTCGGCCCAATACACATCGCTATTCATGTAAATTCGGCTTTATTGGAATGGAGGAAATGACAGCAGAGATTTAGCTTCGCTGCTACTTTGTGGTCTTCCTGCTGCCGAAATGATAAAAAATACAGTTGGAGGGTGCGATGGTTGGAGTAAAAGAATAGAGGTGCTCCACGCCGTCATTCTTTTACTCCAACCCTTCCTACTGATTTGCGATCCTGTCATTTCGAACGCAGTGAGAAATCTCTCTTAGAAACTCAGTGGTTGGACGAGCTGGAGTCGTCCGACCACGGGCTTGCTAATTAGTCATTTCGCACAGTTGGGGATAGGTTTGGGTATGTGCTTAGAGAGGAGGAGCGTGATCCTGGAATGCTCCAGGCAGGTCCGATAGAAAGGTGAACATCGCATATCCACAGCTTGTTGTAATGGTATGCAAACACGAAAAATAATTTTATATCTTATCTTAACACTTATACCTTCGGTTTCTATGGTTGCTCAGGATCTCAGCGCTCATAAATGGAATGACCGGTTGTTGCTGATATTGTACACCGAAAACTCCCAATATCTGCATCAGGAACAAATGATGATTCTTCAGGACAACATGGAAGGTCTGGAAGAACGAAAACTGGTGATTTATTCCATAATGCCCCACCAGTATAAGAAAGGAATGGGTTCTGATAACTGGATAAAATCATCGCGGATTCATAATCGCTACAGTGAGGAGGGCAAAGAATTTGAGGTTATTTTGATGGGACTGGATGGGGGAATCAAGCTACGACAATCTGAAATTTTGAGCATTGAAAAACTCTTTGCCACCATCGATGCTATGCCCATGAGAAGAAATGAGAAGAGGGAAAGCAGATAGCTGTTCTAAGACAGGCAACCAGCCAACACTTATTTTATCGTCATTTTTGTTGGAATTGTTGGATTGTTCAGATAAGAAGGCACTGTGCGTTTCTGCGAGGAGACGTACGTTTTATTAGAATACACGGCCGGGCATCCAGGGAAAAAATATCCGAAAGTGGCTGGAGTGGTCGTCCTGCTAATTCAGGCTCGCCTGATGGGGACACTGCTGCTATCCGGAAAAAGAAGCTTTGATAAAGTGGTTGGACGAGCTGGAGTCGTCCGACCACGGGCAGGAGGTGCCAGAAGGAAAATCTGTGGCACCCCAATTCGTCAGCAAATACTCAAGAATCTTATCAAATTTCTTATCAGCTCTTTTTGACCACTTAATTTCTAAAGCCATTTACGATGTTTTTTTTTCATCTGGTCATGGTCAATTAAATGATCCGGATTCTCGCTCTCTTCGAAAGCGATCAACAATTCCTCCTGCTCATTTTTGTTTAAGCGGGCCCATAATTGACCATCACTGGTTTTTGCCCTTGATTTGATAATATCATAAAAATCCATCAAAAGGTTTTCATTGTCAATACTATCAATCAAATTATGGAAGTTCTTTTTTAGTTCTGTTGCATTCATATTTCTGGAGTTTAGCTGATTGCGGTGGTCATCCTTTTGTCAAAGATACAAAATAATGTTTTTTGTTTGTTGTTTCTTGTCTGCTGTTGACTCCTCTATTCTCGTGATCCTGGAATGCTCCAGGCAGGTCCGATAGAAAGGTGAACATCCCCTATCCACACGATGCTATGCCGATGAGAAGAAATGAGAAGAGGGAAAGCAGATAGAGGCGGCCATTATGAATGGGTGCGGCAAGTCACAGGTGGCGATCCCAATCCGGTATTAAGCGATTATTGATATCTACCCGTGGATACAAATACCGGATGGTATGAGAGCAGAACCTGACACGGGTAACTGACAAACAAGAGGGTATTGAGGAAAAGAGCGGAAATGTCCGGAAAAGTGCGGAAAGCTGTCATGACAGGTTGTCATATTGTACGGAAGAGTACGGAAGGGGTATGTGATGGACTGATTCTTGCCTTTTGAGGCTTACTATAATCTGTATTCGGTATACCTTAAAAAGTACGGATATCGCTCTTTGTTCATCTTTGATTACACTGATTATCAACACTCTCATGTGTGAAATGCCCCGGATTGAATGATTGGTTCATTTCTTCCAGAGTTAAAGGGAACGAACGTGTTGCCTTATATATATCACATGAGAAAGCTCCAGGCCTGGATGGGGTATTATAAAATCGCAGGCGGAATGTTCTTTGACATCCTGGAAAATAAAATTTAAGCTTCAGGAGAAGAAGGAGGAGCAGTGGGCTCATTCTCTTCCCTGAATGATGGATTGGTTTGGATATTTGCTTTTGGAGGGTAAAAGCAGGTTATGGTTGAATGCAATTTACAAATATGTTTCGTCTATAGATGGTTCAGGTGAAGCATGAATGAAACCAAACCAATTCATCACAATAAAACAGAAGAGCAGCTTCTTCTTTGGTCGTAATGCAGGCGATTGCAACTCCCATGTTTTTGGTCGTCCTGCGAGAGTTTTAGCTCGCAGGACGACTTCATGGAAAAATGAAAAGTCCTCCTTCTTTGAGCATCTGTTATCTGTGGTAAATAAATAACTGCCTTCTTTTGACCTGGATCCTACCCTGATGATACAACACTGAAAAGAGGCTGCAGAGAATTTCTCCCGGATATCCTCATAAAATTCATTAATTGCCTTATTCTGTTTATATTTGAGAAAATTAAACAGATTATAATAAATGGCTGGAAACATCGGAAAAAGAACAGATGAACCCATTGGGATGAAAAAGGTTTTGCTTGAGGAGTTGCTTATGCAATCTACCCGTGCGGAGCTGATAAATACCGCAGAGATACTGGCAATCAAAATAAAGAAGAGTCAGACAAAAGGACTGATAGCCCGGGAGATGGCCCGTACCATTCTGGATGTTCCTTATGTTTTACTTTCTCAACTTCCCCTGCAGGAACTGCTGAAACTTAGAGGGATGGTGTATGCCAAAGATCACGCTGTGCCTTTTACCACCTCTTTCATTGTGTCGCCCACCGTGCAGATCGGGCTCAGCGATATTAGCTTCGATGGCCAGCAATATAAAGAGTACATTACGCCCGATTTGGCAAAGGCAATAGAACCATTGCTTGAAACGGTCGAAAAGCATTTCGATGTCAAAAGATACCACCACGAGCAACTGATCATTGGACTTCTAAATCTTTATGGTCTCCTGGATATGCAGGAGTTGCAGGAGTTAGCAGCCTTTCATGAGCCCCAACTGAACTCCTCAGCACTTGAGCTTGCCATCATGTGTTCCTATGTTTTGAAAAGCTGCGAAATGGTCGCCGCCGGAAAGCTTCTTTATTGCTCCCCCTACCTTGACCAACCTGAACACCTGCTCAAAGAGATCAGCCAGCGAAAAACCATCAAAAAGGCCAGGTTTACTCTTAATGAGATTCTCGATGCCGGGGTATGGGGGTCAGCCTTACCTCCTGTCAATCAGCAAACCTCTTCGCTACGCCATGAGCTGGGCAGGCTTAAAAAAACAGATGAAGAAATAACCGCCTTGCTGACTGATTTATGGATGCTGCTCAACAATGACCTTGACCCATTGGCCATGCTTATGGAAATTATTGAGGAAAACCCAACGACATTAGAAGAGGTCAACCGCTTAATGGCTGTATTCATTCAATGGAGTAACGCACTCCCACGATGGATTCTTAAGGCAAATTCCAGCCACTATGTGTTTGAAACCTATGAGAGACCAGCTCTTCAAAAACGCCCCCCTACTCTTGTCATGCGTCCTGATTCAGCAGCTGCCAATATCTCTCAGGAAGAAGTTAATCGTATGTGGGAAGGGGCACAATCCGACTCTATACCAAAGGTGGGCCGCAATGAAGCATGTCCCTGCAAGAGCGGTAAAAAATTTAAACACTGCTGCCTGAAAAAACAGTAAGAGCTTTTGTATGCGAACTGTACAATGCCTGTCGCCACAAGCCAGCACTGAACCCTTCCCTCCCTGCCTGTAGGGAGGGTACCCGAAGGGGGGGTGGGTCAATTTGGGTCAAAAAAACAACAAAAAAAATTATACTTTTACAAATAAATAGTGTCAAGAATGAAAAGAACGTTGAAAATACTCCTTTGGATTGTCATCTTGCTCGTGGTGGTGGCAGCAGGCGTGGGCTATTATGTAAACCAACAAACCGGGAAGCTGGATTCGCAGGAAGAGCGCAGGGCGGAATTTTCCGAACTTTCATACTATTCTTCGGAGACCGATGCATTCATCAGTCCCGAACCGCTGCCTTTCTATCCCGAACAAGTCACCGGTGGCGATCCGGGCTTTGTAAGGTTTTTCAAAACCTCGCCCTATGCACCCGGGCATTCGCTGCCCAAACAGATGCTTTCGAAAAGTGACTTTTCACAAACCCCTGCCCCCTTTGCAGCCCGTTGGTTTGGGCACTGCGCCCTGATGATTGAGCTGGATGGAAAACGGATCCTCATGGACCCGGTATTTGGAAATGCCGGTCCCCTGCCCATGATTGCCAGGAGGTATGACGTGTCGCCGCTGAAAAAGGAGGATCTGCCCCATCTGGATATCGTAATCATTACCCATGATCATTACGATCACCTGGAAAAGGCCACCATTCAATACCTGGCCGATAAAGATATCGCCTTTATCGTGCCCCTGGGTGTAGGTGCCCGTTTGCAGGGGTGGGGCGTTGACCGGGAGAAAATCACCGAGCTGGGCTGGAATGAGCAAAAGAAGATTGGTTCGGTAACCATAACGGCCTGCCCGGCCATTCACTACTCGGGAAGAAGCAACAACGACCGCAACAGGACCCTCTGGGCCTCCTGGGTAATCAAAGGCACGGATAAGAACCTCTTTGTGAGTGGCGATATGGGTTACGGCAGCCATCTGAAAGAGATCGGTAAGGAATATGGCCCCTTCGACATGGCCTTTGTTGAGATTGACGGCTGGAACAAGGGATGGCCTTTAACCCATCTCTTTCCCAACGAGGTAATTGCCCTGTGTAAGGATGTAGATACCCGGCTGCTATTTCCCACGCACTGGGCCACTTTCGACCTGGCCTTACACCCATGGAATGAATCGATACAGCTGGTGGCCGATCTGGCTGCAGAAAATGATATCGAACTGGTGGCGCCCATAATGGGTGAAGAGGTGGTGCCGGGGGTAAGTGAAACAGTGAAGTGGTGGTAGATGGCCGGGAGTCAGAACACGATCCTATACAGAATGTCGGGCATCAAACCAAACTGGTAAACGGTTTTAAGGCTGTCGGTAGTGGGGTCGTATTTCATGAAAAATGGGTTTTGACGGTTTGTGAGGTTGTTTATGGTGATGGCAATTTCCTGGGTTGATGATTTGCCAATAAACCTGATGCCGGTACGCAGATTTATATTCATGTACATGGGCATTTGTAGTGAATTGGCCCGGGTTTCATCGTATTGGGTATAGCCTATGGATCGGGATGCTTCCCTATCGATGGGTGAGTAGCGCTTGCCCCCGGCAAGGTTGAATTTCCCATCCACAGTCAGTCTTTTCATATACCGACCTTTCCCTGACCCTATCCTGAATTCTTTACCACCCAGCAGGTTAAACACATAATTTCCATTGAAAGCGGTATTTCTGAGTACATTATCGCTACCGCGGTACTTCGACTCAAACAGCGAAAGGGTAGACAGGAAATAGGTGCCTTTATTCATAAACTTTTCGGCGGTAATTTCTACACCATAGTTAAAGCCGCTCCCCCCATTGGTTAAGGCTCCAAATTCGAGGCTGGATGACGATGCCCTGTTGAGCATGGAAAAAGAGCCGGGTTGCGATTCAACCAAAGCATCGCGTATCAACTGATAATAGGCTTCGGTTTTCAACCTTATTTTCCCTGAAAAGACTTTATCATAACTGAGCACAAAATGATGACTTTTTGTAAAACCAAGGTTTTTATTTGGGCTAATGTAAAAACCATCCTCATTCAAAACCTTGCTGTGTAGCACTTCCACTGGTGTGGAGAGAGAATGCAGGCCATAAGCCAGGCTAAAGGTATTACCTGCAACCGGTTCCCAGTTTAGACCGGCACGAGGTTCTAGGGTAATGTTTCCTGTGGAATACTGGTAGTTGGAGCTGACGCCCAGATTGAATTTAAGCTCCCGGCTGACCCTGTGTTGCCACTGCATGTATGGATGGGCAATGTAATCGCTGCCATGAAAATCGCGCAGGGTCCTGAAAGCTCCTGATGAAGCTTGCAGCACGCTATCGTTAAGCCTGAAATCCTGTCTTTCGAGGGTTAAACCGGTACGGATGCTGTTTCGGCTGTTCAATCTTGTATTGATGAATATCCTTGCTGCATAACGGGTTCTTTGAAAACCGGACGCCGACCAAAGGTGGGGAGAGCGGGTGGTGTTGCTGACCGAGTCAACCCGGTAAAAATTACCCACCCTTGAAGCCGAAAGGATTATCTTGAAATAAGAGCTGTTGCCCAGGGTGCGGGTATGGATTAGCCCGATCACACCACTTTTGTTATCGATGTATTCATCGGTATCATAATTCAGCAATGCCGCCATATCGGGTTTCCCTTTTGAAGTATCTCTTGTGCTTTCGAGCCAGTCGATGCGGTTGGTTCCTCCAAAACCAATGATGGATGTGGTACCTTTTCCGTCTGAAGGGAAGTTCAGCTTAAACAGTCCATCCTGGTATGTGGGCAGAGAAGCCATCTGAAGATCAACCACTGCATTGAGCAGCTGTGCTGTTGAGTACCTGTAATTGACCAGGTAAGAAGAGCCTTTATCAACTGAAATGGGACCTTCGGCACTAAGTTCCGTACCCATCAGGGCAAACTGGCCGATAAACTCATGCTGTTGGTTATTGCCATTGCGGGTTTTCAGGTCGAAGATGCCCGATGTGGTATTGTTGTACTCTGCCGGGAATGCACCGGTTATGAAATCAGAATTTGCCAGCACATTAACATTGAGCATGCTCACAATACCCCCGGAGGCACTGCCATCGCCAAAGTGGTTGGGGTTGGGTATATCGATGCCATCGAGCCTGAAAAGCATTCCAATGGGTGAGTTTCCGCGGATCACGATTTCGTTTTGGGTATCGTCGGTTGATTTTACTCCAGCAAAATTCATGGCCAGGCGCGAAACATCATAGCCTGCCCCGGCATAACGTTGTGCTTCTTCAACCGAAAAGGTTCGGGCGCTGGCCGAAGCAAAGGGGTTAATAGGTTTTTCCTTATCGCTTTCGGCCCTTACCACCACGCCCTGAAGTGATATGGCACTTTCAACCAGCTCAACATTAACTATGGTTTCACGTCCCGATGTTATTTCAAGATTGGGAATAGTTATACTTTCGTATCCAACAAAGCTTATCTGAAGGCTTGCCCTGCCGATGGGTACGTTGCTCATCCGGAAATTGCCGGCATCATCGGAAATGGCTCCCTGCAGGGTAGCGTTGGTTTGTAAGGCGATATTGGCAAAAGCGACGGGTTGGTGGGTTTCTTTGTCAGTGATCGTTCCCCTTAGGGTTTGGGTATAATGCTGGGTGTGTCCGGGAATTACAAATGCATAGATTAGAATGGAGAAAATTGCGAACGGTTTCATGAGACATCAAAATTTTAAAAGGTTTTTTGATGCAAAGTACCCATGCCTGAAACTGATAATCGCCTTTTGGTGTAGGGATGAACCACAATTCAGACGAATCGCTGGCTTGCTTCTGATTATTAATCACATAGAAGACTCTTAATACCCCAGGAATTGGGTACGTGAAAATTGGCGGACTTTTATCACGGAGCATCTTTATTCAACTCGCTTGTAATACTCCGAAGGCGTTGCCCCCATCATCCTTTTAAAAAAAGCGTTGAAAGTTGTTTTGGAGTTGAAGCCGCACTCGTAAGCCAATCCAAGAATGGATAAATGTGCGTATTTGGAATTTTTACAAAGCTGCTGAAACTCTTTTAGACGAAAAGAGTTCACATAATCGTAGAAGTTTTTGTGGAGATGTTCGTTGAGAAACTGTGATAGCTGGTTGGTGGTGATGTCAATCATTTCAGCAAGCTCGGGAGAACTCAGGCGGGAATTGAAGAATGGTTTTTCCTTTTCCATGACCTTCGTGAGCCTCGTGGCAATTTCCTTTGCTTGTTGTTTTGTAAATGGTGAGCGTTTATACTTGGTCTCGGTTTCCTGCCATTCAAAATTCAGGCTTCCCAAAGCATCCTGGATCCGTGAATCATCGCGCAAGGAATCAAAAGCACAATCGATTTTGGCAAAAAGCAAGGGAGAGGCTCTGAATTGAACACCCTTACAGAAGTATTCTATGGCTTTTTCTTTTTCCCCCAGGTTTATGTATATCTTGCACAGGTAATAGTAAAAGGGCATTCCCATTTGGGTGTTGTGTTGCAACGCTTGTTCCAATACCTCAATTTCATGGATTGCCTGGGTATAATCTCCTTTGATGGAAAAGAACAAACCCCTGATATAAGGAATGAGATAAGCGAAGCTTTCAATCTTCTCCTTTTCACCAATAATGCTCCAGGATTCATCAAAGCGATTGAGTTTACAAAGGGTTTCGACACTGAGAAAGAAATGTGCATCCCAAAGCGAAAGGGTGTTGAAGCTCTTGTTTACCAGCTCCATGGCCTTTTCGTTTTCATTAATCAATGAATATAAAAAACCAATACAGTACTCCGTAACCTCGTCGTATGGGTTAAGTCGCTGGGCATGAAAAAGGTATTGGAAAGCTTCATCAATACGTCCCAATCCCATAAATATCAATCCTTTCTCCACAAAGGCTTCGGCATTGTTTGGCTTTAGTTCAATGCAATGGTTGATATTTTGAAGAGCCAGGGGGAGATTCCAATCTATCCAAAAGTTTTTACCCGAAATAAGCATATAAATCTCCGGGGTATTGGGGTTGAGCCGCATGAGGATCCTGATGTATTCCTCTATTTTTTTATTTCCTTTTATGGGATCGAACGCTCCCACAGAACTCAACCAGGTATAAGCGTTGCAGAGGCCAATGTATGCTTTTTCGAAATTGGGATCGATGGTGATGGCCTGCTCAAAGTGCGATATCATTTGCTGCTTGTTGCTGATTACAAACTTATTGAGGAGATATTGTCCTTTCAGGTAATGGTCAAGGGCCAGGGTATTTTCAATCACATTCTCTTTTTGCCTGGCAGGCTGCCTGATCTTGCTGTTTATTTTTTCAGCAATAATCAAGGCTATTTCATCCTGCAGGATAAAGATATCCTTGAGTTGGCGATCCCAGGTTTCCGACCACATATGAAACCCGTCTTCAGCCGTGATAAGCTGTGCGGTTATGCGCACCATTTCACCCGACCGGCGAATGCTTCCTTCCAGTACATGGAACACGTTGAGTTTTCGGCCGATCTCCCTTATGTCAACAGGTTGATTTTTAAAGGCAAAGGAGGATGTCCGGGAAATCACGAGCAAATCTTCATACCTGCACAGGGCATTGATGATCTGCTCGGTAATACCATCGCTGAAATATTCATTTTCCTTGTCAGAGCTGATATTCAGAAAGGGTAAGACGGCAATGCTAAACCTTGAAATCATGGGTGGTTTTTTCTTTCTTCAAATGTAGGAAATAAAACACATGTCAGAAACCCTGTTATTCAAAAAATTAACTTTTGCCCGTAGATATTAATCTGGAGGGTAATTCAGAAGCTGCTGTCTGGGCATTGAACAGCATTACAGGAAAGGGTGAAGGAAATTCACATTTATTCTATCGACCAGTGGGTGGTGTTGATCTAAGTCGGTTTACATTTGAGGGAGAGGCAATGGTTTCATTATTGTCTTTTGATGTATTTTTTTAACCAGTCATAAGGGGCTCATCGAATGTCAGCATGCCGGAGGGTAGAAAGCTTTGATTATGGTTGAGCTACATCTATGAAGTGGTTGGACGAGCCGGGAGTCGTCCGACCACAGGCAGGAGGTGGTGAATACATATCGGATACAAACCTACTGATGACCCAAAATATATTTCTCTGAAAACATTCTTAACTTATAACAGTTGAATTAACTTTGCACAACAAATACGAGTCGTTTTTAAGCTAATAGTACAAGTAAATTCATAATAATACTGCAGAGTTAATACACATGAAAAAATCAATTGTTCTTATCACCCTGCTCACCATCTTCACTTTTTCTATCCCTACCACAACACATGCCCAGGATACGATTTTGCCGGCAAACACTTCCATCAATGGTTTAATAGATGTGTTTCTTGACTTTCGTACGCATAACCAATACATCAGGGAAAAGATATATTTTGTGAACTATGTGCGTGACAGGCAATTGGCTGATGTTCAGATAATGTTGAACAGTCATAGTAGTGGTACTGCCGGGCGAAATTATGTTTTCACCTTTATTGGCAGAGAAAAGTTTACCGGAATGAATAACGAAATAACTTTTTGGGCCCCCTCGACCAATACCGATACAGAAACCCGAAAAGGGATGGTTGATGCCTTAACACTCGGCCTGATGCCCTACGTGGCCAACACCCCAATTGCCGGCAAAATAACCATAAGCATCAGCGACATCGATACAGCACAGGTAGAAAAAGTAGAAGATCCATGGAAGAACTGGACTTTTGAGATTTATGGCGGGTTAAACCTGAACCAGGAAAGAAAACAGAGCAGTTTTGATTCGCGCTGGGGGTTTTATGCCGATAAACTTTCAGCGGATTGGAAAATAAGGGCAAGGCCTTACTTTAATATCAATCGTAGATCCTTTATTACCGACGATATAGAGATAAGAAGAAATCAGTTCAGACATGGTTTTGATGGATATTTGATCCGTAGCATAAGCCAGCACTGGTCAGTGGGCTTCTTTTTGGATATGCTTTCCAGCACTTTTCACAATATAGAATTTAATATTGAAGCCGAACCCGGTATCGAATACAGTTTTCTGCCTTACACTGAAGCCAACTACAGGGCCATAACCCTGAACTATCGTATTGGTGCAGGACATCACAGGTATATTGAAGAAACCATTTTTTATAAAATGCAGGAAAACCTGTATCATCATTCTCTAAACTTTACCACCAGACTGCAGCAACCATGGGGTTCGTTTGAGGCAGGCATTTCGGGTTCTCATTATTTTCACGATTATACGGCCAACCGCATTTCCCTGGAGTCGGATCTCGAATTGAGGATCTTTAAAGGGTTGTCTCTTAACCTATGGGGTAGTTTTGAGTTTATTAACGACCTGGTGGCCTTGCCTGCCGGAGCCCTGCCCATCGAAGATATTTTACTACAGCAAAGCCGGCAGGCAACAGATTACGAAGTCTCTGCACATATAGGCCTTACCTATACTTTTGGTTCCGAATTTGTAAATGTGATCAATACCAGATTTTAATTTTAGGGTCTTGCCAGAAAGAGTAAGGTTGTATCTCTAATTATTTCAACGCCTGCATTATCGGTTTGCAGGGCATCTGAGCATTAATATCATCAAGCCTTTTCTGAATTTTTTCGCCATACGCAGACTTCCCGGGAGTCTCTGTTTTTGATAAAACACCTGTAAATCTGAATAGTCAACTCTGTGGTCGGACGAGCCTGAAGACGGCCGACCACAGATAGAGGCTGCAGAATAAACTCACAGAAGTTTATTTTTAACTGAACGAAATTTATTCAGGCTATAATTGTATCTTTAAGTAAGCATTTTTAAAAAACCTGCTATAGATTGTCGCATCCATCGCTCGTATATTGTTGATCTCATTCACAAAGACGAAATGGACGAGCACCTTGTCTATAACTGTTAAGTTATCAACAATATTACGAAGAATTAAATCTATCTGAAAGATGAAGAAAGTATTGATACTCCATTTCTTTTTAGTGAGCTATGGCCTTGCTGCTCAAACAGATGGCATCAAGGAGATGCCATTGGATAGTTTATTCACTTTTCTCGAAAAAGAAATCAGTGACATAAATGTATCGCATCGCTTTGACGAAACATACCATGCGGCTTATTATGCGTTGAACAAAGCCAGGCAGGAAGGCAAAGCTGAAGATATTGCCCAGGCACATAATATAATTGCGTCTTACCACTATTTCAGCGTGCGATCCAACAATCCTGACTCTACTTATTTTCATGATAAAAAGACCCTGGAATATTTGCTGCAAACAGAGGAACGGGAAAAAATTGCAAGGGCCTACGACCGGGTGGGTAAAGACCTTGTAAGCATGGGGCGATTTCTGCAGGCAGAAGAGCATCTATTTGAGGTGGTTCGCATATATGAGGAACTGGAGCAACCTATAAATATAGGCAAAGCCTACGCCAGTCTGAACTATTTGTTCCGCGAATCGAAAGACTATGATCAGGCTCTGCAGTACGGTGAAAAGTCACTCGAATTGTTTGAAGCCCATTATAGCGACGAGGATGAACTCATTGAACCCTTGCTGGGCTTAATTCACACCTACCCCAAAGTGGGTAAAGCCGACCTGGGACTGGAAAAGGCACAGCAGGTTGTTGATATTATTACCCGCAAATATGATGGAGCAGCTAACATCCATATGGCTAATGTACGCGCCTGGCGCGGCAAGGTGTATGTAGAGCTGGAAGAATTTGACAAAGCGCTGGCGGATTTCTTTTACTCCTGGAACCTTATTAAGACGGTTGTTGAAAAAGAAGAAGAGGCAGACGGGTGGAAAGGCGACATTGGCAATGTTTATAGATTGCAGGGCAAATACCGCGAGGCCATTCCTTACATCATGGCTTCTCTGGTGCACCATCAGGAAAGAGGGATTCAGAATGGGGAGCTCCTGGAAAACAAACAGTTTTGGCTGGCGGAATGCTATGAAAAAATAAATCAGCCGGATTCTGCAATGCTTTATTTGAATCATGCACGACTCGCAAAAATACAAAGGCTTACCGAGGCGTTGGCCGCTGTAAAAAGCGAGCTCAGGATAAAGTACGATAGCGACAAGAAAGAGGCAACCATCAGCGATCAGCAGGCGCAAATCAGGCAGCAGACTAAGGTTCAGCGGCTCAGCATAGGCATTGGTGGGCTTATGATACTGCTACTCGGAAGCGGATTTTTCAGCTATCGCACCAACCTGCAAAAAAATAAGCAGCTACAGATTCTCAATGAAGATCTGGCCATCACCAACCACCAACTCGATCAGCGTAACGCCCAAAACGAACTCTTGCTTAAGGAGATACATCATCGGGTAAAAAACAATTTAGAAATTGTTTCCAGTTTGCTGGAATTGCAGTTGCACCAAACCAGTGATACCGTAGCTAAATCGGTGATGATGGAAAGCCAGATCCGGGTACGTTCTATGGGAATTTTGCATCAGAAATTATTCCGGGGCAGCAATTATATGGCCATCGAAATGAAAGATTATTTTAGAAATTTAAGTGAGAATCTCCTGGATGCCTTTAATGCATCAGAAAAAGTTGAGGTAGATTATCACATGGAGCCCATTGAGCTTGATGTGGACACTGCCCTTCCGATAGGACTAATCGTTAATGAAGTAATGACGAATTCTCTCAAATACGCATTCCCCGGAAATGTAAACGGAAAGATTAATATAAGTTTAATATCCTATAATGATCAGCATCTGCATTTATCCATAGCCGATGATGGAATTGGGAAAGGTTATATTGAGAAAGCCCGGGGAAGCGGCTTCGGCACACAGCTGATTACGTTGCTGACACGACAACTAAATGGCACGATGGAAGAAGAAATCTTCAATGGTACCCGGATATCATTTCTTCTGAAAAGAGCAGGTTAGAAGAAGACTGGTCGTCCTGCGACTTCCAGCTCGCCCATTTATGCCATTAACTCTGAGATGCCTGACAAGCTGGAAGAACCGTAATTTCATGTTTTTTTTTGCCAAGGGTGAAGTAGTATTTAAAATTATTTTATAATTTTAACAAATTTTCTTTTCCGATTCCATGGAATGATGTTGCATGCATCATCTGAACGTTACTAATCAAAACAACCGACATGAAGAGAATTCTATCTTTTTTCAGCCTGCTGCGGGTATCTATAAACCATAGCTGAAACAGAGGGAAGCATCAGTATAATGAGGGTGTTGTAAGTTTTTCACTCCTTGAGCAATACCGTATAATTTAAGAAATCTTTAATTTAACCAACCTGAACTCACGCCCACTTGAATAAAACAGGTCAATTAATTCCTGAAATATCACGGGTGAAGTGTAATCTTTAATCCAACATAAAATGCTAAAGAAAATTATGTTCTACATTCTCGCCATCATCCTACTGATCATCCTGACTGCCTCTTTTGCATTATACCTAAAAAGCCCTGGAAAGCCATTGGAAGTAAAAGAATCTGCCGAAAACGTTCCTTCAACAGGTATTTCTGTAATTGAAAAGGCAGAAATTGGTGGCATAGATCAATACCTGATAATCCGCGGCAACGATATGAGCAAGCCTGTGATGTTGTTTCTTCATGGTGGCCCGGGCAGCCCCGAGATTGCCTTTATGAACCATTACAACAGAGCTCTTGAAGAAGATTTTATTATGGTCTATTGGGAACAGCGGGGATCAGGCAAGTCCTTTTCGACAGATATTCCCGGGGAGAGCATGACTATGGAGCAGTTTATTGCTGATACACGTGAGGTTAGCCTACATCTATCCAAGCGGTTTAATCAGCAGAAAATCTACCTCATGGGGCATTCCTGGGGCTCACTGCTGGGAATAAAGACGGCATGGCACCACCCGGAGCTTTATCATGCTTATATAGGAGTGGGCCAGGTGGCACATCAGTATAGGGGAGAAAAGATTTCTTTCGACTGGGTGAAGGAACAGGCACGTTTACGTGAGGATGAAGCTAGTCTGAAAAAGCTTGAAAAACTTACCTTTCCCGATTCGCTGGCTACAGCGGATGAATGGGTGTCGTTTCTGCGGACTGAACGTAACTTTGTGAATAAATTCGGGGGTGCCATGAGAGAACATACGAGCATGTGGCCCTTGATAAAAATGGTTCTTAACACACCGGAATATACGTTTTCAGAGAAGTTTAACTACATGAGAGGTAATCTTTACTCCTTAAAAAGCCTATGGCTGGAAGTGATAAACACCAACCTGATGACCCAAACAGATTCAATACGAGTGCCTGTTTTTATTTGCCAGGGCATCCATGACTATCAGACACCCTATGTAGTGGCAAGAGAGTTTTATGAACAGCTAGAGGCTCCGAAAAAAGCTTTTATCCCTTTCGAAAATTCGGCCCATAGCCCCCTGATGGAAGAACCTGAAAAATTTAATGCCCTGCTCAGACAGTTCGTTAAAGAAACCCATCGCGAAGCAAATTTGGCTTTTTAATCCTTTTGAAGTAAAAAATAGTTACACCAGAGATTATCGCATAAAGATATAAAAGCGAGCGGCAATTGGCATGGCCTGGATTGTATGACAATATATGCAGCTGGAGGCCGTTGGTGAAATTTTTTCAGGCAATATTGGTATACACCGCCTGGATATCATCGTCGTCATCGATTTTATCGAGCAACTTGTCAATCTCTTCCAGCTGCTCTTCGGTATATTCTACCGGAGAAGTGGGAATCCGCTGAAGGTTGGCCTTGGTTACTTCAATGCCTTTCTCCTCCAGAGCCTGGCTGAGAGCACCAAAATCCTTATAATCAGCATAGGTATAGGCCACGCCTTCGTTGGTAACGATTTCTTCCAGACCAGCATCAATAAGTTCGAGTTCAAGTTCTTCTACTTCCATACCTTCCTTCAATTCAAACTCAAAGACTGCCTTGCGTGAAAACATAAAATCGAGTGAACCGGTGGTTACCAATGCCCCCCCGGTTTTATTAAAATAGGATTTAATGTTAGCAATGGTACGGGTAGGGTTGTCGGTGGCGCATTCAATGACCACCAGTACGCCGTGAGGACCCTTCCCTTCATAAAGTATCTCCACGAAATTTTCGGCATCCTTTCCGGCTGCCCGCTTAATGGCCGCTTCTACGTTGTCCTTGGGCATATTGGCTGCCTTGGCATTCTGTATGGCTGAGCGCAATCTTGAATTGAGGTCAGGATCAGTACCCCCTTCTTTAGCTGCTATGGTTATTGCCTTAGCGATTTTCGGAAATACCTTGGACATCTTGTCCCATCTTTTTTCTTTGGCTGCGCGCCGGTATTCAAATGCTCTTCCCATAAAATGCGTGTTTTAAATCGATTATACTCAAAGGGGGATTACAACAAGAGGGTATTATTTCAACCCATGTTATAGACTTTACGAGGGCAAAAGTAAAAATAATCAGGGAAAAAACACCTCATGCAAAACAAATTATTCTATGTAGGAAACAAAGTATCGCGAATCCCACCCCGGCGCATCATTAATCAATGCATTTTGTACTAATACCATTGAAAATAAACCACAGCAATTAAATGTAGCGGTCCAACAATTCAAATCAATTGTTTGTTTACATGCATAGAACCCATAAAAACGGACTAATGAATAAAAGAATACTTAAACCCCAAATAAAGTGAAAAAAGTCGTTTATCACAAGTATGGTGGCCCTGAAGTTTTGACTGTAATTGATACTCCTGTTCCGCAGCCCGCTTCGGGAGAGGTGCTGATAAAAGTGATGGCTGCGGGAGTTAATCCTGTTGATTATAAAATCAGGCAAGGGAGTTTGAAATGGCTCATGCCGGCTTCGCTGCCACGCAGCCCGGGAGGTGAAATATCGGGCATCGTAGAGAAAGTAGGCCCTGACAGCGGATTGTTCAAGGCAGGCGACAAGGTATTTGCGATGCTGGGAATAGGAAATGGAGGCTATGCACAATACGTGGTAGCCCAGGAGAAGTTGTTGTGCAGCATGCCGCATACTATTGATTTTGAGCATGCTGCAGTCGTACCCCTGGCAGGGCTAACAGCCTTGCAGTCGCTACGTGATAAAGGAAAAATCAGCTCCGGGATGAAGGTTCTGATTAATGGCGCCTCTGGCGGTGTGGGCATATATGCCGTGCAGATTGCCAAAGCCTATAACACGCACGTAACAGCAACCTGCTCGGGTAAAAATATTGATCTTGTTAAAAGCCTTGGTGCCGATATTGTAATAGATTACCAGAAAGAAGATTTCACCCGGATGGAAGCCCAATATGACATTGTTTTTGATGCGGTGGCAAAAACAAACTATTCCAAAAGCAGTCGTGTGCTTAGCAAAAAGGGCGTTTATGTTACCACCGTACCCAATTTAAATGTTTTGTTTCATCAGCTCACCAACGTATTGCGTTCGCGTAAATCGTATGGAATGCTGGCCAAACCGGGTGGAAAAGACCTAAAAGTATTGGCTGGCATGATCGAAGAAGACCGGTTAAAAGCGGTGATCGATAAGTCTTACAGCTTATCGCAAGCTTCCGCGGCACATGAATATATTGCTTCCGGAAGAGTAAAAGGTAAGTTGGTGATCAAAACGCAGGAATAAATCCATCGATGCATTATGTTTTTAACATAAATGGCACTATTTTTGAAAATTACATCCCTCATCATAGAAATTATTTTACTACACTTATAAAAACCTAATTATGAAGAAGTCTATCTTGATTATAATGATTCTGTCATTACCCATTGCACAAAGTTATGCACAGGATCCTATTACTAAAATGGCAGCCAAAGACCGGCTGATTATTGGAATGTTTACCGACCTCTGGAGCGATTTACCCGCTGACATGGATCCACAAGCCATTAATAGGGGCATCTCCATTGATTACATACAAGAGTTTCCCATCAGCACATCGAATTTCAGTGTTGCGGCAGGATTTGGATTTTCGAGTCATAATCTTTACAGCGATAACCTCTTTGTGTGGGATGATGACGATGATGGCAATTATCATTTCGAAAAAATCCCCGAAGATCAGGAATATGACAACAACAAACTAAGCCTGAACTACCTCAACATCCCGCTGGAAATCAGATATCGCACACGAAACACGCCCCGCACCTTCAGAATCCATGCCGGTGTAAAGGGTGGTTGGCTGGTAAGCGGACATACTAAATACAAGGGTGAAACAGAGCCCGACGAGCGTGAAATCAAAGTAAAGGAGAAATCACTCGACAACATAAATCCTTTTCTAATAGGGGTATATGGCAGGATTGGCTACGGAAGAGTTAATCTCAATGCCTATATGTCGATGACGGATATTTTCACAGACAACAATGCTGAAGGGGCTAATTTTATGAGTGTAGGACTATCGTTTATCCTCTTCTAGCCCATCATCAGCCAGAAAAAAAGTGAAAGCATCACGGCAATGCCCGTAAGAAATCCTGCATATACCTGGGATGGCTTATGAGCATTGAGCTGTATGCGTGCCGCGCCCAGCAGGCCTGAGATGAGGATGGCAAGAATAATAAGCAGATGCAGGGGATAATCCAGAAGGAGGGAAACAGCAATAAGAAAACCCGTAAAACCACCCATAGACATCAGGTGAAAGCTTATCTTCCAGAAATAGGTTACCACAAACCCCACTACGACCAAGAGGGTAGCCCCCATAATAAAATAGCTTAGCAAGGCAGGCAGATTGGCCTGACGAAACAGGTAATAGGTAAACAGGTAAAAGAATGCACTCACAATGGTGGGATAGATTCTATCAAGCCTCTCGAAGAGCAACAGATCGGGAATGATCTTCATTCTTTTCATTAACAGCATCGTGGTTAAGGGAGCTATGCAGGTATTAAAAAAAACCATGGCAATAATGATCCTTTTAGCCTGTACAGAGGTAGAAAAGGAAATGTAGGTTGGAATAGAGAGTAAAATGATTACCCCAAGGGTAGGAATAATCAGGGGATGAAACAACAAGCTTAATCCGCTGGCCCACCAGCTTTTCTTTTCTATCAAAGCAGTTCCTTTCTTAGGCGTGCCACAGGGATGTTCAGCTGCTCACGATATTTGGCAACGGTGCGGCGTGCGATATTATATCCTTTTTCTTTTAAAATGGCAGTAAGCTGCTCATCGGTAACGGGTTTAACTTTATTTTCTGCGCTGATGCAATCCTGCAGTATTTTTTTTACTTCACGGGTGGAGACTTCTTCTCCTTCTTCATTTTGCAAGGATTCGGAGAAGAGGGTTTTAAGCAGGAAAGTTCCATAGGGTGTTTGAACGTATTTACTGTTGGCTACGCGTGAAATGGTAGATATATCGAGTTTGACAATATCGGCTATATCTTTAAGTATCATAGGTTTTATCTTCGTTTCATCCCCTGTAATAAAATACTCTTTTTGAAAATCGAGAATGGCTTCCATAGTGTTGAGCAAAGTATTTTGCCGTTGCCGAATGGCATCAATAAACCATTTGGCACCATCGAGTTTTTGCTTCACAAACATCATGGCTTCTTTTTGGCGGGCATCAGTTTTTGTTTTAGTGCCAGCCAGGTTTTCGAGCATATTCGTATAGGTTCGGCTGATGCGCAGCTCGGGGGCATTTCGAGAGTTGAGACTGAGTTCAAGGTCTCCATTAGCGCTGGAGATGATAAAATCGGGGATGACATATTGAGCACTTTGCCCTGCTCCAGTGACGGTATTGCCAGGTTTGGGATTGAGCTTGAGGATTTCATCAATGGCATCTTTAAACTCTTCATCCGTGAGGTTGTATTTCTTCTGGATCTTATCGTAATGTTTCTTGGTGAAGTCGTTAAAATTTTTCTCCAGCATGAGGGTGGCATTCTCGACCGATTGCGTGCGAGGGGTTTTTCTGCGTATTTGCAGCAACAGGCATTCCTGCAGGTCCCTGGCTCCTACTCCGGCAGGATCAAATTCCTGGATGATGCGCAGCAGACCCAGTATCTCCTTGAAATTGGTTCTTACGTTTAAAGAGAAGGCAAGATCATCAATGAGCGAATGGATATCGCGTTGCAAATATCCCGCATCATCAATATTTCCGATGATATGTTTGGAAATCAGCTCTTCCTGTTCCGACAAATTCCTAAGGCCCAACTGGCTTAGTAAATGCTCCTGAAAACTGAAAGAAGTAGACATGGGCATTTCCTTATGCTCATCGTCGGCACTGGTATTATTAGCAGCGAGTTTATAATTGGGGATTTCATCATCTTCGATATAATCGCTGATATCGAACTCGTTATCAGGATCTACTTCGGGTTCATCAAAGTCTTTCTCAAACTCATCGTTTTCAAACTCATCAGCGGAATCATCAGTATCGGGGCTTTCATCAAAATCCTCAAACTCGTCTTCTGTACCTTCTTCCAATGCAGGGTTTTCCTCAATTTCTTCTTTTATTCTCTGCTCAAGAAGCAATGTAGGAAGCTGCAACAGTTTCATAAGCTGAATCTGCTGAGGAGAAAGTTTCTGAAGGAGTTTTTGTTGTAATCTTTGTTTTAACATGATTTGGTGATTACACTAAATTATTTGATGATAAAGTCGCTAATAAAAAACATGACCAAATTAAGAATTTTTTTCCTGATACTCAAATAAGGTTGATGTTAAAATTCAGCACTTAAAGGGGCACGAGGAAAAGGTATCACGTCTCTGATATTGCCCATACCCGTGATAAAAAGCATCAGGCGTTCAAAGCCCAATCCGAAACCACTATGTGGTGCAGTACCAAATTTGCGGGTTTCCAAATACCACCATACATCTTTCTCGGGGATTTCCATTTCTCTGATGCGTGCCAGGAGCTTATCATAGTTCTCCTCGCGTTGGCTGCCTCCGATTATCTCTCCAATTTTAGGAAACAATACATCCATGGCTCTTACGGTTTTCCCATCGTCGTTCTGCTTCATATAAAAAGCCTTAATGTCGCGCGGATAATCAGTGAGAATAACCGGTTTGTTAAAATGTTGTTCTACCAGGTATCTTTCATGCTCTGACTGTAAATCAACACCCCATTTAACAGGGAATTCAAATTTCTTACCTGAGTTTTCAAGGATCTCTACTGCGTGGGTATAAGGAAGTCTTTCAAAAGTGTTTTGGGTAACAAAGGTAAGTCTTTCAAGAAGTTCCTTATCGTACATATTCTGAAGAAACGCCAGATCATCGGGACAGTTCTCCAGAACATACCGGATTAGGTATTTCAGAAAATCTTCTGCCAGATCCTGGTTGTCGTTGATATCGTAAAATGCCATTTCGGGTTCAATCATCCAGAACTCGGCCAGGTGACGTGAGGTGTTGGAGTTTTCGGCACGGAAGGTAGGGCCAAAGGTATAAATATTTGACAGAGCCAGTGCGCCCAGTTCTCCTTCGAGTTGGCCACTCACGGTAAGGTTGGTTTCTTTACCAAAAAAATCCTTCTCATGGTCAATTTTCCCTTCAGGGGTTTTAGGGATGTTGTTTAAATCAAGGGTAGTAACTCTAAACATGGCCCCGGCACCTTCGGCATCCGAACCGGTAATGATAGGGGTATGAAGATAAAAGAATCCCTTGTCGTTGTAATATTTGTGTATGGCAAAGGCCAGTGCATGGCGTATTCTGAAGATTGCTCCAAAGGTATTGGTGCGTGGACGCAGGTGGGCTATCTCGCGAAGAAATTCCAGCGAGTGTCCTTTCTTTTGCAGAGGATAGGTATCTGCATCGGCAATACCATAAAGCTCAATATCAGCAGCAAGAATTTCGACATGTTGCCCGGATCCTTGTGACTCAACCAACTTACCGTTTACAGAAATACAGGAACCGGTGGTAATTTTTTTCAATAATTCGTCGTTGGCAAAATCAGCCACATCAACCACCACCTGTATATTATGAATAAAACTGCCATCATTAAGGGCAATGAAAGCAACATTTTTATTGCCTCTTTTGGTTCGAACCCATCCTTTAACATTAACCTGTGCTCCTATCAGGTTATCTACACGCCCTTTGAGAAGGTCATTTACTCTCTGCCTTTTTAATTGTTCCATAATTCAGGTAATAATATATATGTGTGTATAAATTTCTTGATTTGTTTAACCATAGGGTTGGTGTATCCCATGCTTTTAGTCCGGTGCAAAATTAATAGAAATTTGCAAAGCTGTTAAACGAATATTTTTTAACACGTTTTTAATCAACAACTCCAATCTTAAGGTAGCCTTCCAGTGGTAGTTTTAGGAGAATCATAAAGAATATTTTCTTGTAAATTCAAAGAGAAAAAATACTTGGATTTTTTTCTTTCCGCCCATACTTACCCCAAATATGTGGTCGATTTATGAAGGATATTCAAGCCGTAAACAATACCTAATGGCTTTTAATACAGACAGGCACAAAACATTTTCCTATATTAATTAATTTTTTTAAAAAAAACTTCTTATACTTGCATCAAAATTATCAATGCATATTGCACCAGAACGATTTATCACTCATCTACAACTAAAACTTATGAAGAAAATCATATTATGCGTTGCAATACTTTGCTCTACATTGACAGGGTTACATGCCCAAAGTATCACTGTATCAGGTAAAGTAACTTCCTTTATGGAGGACGATATGGCCCTTCCGGGAGTAACGGTACAAATAAAAGGCACCTCACAGGGAACCGTTACCGATCTGGACGGCCGATATAGCATAGATCTTAATGCCAACGACACTTTAATTTTCAGTTATGTAGGCATGGTATCTGAAATCATACCCGTTGAAGGCAGAAATACAATTGACGTAGCCTTGATGATGGATGTGGCCAATCTGGGCGAAGTAATAGTAGTGGGATATGGCACAGAATCCAGCCGTTTGGTTTCAGGGTCGATGGGCGTGGTAAGCAGCAGCGATATTCGCGACGTGCCCATGCGCACGGTTGATGCAGTGCTTCAGGGCAGAAGCTCGGGAATACAGATATCCCAGAACTCAGGCACACCCGGAGCGGCCACTTCGGTACGTATAAGAGGAAACAGCTCTATTTCGGCCGGCAACGAGCCCTTATACGTAGTCGATGGTATTCCCATTACAACCGGAAACTATGGGCAAGTGGGATTCTCAGGGCAGGGCATCAATGCACTCTCCGACATCAATCCCAACGATATTGAATCTATAACAGTACTCAAAGATGCATCCGCTGCTGCTATATATGGAGCAAGGGCCACCAACGGCGTAATCCTCATTACGACCAAAAGAGGGTTACAGCAAAAAACCCAAATCAACTTTAATGCAACCTATGGTATACAGGATGTAGAAAACCGTCTGGAAATGCTCAATGCCCAACAATGGCACAACCTAAAAGAGACTACTCCGGAAAACCCTGACGATATGGTAGATACCGATTGGCTGGACCATGTTTTAAGAAGTGCTCCCATGGCCAATTATGAATTGTCTGCCAACGGAGGAAGCGAGAATACTAAATTTTTCGTATCGGGCAGCTATTACACCCAGGAAGGAGTGGTTTTAGGAACCTCCTATGAAAGACTCAACAGTCGTATCAATGTGGACCATATGATAAACAGCAATTTTGATATTGGAGCAAGTTTTGGTTTAAGTTATTCATTGAACAATAGAGTTGAGGGTGACCAATCGCTCAATGCTCCGCTGGCCAATGCCATTGCGAACCCTCCTATTTTTCCTGTATATAACGAAGATGGTTCCTATAATGAGGAAGCCCCCTTTGCCAACCCCGTTGCTATTGGCAATGAGGCTATCAACCAGGCACACTCCTATCGGACCATTGGAAATGTATTTGCAAATTACCGGCTCTTGCCTAACCTTACTTTTAGCACAAAATGGGGTGTCGACTATCTTAGCCTTCGGGAGCACAGTTACGATCCCATTACAACAAGGCAGGGTGCCAGATCTAATGGTATCGGCATTGCGGCCCAAAACAATGTACTAAATATTGTTTCCAACAATACCCTGCGATATGCCACTTCCATTGCCGATGCTCACAACCTTGAACTATTGACAGGCTATTCTTTTGAAATGTTCCAGCGAAGAAATCTTTTTATCAGAGGGGTAGATTTTCCCAATGAAGATTTCGAATACCTTTCTGAAGCAGGCACCATTAGCGATGCTTATGCCAGAGCAGTAGACCGGGGTATGAGTTCATACTTCGGACAATTCAAATACAACTTTGATTACAAATACATCATCACAGCCACTGCAAGGTATGATGGCTCTACCAAATTCAGTGAAAACAACCGCTATGGTTTTTTCCCGGCTGTTTCTGCCGCCTGGAGAATGTCGCAAGAGAACTTTTTTCAGAATATAAACACCCCGGTAAATGAAATGAGGTGGAGGCTTAGTTACGGAATTACCGGTAATGATGGTATTCCGGATTTTGCTTATCTTGCACTCTATGGAGGGGGCTCTAACTATCTTGGCCAGTCGGGCATTTATCCTCTTGGCCTTGAAAACCCAGATCTCAAATGGGAAACCACTTACCAATTTAATGCCGGCCTTGACATAGGACTTTGGGACGACAGACTTGAAATCTCCATTGATTATTATAACAACCAAACCCAGGATCTTCTCTTTAATCGTCCTATTTCTATGGTTTCTGGTTCATCCAGCATAACCTCCAATATTGGGGAATTGGAAAATCAGGGCATTGAGCTAACCTTAAATACGATAAACTACGAAACAGATGATTTTAGCTGGACTACAACCTTCAATTTATCCCGCAACCGCAACAAGGTGCTTTCTCTTTACAAAGACCAACCTCTGGACAATATAGGCAGAGGCAGTAACAGTGTAAGAGTAGGCGAACCTATTGGCATATTCTATGGTTACAATAGCCTGGGGGTTGACCCATCTACGGGCGATATCGTATTTGAGGATGTGGATAAGAACGGGGTAATTGATGCCAGCGACCGCACCAAAATTGGCGATCCCAATCCTGACTTCACCGGTGGTTTCGGAAACAATCTCTCCTGGAAGAATTTCGACCTAAGTATATTTCTCCAGTACTCTTATGGTAATGATATATTTAACGGAACACGTATTTATATCGAATCTATGAAGGGCAACGACAACCAAACCATCGCCGTACTAGACAGATGGCGTGAGCCCGGTGATGAAACCGACATTCCACGTGCCATTGGTCGTGATCCAAATAACAACAACAGGATTTCCTCACGCTTTATAGAAGACGGATCTTACCTGCGCATTAAGAATGTATCTCTTTCCTATAACCTAAACCAAAGCTTTGTGGAAAGAGCGGCTATGCGTAGTGCCCGAGTTTTTGTGTCAGCCCAAAACCTGTTTACTTTTACCCGTTATAGTGGTATGGACCCCGAAGTAAACTATGCTGGTGCTGACAATCTTGTTCTGGGAACAGACTTTTTCACCTATCCGCAGGTTAGAACCATTTCTTTTGGTATTAATATAGGACTTTAAAAATATACATATGAAAACCCACAAAAAACAATGAATAAAAAGCCAGTGGGTTCCATTCATACCAATTATTTAAATAAATCATTTTCTGATGAAAAAATTATTTTCAATAACCGCAATATTGGCGATCTTTTGGGTATCATGTGACGTACTTGATGTAGATCCACAACATTCTATTCCGGCTGATGCTGCCATCAACAACAAAAATGATGTTATCAGGGCTATCAACGGTAGTTATGATGCATTACAATCAGCAGGTTATTACGGTCGCAACTTTATTGCTGTGGGCGATCTTACGGCCGACAACCTTATCTGGTCGGGCACCACTGCCGGTTACAATCAGATTGACAACAACAGTATTCTTGCCGACAATGTTATCGTAGAAGGCATCTGGGCAAGCATATACATAGCCCTCAACCGGGTAAACAATGTGATTGACCGAATACCACATATTGAAGAATTGCAACCACAAGAAAAAGAACAATTATTGTCAGAGATGCACTTTATCAGGGCATTGGGCCATTACGATCTCATGCGGCTTTTTGGGGGAGTGCCCCTTCAAACAGCCCCTGCAAGTCCCAACGAGGAGGACCTTAATATGCCCCGTTCCTCTGTCAGTGATGTTTTTCAACAGGTTTTTTCTGACATCCACCTTGCAGAATCAAATATCACCGCTGACATTATCCCCGGCAAAGCATCCCTTGCAGCGGTAAAGGCCCTCAAAGCAAGAGTAAGCCTGCATTTTTATTATGCCAATCCCGAACAAAATTCAAATTATCTCGACAGTGCAATTGTTGCTGCAAGCAGCGTTATTAATGATTTCGGTCTCCAGCTGGAAAACGATTATGCCTACTTATTCAGTGGAAGTCAAAACAGCGAATCCATATTTGAAATTGAATTCAACGAGCAGGATAGAAATCGCCTGGCTGAGTATTTTTTACCTACCAGCTTGAGTGGTCGTTATGAATTTGCTCCCGACACCACCTTACTGGATGGATTCCAGGATGACGACATCCGGTTTGAGGCTTCTGTTGCCTTTACAGGTCAGGACCCCTATGTAATAAAATACAGCGATATTGAAACTGGCACCGACAATGTATATGTCTTTAGACTTGCAGAAATGCACCTGATCAGGGCAGAAGCAAATGCGATCAAAAATGCAGACTCAGAAATTATTCTGACCGATCTGAATGCCATAAGGGAAAGAGCAGGGTTATTGCCTTCTGCCGAAACAGACCCTGATTTTCTGGCCCTTGAAGTGTTAGAGCAACGCAAGTTTGAATTTCCTTTTGAAGGCCACAGATGGTTCGACCTTACAAGAACCAACAGGGCCGTAGATGTTTTGCAGGGTGTGACTAATACAGATCAAACCCTTTTTCCGATACCGCTAAACGAAATCCTGGCCAACGATGCCATTGGCAACGAAGATCAAAATCCGGGATACTAATTACCAGGCAATTAATTACATCCATCTTTAAGGTTCTTTAAATAATAAATACATGGATAATAAATTGCTGAAACCTTATGATTTTGTCACTATAATCAACATTTGAAATTATGAAAATAATAAGATTAAATAAAGGTCTTTGGGTTGTACGGGGGATATTCATCTTTATCATGGCAGCCTGCACTACTGAAGAAATAATCATCCCCACAGCCAGTACCCAGGCAGACTTCGAATATACCTATGATTTGTTTTCAGACCCTGAAACCGGCAATGTACACTATGAAGTGGCATTCATCAACAAATCACTTATGGCTGCGGACTATCACTGGGATTTTGGCAACGGCGACAGCTCTGGGGAAGAAAACCCGGTTTACACTTACACCGAAAACGGCATCTTTGATGTAACGCTTACGGTAACCCCACAGCCCGAACAAACTGATTTGCATTACAATAATCTTACAAACACTGAAAGACTGGTGCTGGTGCCAACCATATTTGAGGAAAGATTCGATGATGAGAGCCTGGCAGAGAACTTCCCGCCTGAGGGATGGTTGTTACAAGACCAGGATGGTGATGGAAACAACTGGTACTGGGATGCATTTGAGGGGGAATACTATATTCTTTCCATGTCCTGGGACGATGTTGCCCTTACACCCGACAACTGGATTATTACCCCGGAAATTGATTTGAGCGAGATTACAAGTGGAGTTACTTTACAATTCGACGTAACCCCTACTGCCAACACGCCTGCCTATCGAACGGAGAACTATAGTGTTTTGGTTTCTGTTAGCGGAACCGATACAGAAGATTTTACAGAGGTGTTTACTGAGCGTCTGCAAACTGATATGGAAAACTGGGTGTGGATGCTCAGAGATGTTGATTTAAGCTCCTTTGCAGGCCAAAAAATTCACATCGCATTCCGTCATCACGATTCAACCGATTTAGACAGAATTGGACTCACCAATATTCACGTTTTCCAGTCGGGAAAATAAATTAACTCAAAAATACAAAGGGTCGTTGAATGCAAAACCAGCAAACAACGACCCTTTAAATTTTACGATTATGGTGAAAAACATACTGATTATTGCAGCCCTTATAATAAATATAACAGGCTGCACGCAACCCCAACAAGATCAACAGTCAGAAAATTCGGGCTCATTATTTATCATTGGGGGAGGAAGCAGACCCGATGCTCTTGTAAACCGTATGATTGACGAGGCCGGGTTACGAGATGGAGGATATGCGGTTATTTTGCCCATGTCGAGTAGCCTGCCCGACTCGGCTATTATCTGGTCGGGTGAGCAATTTATTAACAATGGCATCCAAAAGGTCGCCGGATTCAATTTTACTGAAGATGATCAAATAAATCCACAATGGCTAGATTCGTTGCGCAATGCCTCGTTGATATACATCAGCGGAGGGGATCAAAACCGGTTTATGGATATTGTTGGAGGAACAGATATTGAATCGGCCATCCATGATGCCTTTGCCCAAGGAGCCATGATTGCAGGAACCAGCGCGGGAGCAGCCGTAATGAGCGAAAAAATGATTACCGGCGACGAATTACGCGAACGGGAATATTCAGAAACCTTCCGTACTATTGAATCAGAGAATCTTGAACTGGCTAAAGGCCTGGGGTTGATCACTACGGCTATAATAGATCAGCACTTTATACAAAGAAGCCGACACAATCGTCTTATTACTGCTGTGATAGAAAATCCTGAACTGGCAGGCATTGGTATAGATGAATCAACAGCCATCCTGGTTAAAGGTAATCAGGCTGAAGTAATTGGAGAAGCACAGGTGATGGTTTTCAGCAACCCCGAAAAATCATACAATGAACAAAAAGGTAAGCTGGGAGCCCAAAATCTGAAAATAAATATTTACCTTCCCGGCGAAAAGTTTACCATACCCTAACAAGAAAACATAAATTAGAACTGTAAAACAATATTCGAGCTAAAGATGTTAAAAAAAGTCCCGCACACCTATGTAATAGTTTTTGCCATTATTGTCATTTCTGCTGTAATGACCTGGTTTATCCCTCCCGGCAAATACATTGAAGTATCCAAAATTGAAAATCAGGAAATTACCTCTTCCCTAATTTTCTCCTACGAGAAAAACATCGCCAATTTGTTTACCGATCAGGTGGTGATGGTAAAAGTTGACAAGAATGTATTTCTTTCTGAGGCACATCTCGATCAACTCATAGAAGCAGGATACCATGAGAAAGTGAAGCAGGATGAAAATATCCATTTTTTCCAAAACGACCTGTATACTGAGCACCAGGCAAAGTTCGAGAGCACATATCAAACCTGGCAGATTTTTTCTGCCTTGTTCAGTGGTTTTGTAAAGCAAAGCAACATCATCATATTCATTCTTATGATTGGAGGTGCTTTCTGGATCATGAACCAGTCGAGGGCCATTGATGTGGGGATATATGCCTTTTTGAAATTCACCCGCAAACTCGAAGGCAACAAGTTTATGCGTAAAATGGGCGTCGATAACATTGTAATCGTGCTGATCATGCTTATGTTTAGCATCTTTGGGGCTAT
>JBEPXC010000008.1:0-35730 GCA_041642035.1 Sphingobacteriia bacterium
TAAGCAGCTGAAATGAGTCCGAAGAAAAAAGTTAATCCTGCTCCTATACTCAAATACTGCAGTGCAAGGGTGGGAAAGAGATTATCAGATGTCTGACCAATAGTAATGTTAAAATGGCCGGCATAAATCCATAAAACGGCACCCAGGAATAAGAAAATAAGATTTATGGGAATAAGAATGAAACCAAAAGTGAACATGTTTTTTTGGGCATCTCTTAAATTACGACAACTTAAGTTTTTTTGCATCATATCCTGATCAAGCCCCGTCATTACTATGGTAATGAACATGCCGGCAAAGAATTGCTTAAGAAAAAACCGTTTATCGTTGATATCTGTAATAAACATTTTTGTATACCCCCTCTGTGTGGCTTCATCCCAGAGCTCTGTAAGGCTCATGCCTAATGTATTGGCCACAATAAAAATCGTTATCACTACGGCCGAAACCATAAAGGTTGTTTGCAAGGTATCGGTCCAGACAATGGTTTTAATCCCTCCCTGGAAGGAATACAAAAGTATTAGCACCATAAAAAGAACTACCGATACACTAAAGGGAATACCCATCTGATCGAAAACGAATATTTGCAATACATTAACCACTAAAAACATACGGAAGGAAGAACCGATCAGGCGGGAGAGTATAAAATAAAAAGCACCGGTTTTGTAACTGGAAAAACCAAATCGCTGTTCCAGATAGGTATAAATGGAGGTAAGGTTAAGCTTGTAATATAAAGGCAAAAGCACCAATGCTATGACAAAATAACCCGCCAGATAGCCAAATACCAATACCATATAAGAAAAGCTTTCGAATCTTACCAATCCAGGCACCGACATAAAAGTAACCCCCGACAGAGAGGCCCCTATCATACCGTAGGCTACTATATACCAGGGAGAATTGCGATTGCCGGTAAAATAAGTCTCATTATTGGCTTTTCGTATGGTTAACCGTGAGATGCCAAAAATTATAAAGGAATAGATCAGAAAAGAGATTAATATCAGCGTTGAAGACATCGGATACTGTTTTAGTAAGCGGCAAAAATAGGGAAAGTTTTTGAGTTTGGAAATCTACATGACATGGCTATTACAATGATCCATTATTCCTTTTCAGATCATAAAAATAAGCCTAATTTGCCAAAAATAACTCTTTATTGTACCCTCCGAAAGTACCCAGCGCTCCTTCAATATTTGTATATATATGCACATTTTCGGCAAAAGGGAAATCATCGCCATAATAAAAATAATCCTCCACACTTTTATGGAAACGGAAATAATGGAAGTCTGTTTGCAACACATAAATAAACAGAGAATCCACTTTCGTATACCCTCCATTACCGGGATAACCCGGGTAAGAGTATTGATCCCATTGTCTTAATCTAAATGAATAGGTATTTCCTTCAGTATCGGTAAATATTGGGGTTCCCTTTTCAATATAGGAATCACTGTAAAAAGGGCCAATGGTATCTATCCGACCGGCAACGTTTGATATTTCATAGGCTAAATTGTAGGCACCGGTAAAAAAATATTTCTTTTCTCCTTTCTTATGAATAGTAAGCTTCCATTCAACATCAAAATACGAATTCCCCCATTGATCCTGCAAATGAACAGGATCTGAAACTTCAATTTCTTCTACATCAAAGCCGGGCACATAACATTCTGCCTTGGCAAAATCACCATCATAGGTTTCAACTTTCAGCTGATAATACTGGTTTGCCTGTATGGTTAACTCTGTGGCGGGCATTATAAAAGCCTGATGCTCTTCATCATATTGAAACAGCACATAATCACCGCCTTTTTTAGCCATGTATACCTCTGCATCTCCATCTACAGGTATATAATCATCAAAATTTTGCATGTAAGGTCTTGATCGGTATACATATACCCTTAAAAGCGTATCCTGGGGTGATATGTAGGAATATACCACCAACTGTGATTCACTACCGGGATAATCAACGTTATCGGCTTCACTAACAAAAAAGTCTTCACAACCCCAGAGTAAAGAGATGCATGCCATCAGCAGCAATAGTGTGTATAGATTTGTATGCGGAAATCTTGCAAATATTTTCATGACGGAATATTCTTTGAATTTGTAAATATCAATATCACAAGGCTAAAACTTAAAATTAAGGCTGACAGAGGGTACTAAAGGAAAAATACTTACCTGCATGAGTTTATTAGAACTTTGGCCGGTTTCGATACCTGACTCATCCACATGAACATTGCTTTCCCAGAAATAAAAGAAAGGATTACTTCTGCTATAGGCATTATAGGCTCCTATTTCAAGGGTTCGCTTTACAGGATATCCGAATGAAGTAATATCTTTGTGGAACTGGAATCCCAGGTCCAGCCTGTGATATGCAGCAGCCCTGAAGCTGTTTTTCTTGTTATACACGTTAGCAGTATTCCACCACGGATCGAAATAAGGATTTTGCTCATGATTATAAATCGCATTAGTGATAACAGGGAATCTTCCGGTTCCTAAATCAAGAGCATTTCCGGTGGCATAAACCCAGGTTGCACTAAAAGTAATACCCTGGGAAATCTCATAAATGCCAACCAAAGAAAAATCATGTCTGCGATCGTATCTGGCCCAGAATTTATCCCCAAAATTTAACTCATTAAAACGATGCTGTATCCAGGATAAGGTATAACCGGCCCAGCCTGATAATTTGCCTGATTTTCGTTGGATTAGAAATTCCACTCCATAAGCCCAGGCCTCACCATTGGTAATATTATCCTGCCATGAAAAAGCAGATGCATTTTCAGGGTCTTCAATATACAGGAAAGAAGCACCTTCCTTATACCCGATGATATTATCTGACTTTTTGTAATACCCTTCCGTAGATAACTCAACATTGCGTTCAAGCCAGTCAAAGGCAAAACCGGTAGCCAATTGCCAGGTTGATTGGGGAGCAATCCGTCCGGTGGAAGGAACCCATAGATCGGTAGGTAAACCAATGCCTGTAGTGCTCAGCAAATGGATATACTGGTTCATGGAGGCAAAAGAAAACTTCCAGCTTAACTCGGGCATGAGCATCAGATTCGATGCAAACCGAGGTTCAAGATTCATATAGCTGGTGTTATCGGCATAGAAGTGACTATATCGCAAGCCCGGATTTATTTTTAACCAATCTCCAACGCTAATTTCATCCTCGATGTATAGTCCTGATTCGGTAGAAATATGAATTTCTGCATTTTGCTCGAATTTTCCGATATCATCATCTCTTAAGACAATAGCACTGGGTGTAAATTTATGTCTTATAGCCTGCATGCCAAATCTAACCTGATGATTGGATAAGGGATGCCAGCTCATATCGTATTTAAACCCCAAATCCTGAATACCTGAATTGTATTTTAATTCAAATGCACTGGTAGTTTTTTCCACCAGGTTTTCAAACTCATCTCGACTGAATATCTGCAGGGTATAATCGGAAAAAATCAATGAGGCGTTGGCAAATAAACGATTGTTATAAATATGATTCCATCTAACTGTAGCTGTAGCGTTTTGCCAAAAAAGCCCACCTTCTGTTTCATCACGTGTAAAATCATCAGAATAATTATCCTTAAAAAAGAACTTATCCCTCCCCATATAACTGCTAATAAAAATCCGATGGTTAGGATTGATATCATAATTGATTTTCGTGTTTAAATCATAGAAAAAATACCCAGCAGCTTCATCCTGAGGTACGAAAGGTGCTATAATTGCATCAAGATAAGTGCGGCGTCCTGAAATAAGAAAAGATGCTTTGTCCTTAATGATGGGTCCCTCCAGGGTAAGCCTGCTACTGATAAGTCCAATCCCTCCTTCACCTGAAATTTTTTGCTTGTTTCCATCTTTCATCTGAATATCTAACACAGACGATAATCTTCCGCCAAAACGCGCAGGAAAGCCACCCTTATATAATTGCATATTTTTTATGGCATCCCCGTTAAAGACAGAAAAGAATCCGAACAAATGAAAAGCGTTATAAACAGTAGCATCATCAAGAACTATCAGATTTTGATCAGGGCCACCCCCTCTGACATAAAACCCACTGGTACCTTCAGTTCCTGACTGTACTCCCGGCATTAATTGTAAAACCTTAAACATATCTTTCTCGCCCAGCAAAGAGGGTATCGTGCGGGCCTGCTGCATAGGTATCTCTAGACGAGACATCTGCGAGGTTTGTGAAATGCGACTGAGTCGTTCATCAGTTACCACCACTTCTGACAGCTCAACACTGGGCACCAATTCAACATCCAGCCTTAGATTATCTTTTAGCAACAGTTTTTTCTCCTCATTGGAATATCCCACATAGGAAAAAACAATCGATACGCTATCGGCAGGTAAAGTGATGGAGTAGTATCCGTAGGTATTGGTGGTGGTTCCAATGCGCAGATCGGATTCGTAAATATTCACTCCTATGAGTGTTTCACGGCTTCCTTGTTCATAAACGTAACCACTTATGGTATAACGTGTTGGTTGTGCCCTTGCGTTTATCAGCACCAATAGCATCAGTATAAAAAATATTCCCTGGCGATAAATTTTATAAGGTATGTGCATAGAGTACTATCGTTAAAATCAACTGCAAAGATGCATAAATTATTAACCTATAACAATCACGACAATATTAAATTTTAGACAATAAAAATATTTATTCAATGCTTAAAAGTTTAAGGCTTTCATCTTTACCTCCTTCTATATTTGTTGCAGATTAATCTACATAGTAAAACCCAAAACGGCCCGTTCATAGTGAAGGGCCGTTTTGTTGGTATTATTTTGTTAGAATTAATGCATCAGAAGAAGAATCTTTATTCAAATGATGCAATAGATTTGCGAATAATTTCAACACATTCCATGACTTGCTCTTCAGTAATAACGAGTGGAGGAGCAAAACGAATAATATCACCATGGGTTGGTTTGGCCAACAAGCCATTTTCAGCCATTTTAAGACAAACATCCCATGCTTCTTTACCATTTTTGGGTTTGATAACGATAGCATTGAGCAATCCCTTCCCACGAACCAAAGTAATCATTTCTGAGTTGATCGCTCTGAGCTCTCTGCGAAGCACCTCACCAAGATGCTGAGCTTTCTCTGAGAGTTTTTCATCTTTTACCACTTCAAGGGCAGCTACTGCTACGCGGGCGGCCACGGGGTTTCCACCAAAGGTAGAACCATGCTGACCGGGTTTGATCACCATCATGATGTCGTTATTGGCAAAAACGGCAGAAACAGGATACATACCCCCACTAATAGCTTTTCCAAGAATAAGGATATCGGGTTTAACATTCACGTGATCGCATGCCAACAGGCGGCCGGTTCTGGCAATACCTGTCTGAACCTCATCGGCTATGAATAATACATTGTGCTTCTCACACAATTCCTTACACTGGGGCAGGTAATTGTCATCGGGCACAAAAACCCCTGCTTCACCCTGAATCGGTTCAACCAAGAATCCTGCAACATGTGGGTCTTTTAATGCTTCTGCAAGCGCATCGGCATCATTGTAAGGCACGCGGATAAATCCCGGTGTGAATGGGCCATAATCACCAAAACCATCAGGATCATTGGAAAAAGAAACAATAGTGGTTGTACGACCATGGAAATTGTTATCACAAACAATTATTTTGGCCATGTTTTCCGGAATGCCTTTCTGGGTATAGGCCCATTTACGGGTGAGTTTTATGGCCGTTTCAACCGCTTCGGCACCGGTATTCATGGGAAGTACCTTGTCAAAGCCAAAATACTCCGTCACATATTTTTCGTACCTTCCAAGAACATCATTATGAAATGCTCTTGAGGTAAGTGCAAGGGTCTTGGATTGTTCTACCAGGGCATCTAAAATCTTTGGATGGCAGTGCCCTTGGTTTACAGCAGAATAGGCGGAAAGAAAATCATAATAGCGTTTTCCTTCTACATCCCATACAAACACACCTTCGCCACGGGCAAGAACTACGGGTAGTGGGTGGTAATTGTGCGCACCATGCTTATCTTCCAGATCAATTAATTGTTGCGAATTCATTTTTTCGGTCATTACATTACTCATATGAATCTCCTTTTATATTTTAATAATTGTTTGTGTTTCGTTTTGTTGATAACAAGGGTGAAATTGGCGCAAATATAGGAAAAAGGTTTTGATTTTACGGCCACTTTAAGGACTCTTATTTTCTTCTTTATTATATCTTTGGATAAAACAGTCGGGAAAGGTGGCTAACAAGATTTATTTGAGACAAGCGATTATCTGCCTATGCAAATTACCTTGTCTATAATATAATACCATACCGGATGCATTTTGGGGCAACTGGATTTATAGGAATTTATTTTTGACCTCCGGTCGGGGAATCATACACTGATCTTTTTTACCAAACCACCTATAACGGTTATGGCTTATGAAACGATATAAAACATCGCGCAACGGATCCGGTAGAACAATAAAAACATACGCCAGCGAAAAAGGAAACCCGAGCTTCCTTGCTATACGCAATACTGCTTCAGAACGATAATATAACCTGCTATCATGAGAATATATTATGGTATGAAAGCGTTCTCCTGTGGGGAAATTTTCTCCCAAAACTTCTCTGGCAACATCCGATTGCAGGGATGCAAAATAAAAAACATTTCCTTTGTCGTGTTTTATAATAAAATTAACGGCACTATTACACAAATTACAGACACCGTCAAAAAAAATGATATGTGAGGGTTTAGAAATCATTGCATAAAGCTAACAAAGCGAATACAACAAAGTTTTTGCAGCTGCTGAAAGAAGCATTCAAGGTATATTATACATTTTTAACTCACTTTTGAATACACACTGTGAATTAAATTTCCCACCCCTAGCACAGGAATATGATAACCCAAAAAATAGTTGCCCTTTAACAAACTAATTCTCTGTATAATACAATATATTAATTAACACCAGTTGAGAATGGCACAATTCTTTTAGCATATGATTAGGTAAAACCTTTAAAAACGAAAAATAATGAGAGAATTTTTGAAAATTTCGGTATTTGTAATGGCCGGATTCGTAATGGTATCATGCAACCAAAAACAACTGGAAATGCAGGAAGAGCAAATCGCTACCCTTGAGCAGGAAAACCAGATGCTGCGCGAAGAAGCCCAGGAAAAAGAAGCCACCGTAAATGAATTTTTTGAATCTCTGACGCAAATCAGAGAAAACCTTAATGAAATCAAAGTAAGGCAAAATCTGATTTCAGAAGAAACAAGGGATAAAGATAACATAGGTCAGGATGTAAAAACACAAATTGAATCAGACCTTGCAGCGATCAATGATCTTATGGAAGATAACCGTAAAAGACTTGCTGCACTCAACCGTCAGTTGCGTAATTCAAACGTAAAGATTGAAGAATTTGAAGGTATGGTAGCATCTTTGTCTTCTGATATCCAAACCAAAGATTCTGAAATCAATCAGTTGCGCGAAGATATGCACAATCTCAACCTTTCCAATGAATCGCTGGCAGCTACCATCGATGAGCTGGAAGAAGAGAACACGCAAAAACTCAATGAACTGGAGCAGAAAACCGAACAGCTCAATACCGCTTATTACGTTATTGGCACCAGAAAAGAATTAAAGAATCAGGATATTATAGACCGCACGGGTGGGTTATTGGGCTTAGGTCGTACCACTGTGGTAAAATCCAATGTTGATACAGCATCATTCACCCGTGTCGATATTACAGAAATGGAAGAAGTAAATGTACCTGGAAAAAGGGCTAATTTGCTCAGTCTGCATCCTGAAGGAAGCTATGTAGTAGAGAATAGTGAAGACAGTACGAGAATCATCATTGAAAATCCTGCACAATTCTGGAGCAATACACGATATCTTATCGTAAGTGTAGAATAACTCCAACCTACATAAATACCCCAAAGGCTATCCTTTTTGCAAGAGGATAGCCTTTTATTTTATAATTAATGTGAAAGGGACGCCCTGTTTTTTGTCAATTAATTAGCTTTCTTTACAATAATAAAACCTATATTTGTATAACATTTTAAGCCATTAAGATGTAATCTGATCCTAACCGCATTACGTGATTTTCCCCGTGAATAATCTTTCTTATTATCGGTCTGTGAACAGATTTTTTAATGGATGTATTTATTATAGTTTTACCCCACTTGCTTTATGAAGAGAATATTAATTGTTGATGATGATGTAAGCTTTACCGTTACCCTAAAAACCTTTCTCAACAGACATGGATTTGAAACCCATGAAGCTTATTCTTTTCAAAAAGCAATTGATCGTTTTACCACCTCCTATTTCGATGTAATCTTAACAGACTATCGGCTCCCCGATAAAGACGGTATAGAACTCCTTAAAATCATTAAGGAGAAATCGCCCAAAAGCCTGGTGATTTTAATGACGGCCTATGCCGACATAAGAATGGCTGTAAAGGCGATAAAATACGGAGCATACGAATATGTGGCCAAACCCGTTAACCCCGATGAGTTGCTAAATCACATCAACAGTGGTTTAAATCGCCAGGCCTCGGCCTCCATGGTGCCCGAAAAAACACATGAGCAGAAATCATCCTATTCTTCAGGTGTGGTCACCGACTATCTTGAAGCAACCAGCAAAGAATCAAAAATCATTCATGAACATATTAATCTGGTAGCTTCAACCGATATTTCGGTCATTATTCAGGGTGAGAGTGGGACAGGTAAAGAATTTATTGCCCGTAACATTCATACCAAAAGCAAACGCAGCACAAAACCTTTTATAGCCGTTGATTGCGGGGCTTTATCAAAAGAGCTGGCCGGGAGCGAATTTTTTGGTCACATAAAAGGCTCTTTCACGGGAGCCATTCAAGACAAAACAGGACAGTTTGAAGCCGCCAATCAGGGAACCATCTTTCTGGATGAAATAGGCAACCTATCTTATGACATACAAGTAAAACTTCTCAGAGCCATCCAGGAAAGACAAATACGCAAAATTGGCAGTAACAAATACATCACTATCGATGTACGTATATTGGCAGCTACCAATGATGATTTGCGAAAAGAAGTAAAAGAGGGAAATTTTAGAGAAGATCTTTACCACCGACTCAATGAATTTAGCATTCAGGTGCCTCCGCTGCGCGAAAGAAAAGATGACATTCTCATGTTCGTAAACTTTTTCCTGGAGAAAGCTAATCTGGAGTTGAACCGTGATGTACGTGTGATTCCCGACAACCTTATGGAGGTCTTTTTAAACTATTCCTGGCCCGGAAACATCAGGGAAATAAAAAACGTCATCAAAAGGGGGGTTCTGCTGTCAAAAGGCAATGAACTCGATAAAAATGCCCTCCCTCGTGAAATCGTTTATTCATCCATTATAACCCATAGCCAATCTGCAGAAAACGAAACAGAGGACAATTACCTGAAAAGTCAAACCGGAAAAACCGAAAAGGAGATCATTATAGCTACCTTGCAAAAGGCCCGATATAATAAATCTAAGGCAGCCAAACTCCTTAATATAGACCGCAGAACACTCTACAATAAACTCAAGCTATACGGTATCTCACTGGACTAATTCTTTCCCTTCTTTTTGGATCTCAGCTTCTGGCCAATACATCCTTTTCCATGGCAGAAATCAGTTCTTTGGTGCATTGAATTAAACTGCGGATGTTTGTCTTCATCTGTGAGTTCGACATCCGCCCATCATTCAATTTATTCAGAATAATAAGATAGTGGTTGACTTTTTGTGCTTTTAGCAATCCAAACATATTGCTCATTTTATGCACTATGGCAAAAGTTTCTTCGGCATTGCCATTAGAAAGACATTTTTCCAGTTTCTGCACATGAGCTTTGGTATCTTCCAAAAAAATGCTTAACACATTGCTCACCGACTCGGGGTCATTTCCTGTAAATACTTTTAGCGCACTAAGATCGTAAGGTTTTTCTTCTAAAAGCAGGCCTTCTTGTGGGCCTGAAATCACTTCATTCGAATTATTCATTTCATTTGAATGGTCTTCTAAAGGCTTTTGCCCCATTTGAGTGAGTTCTATTATCTTCTGTACAAGAAGGTTTTCATCTATCGGTTTGAGAATATAATCATTCATGCCACTTGCTGATATTTCGGCCAGCGTTTCGGGTGTAATGTCGGCAGTGCATGCCAAAACGGGCGTAGATGCATTTATCATTTGCTGATTTTCCCGAACTTGTCGAACCATTTCAACACCACTCATACCAGGCATCTGGATATCTGTAATAATCAGATCAAATTTTTGCTCTTTCATCAGCTCAAGAGCCAAAAGGGCATTCTCAGCCTCATTAAAAACAATACCCGGCTTAACCTTCAGAATAGATTTAAACAGTAATCGGTTGAGTCGGTCATCATCTACAAGCAATATATTTGCCTGCATTTCGTCAGCAAATTGAGCATCATGTTCAACAATCTGGTCCAAAGGCCTATTCCATATTTCCATAGGAATATAGATGTTGAAGGTACTCCCTTTTGAGGGCTGGCTAAACAATTCGATATGTCCATTCATGAGATCCACCAGCTTTTTGCTGATAGACAAGCCCAGGCCGGTACCCCCATGACTGCGGGTTGCGCGGTTGTCACTCTGCGAAAACTCTTCAAATATATGCTCCTGGTCTGTCAAGGGTATACCAATACCCGTATCACTGATTTTTATCCTGACATAGTTAATGTCGGGTTGTTCTTTTTTGACAAACTCAGAAACAGAAATTTTCACCCCCCCGGAAGGTGTGAATTTGATGGCGTTTCCGGCAATATTTAATAAGACCTGTCTTATGCGTAGGGGATCACATTTAACGGTTGGATGTTTTAATTCGCTGGCATCCACGTTCAAGTTAAGCCCTTTCTCACTGGCTGTAACCAGCAGGGTATTATATACCTCCTCCACAAGGTCCGATAAGTTTACAGGGATAATATTCAAATTAACTTTTCCGGCTTCAATTTTGGAAAAGTCAAGAATATCATTTATGATTTCAAGCAGATGTTTTGACGATTGATGAATTGCATTAAGATAAGACACCGGGGCAGAATTGGTAGTTTTTTTTCTGAGCTGAGCCGAAAATCCGATAATGCTGTTGAGTGGTGTTCGCAATTCATGGCTGATGTTGGCCATAAAACGTTGTTTAAGTTCAACAAGTTGTTCAGCTCTGGATTTTTGCTCAATAAGTTGTTTCTTATAGAAGCGGCTCCTGTTTACATCGTTAACAAACAACCAGGAAAATATCATTAGAATCAGCAAGGAAGCCACCACGATTTGAAAGATCTTGCGGGTAGTGGTATTCACGGTGAGATGAGCACTTTGGGCTTCTATAATGGCATTTTCTTTTTCGTAGTCCTCCAAAATGGTAATATATTCCCAAATACGATCCATTACCTGTTTATCTTCCAGAAGAATTTTATTTTCTCTCCATTGAATATTCTTTTGCTTTTGAATAATAGTTTGCACCAGGTTGGTCATGGTGTTTTCTATTTCTTCCTTCAGCATTTCGGTGTCATGGTAAACGGTAATGATAGAATCTGTTCTGATTTCGCGTACCATCAGCTGCGCATCGCTAATCTGGATATCCGTAGGATCAACAGTTGGTTCCTGGTCTTTATCTTCTCCTGAGAAGAAACTTCGAAGCTTTTTAAAGAAAGTATCTTTCTCTTCATTTACGGTATCGTCATCCTCCTCCGGCTTTTGGGGTAACGGCACAAAAGAATTATCGATGATGCTTTGATGTGTAATTTCTTTCAGTAATTTCTCTTCTTCCGTTACCTGCAGAATCTCATCAATTGCTGATCTATAAAACACTGAATTGCGGTCAAGTTTTTTAATCTGTATAAACTGCTCCAAAAGGCGTGTCTTATTGAGAAGCTGAAGATTAATAGAGTCAATGGTTGCGATAATAAATTCGTCGTCATTAGCAAGAATATACAAAGAATCAACCATTTCATTGATCTTGATTAGCTCGTCAAAATAGCTTTTCATAAATACTTCCTGTTCATTAAGACTATAGGATCGGATATTGCTTTCGGCCTGGTAGATAGAATAAACAATATCGTGCAACAACTCAATTCGTTTATTGGGTTGAGCCAGTATATCTGATGAACTGGTTAGTTTTTTAAAACTATCGAAGGTATAATAGAGTATAGACGAAATAAGCAAAAAGATTACAGCATAGCTAATAAATACCTTAACCTTGATGTATTTTTCACCTTTTGTTTTTTGTTGCATGGTTTCTATATTTTGTCACAAGCGTTATTAAGCATTTTAAGAAGTTTTGCAATGCACATGCAGTGGTTGAATATATTGAGTCAAATTTACACATAGTTGAGCGTATTAATTGATGCATTTACTCCAATAATAACAACAACAGGGTTTTTCTTTATTGATAAAGTGATTGCATATTACTCACTTTAGGAATTAATATTCACGAAAAACCTTTTACAGAAAAAAATTTCATACCCAAATAAAGACCGTTTAACCAACTGTATTATAATAGAATAACGTTATTTATTGAGGAATATTTTTCTACTGGTATGATTGTTTCAAAGAAATACGCAACCAAATAATTTTATACTTAAATATTTATTAAACCCAATACATTATGAAAAGATCATTTTTAATCCTTGCATTTGCCTCATTTTTTGGTTTTGCAAGTTTCGCAACAGAAACAAAAAATACCGATAACCCAAATCCTACAAATAAGCAGACTGAAGTAGAACAAACTGAAATTCAGCAAAATCAAGATAATAATTTCGAAGAGATTTCTTTGGATGAGGTTCCCGAAGCGGTACATAGTGCAGCACTCCAGAATAATGCCAATGCAGTTATTGAAACTGCCGAAGAAAAAGTTCTTCCATCTGGTGAAAAAGTTTACCGTCTAAAAATGGCCGGTGCTCTTGCTGAAACCAAATCTTACACAGAAGATGGCAAAGAATATACCGAAGATAACCAAGAGGAATTAAATCGCGCCAAATAATAATATTATGCAATTATAATTCTAGAAGCTGTCTCGTTATTGGGGCAGCTTCTTTTTTTTTATTGAGGGAATACATGAGGGACTTCCGGTCAGAAAGAAATTTATTTATACATCTCAGCATTATACGACATTCAGGCTGAATCAGATTAAAGACCAACAGCACTTAATTTAAAATATGTGTTTGTTTATTCAACACTATAGGAATTTAAATTCACAGGGTTTTGCGCCCAATCCATTGACCTGACTTAGCAACACCTTGCTATTGAGGTATTTATGCATCAAGAGTCATCTATGGTATAATTGTTTCATTACACTTAGCACGTTCTTATTAATTAAATTCAACTACAAACCCAAAAATTAGAATTATGAAAAAGTCAATTTTAGTAATCGCAATCCTTAGTTTCTTTAGTATAGCAACTTTTGCTCAAGAACCAGTGGATCCACAAAATCAAGAGAAAAAAACCGAAATGCATGAATACGATCATGATATGGACAAGAAAGATAAAGATTTTGAGGATGTTGCCATAGACAATGTTCCTGAAGCAGTACAAATAGCCGCACTGCAGGGAAATATGAATGCATCTATTGAATCTGCCCAGGAGAAAGTTCTGGAAAATGGTGAGAAAGTATATAAAATAAAACTCACAGGTGTAGAAATGGGAGAAGAAACCAAAACTTTTTATGCCAACGGTACCGAATTTGAATGGGAAAAAGAAGACGGTAAAAAAGAATACCGCGCAAGATAAGTTATCCCATTAAGAAGTAACGTGAGCCCTCTGTTTTTTACAGGGGGCTTTTTTGGGGTGATACCTCCTTACTTTCCCATGCGGTTCTGCTTTACTCTTGCATAGGCTTACATACGCCAATTTTTATCAGGATTTGCGAGGGTTTTTATTTAAATTTGCATAGATTTTGCAAAAACCATAAGGCACGATTCATCCGTTAACATAAAAAAAAGGTGGTTTTTCTTTTTTGTACTTTACCTTATATCAATGAGGTACTGCTACATGAAATAATACTTTCAACTAAGATCAGAGATCAATAATGCCAACAGGGAAAAATGAACTTTCACTCGCCACAATACAAGAAATTGCTGAAAAGGTAGTTGCACGATACAATGGTTCTATTCCTCAGCGTGAAAAAGAAGATGTGTTGATGAGTATCCTGGAGAAATTCCTGAAGAAAAAGACTCAAATTGACAAAATGTTTAAAGGAGAATCTCAAATTAAGACCTATTACATTGCCATTTTAAACCGTATGGTTTGCGAAATAATACGCAAAGAGAAAAAGCATTGGCACACCATGCTAGACGAATATGCTGATATAGAAAACACCCCGGTGTTTTATCCTGAAACAGAAAATTCATTGGCGATTAAGGAAGAAATAAAACGCTTCAAGACCATTATGATGTTATTTAATGGTGAACAATTCAAAATCTACCTCTTTGCCAAATATTACTACAAAATACCTGTTAGTGAACAGGAGATTTTTGATTATTCGGGTAAGAATCATTTTGCCGTAAAACAGATTTTACACCAACCCTTTCCTGATCAAAAAAGTGAAACATTTAATAAGCTGGCACAGGTGACAAATATTGTTGAAGGAAAATCGATCAAAGCGGATGCTGTGCGAATGTGGTTGAATAAACAATTAGGTATTATTCTGAAAAGAATCAATTTTAATGGTGTTTCAAAACATACACCCGAAAGCCTTGGTATTCTTTTAGAAATGCAATAGAAAATTCTCCTTTAGGTTGAATATGAATAATGACCAAAAGAAAATCATATCTTTTTTTTTCAAAATGATGAGTCTTAAGCAACCAATAGTTATAATCTTTATTTTATAATCATGTCAATGCCCGATTCCGATCATATAACCCCCGAAGAAGTTGCACGTTGTGCTCAGGCCATAGAAGAAAAGAAATATGATCAACTTCCTCTTCAGCTTCGCGAGCATTTAAGCCATTGCGATCAATGCGCTGCAGAAGTACTTATGGTAAGTGAACTGTCGTCTGATATTCATCCTTTTGGCAAAGAAAAAAGTAAAAGATTTCCTTCTGCTCGTACATGGATTCCAATACTGGTTGCTGCGGTGGTGATTGCTTTTATTTTCCTTCTTATTCCTGAACGTAATCCGGATATTCAAAACGATACCCTTGTGCAGTCCGATGTTTCAAATTCTAATCAGACCATCCCACCATCGCCTGTTATCGAAGATAAAGTTGTGCCTGAAATTATTCTTCAGGAACAAGCAGGAATCAGCAATTCAGATACTGCCCAGATGATTGACCAGGAAGAAGTAGCTCAACCTCTGTTGGCCTCTTTTACACCTGATCAGGAGTTAGAAAAGCTCTTCGAAAATTTCCAGGGTGCTTATCGAACTCAGCAGATTACAATAAAGAGTACCGGAATAATACTTTATGCTGAACAAGATTCTCTCATCTGGGAGAATGAGGCTGCAAAAAATGTTGGTATTGAAATATTCAATAATACAGGCGAGCTTGTTTACAGCCAGAACACCAATAGTTGGGCTTTACCCCTTCCCGAATTATCACCCGGATTGCACTACTGGAAGCTAATTGAGCAGGAAGATTTCGATTTGCTTTATGTAGGCAAAATTATCAAAGAATAAAAACTATCGGCCAATAATAATAAAACCCGCCCAATCCATAGGTAGCCATCCTTGCTTTATTTTATCGCTTTTGGCCAAACGAAGCGAGTGGGCATAAGATTTTCCCTTAATAAGATGGGAATAAAAAGACAACATGAATTCTTTGGTTTTCTCGTCGTGCACCTTCCACAAAGATGCTACTACATTATTTGCCCCTCCGGCTATAAATCCTCTCGAAATACCCATTATCCCCTCTCCCCTTTCAATAGCTCCATAACCAGATTTGCAGGCACTTAAAACCACTAAATCAGCATGGGTTTCAATGCCGGATAATTCTCCCAATCTTATAAAACCAGTATTATCACCTTCATCTTCATGGTATAAAAAAAGCCCTGATCGCTCGGGGGTTTGCAAATCAGTAAACCCGTGGGTAGCTATATGTAGAACATCAAAATCAGGGGCATTATTTACAAAATTTTGCTTAGTGGCTTCTGTGCGGATAAAACAAAGGGTTCTGGAGGTTATATCCTGCAACAGAATATTAATCGAAGATACTTCATTAAGGGTAGCAGGCAAAGCAGACAGCAGTTCTTCTTCAACAAAAATATCTGCATTTTCCTCCTGCTCAGCTATTCCCCTATAGGCTTGAGGAACCATGGAAAGTTCATTGCTATCAAAAACAGGAGCCATGGCCATAAATGAGTTTAATACCGGCTCCTGCAAATTACGCGCATCACGAAACAAATGTGAATTGTAACGATAACTTACCGCGATCTTTGAAAGAAGATTTTTATTCTGCAGATAGAAAATTTCAAAGGGCACCATATGCAATCCTTCATCGGGTACTATAATTAAATGATCAATACCATCAAAGGATATATTATTGGGCATAATAGCGTTTAGGCTTGCTACAGAGGCTGCCAGTTGTCTACTATTTCCGGTTTTTATATTTCTGAAGATATCGCCTGTCAAGACCTTGAAATTGTCGGGCAAGGGCTTGCTGATAAATGAGAATTTATTTTTAGTAATGCTAAAGGTGTGAATAAACGATTTGGTAATGAAAAAATCAAGTATCATTTCTCCTTCAGCAATGTTCCCGTATAGTGACCCGGCTTGTGTCATGGCAAGCTGAGGAACCAATACATCGTCTGTTTTTACAGGTTTTTTTAAACGTGCCAGAAATTCATCCTTTTCCAGGTGTAGAAACCTGCTGTTTATATCCACATACTCTTGTCTATCTCTTTGAGGATCTATAGATAAAAGCATACCTGAAAGATGATTCTTTTCGAGAGAATTTGATTTCTCCTCATCAGTATAGGTCTCACTTCTGAATGTCCTGTTTTGCAGGTTTTCAGCCAGTAACAAATAAGATTTTGATTTGGCAGTCATCACATATACCTCCTTTACAATCTCTTCAGGAAGCTCCATTTCAAAAACATAGTCAAGCAATTTATTGCAATGATATTTAAATCGTGATGATAAACTGGCCAGCGTATGATTGTTTTGTCCCAGCAATGCATGCATATCTGTTACCATCATAACGGCGGCAAAATGGTCAACAAGTATCTCTACGAGATTCTGGTCTTTTGATACCCTGTACATTTCTTTCAGAATATCAATTTTGCGGTAGAAGGCATATTCAAGTTCCATATAATTCTTATCGGGAGAAATGAGATGCTCAAAATCAGGCAATGAAAAATCATCTTCAGGCAGTTCCAGTTTAAGAAAATAATATATAGCCTTTTGCATAAGCGCCAATGCCTCTTCATATTGACCTGTTTCGCGATACGAATCAGCCAATACACCAATAGACTGTGGAGTATAATAGGTGTCAGAAGTGCCCATCTTGTCAAGGTAAAAGTCCATTACCCTTGTATTTATGGATATTGCTTCTTGGTATCTCCCGGCCCTATTCAATGCCAGGCCTTTAAGGTTGAGGGCACGGAAATAGTCGAACGTTTCGCCCGAAAGCGCTTTCTCAAGGGTGGCTGAGGAATCAAGATAGGCAATAGATTGATCCATATGGCCCAAATGCCTGAAGGTGGTGCCAATATAATAATAAAAGGATCCTTCGAGCTGATGGTTTGGTTTTTCGGATGCTCTCAATATCTTAAGCCCTTGCCGGTATTGGTCCATGGCCTTGTCATGTTGATTGGTAGCCGTATAAACCGAACCCAGGCTGATGAAAAAGAAGGGGTCCTCAAGATGTGATTGTACATCATATTGGTTAGCCAGATAGTTGGCGAATTCTATATACTGAAGGCCCAGGCCTGCATTGTAAAATTTAAAAATATTTCCTGCTCCCAAATATGCAGATACGGTATAATAATGATTGCCCGATTGATGGCCATAATCAACCAGGGGTTGAAAATAATCAAATCCCCGGGCAATATTTCTTACCCGGAAATGTGCCTGCATAAGGTGGTATTGAAGCGCAGGTTTAACGGGGTGATTAGGGTCGAAAGCATCTAAAATGACCAGTGCTCTTTCGTAGGCACTGAGCATACCCCTGGCATCCCTACGATAAGCATTGTTACGGCCCAATAGATACAGATGATGCACGTAGGCAAAATGGAGGGTATCAGAATTCTGGCTGAACGATTCGCTGGTTTGCTGCAGAATTTCAAGCCCCCGAACCGAATTTCGACAAACATTGCCAAAATAATCGGCCATTAATGAGGCCACCATAAGGTTGGCCTGAGCTTCAATACCCTGTTCAATTCGGGCAACCGCTTGGCTTACTATCGAATCGGCCATTTCGACATTTATCTTTGCCGAATGCTCCAATGCCCGTGCCTCTTCCCACAACCACGCAGGGGCATCTACAGGAAAAAAGTCATTGAAATTTGTCGGTTGCGAATGCAGCAAAGAGAAAGTTTGGAACAGAAAAATAAATAGTAAGATTTTTCTCATGTCGGATAGAAGAATTATTCAGTAAGTGTAAGATTTTTGGTTTTCGACCCAAAATTAAAAGTATTCTTATACATACAAGCAGGATTTCGTTGAAAAAGTAGTATAACAGGCATTAAAATCCTAATGTCTGAGAAACAATTTGAGGCCTCTTGCCTTTTGAAACAGGCCTGCAGGGCAGTTTTCCCTATCATGGATGAAGGATGATCTATGATAGATGATACAGTATCGGGATGGCATGTTTCCAAATTCCCAAATCAGGAACCATTTCAAATCCCGAACAAGTCCGTATTTAAACCGTATTTAAACCGTAAAAATACGGTTTAAATACGGTTTAAGTACGGACTTGATACAATGCTGATCTGGAATCATTAATATCATGTCATTATCATTAAATGGAGATTACCATATGTGTTATCGGATGCCAACAGAAAAACAAATTGCGATAGAGGAGTCATTATGGAAACGTTCAGGTTTTGAGGGTATGCGCCATGCTTATAATAATTTTTGTTTAACAGATTTTCCCAAATTGTTTGTCATAAAACAATTAATCCTATATTTGCACCATCGTTGGTTTCCTGAAAAGGAATTAAAAGGGAATGCCGTGAGAATCGGCAACAGTTCCCGCTGCTGTAAGCTCCTGAAAAGGTTTTGACAATATACCACTCTTTAAACGAAAAGGGGAAGGTGTCCAAAAACCGGAGCAAGTCAGAAGACCTGCCATTGATCACAGATTTTGCAGCCTGCGGTGAACAGGCCAGCCTGTAAAAATGGTGTGAACTGATTTCTGTACACTGTTGCTGCAAAATCCTTAATTTTTCTATTTATTAACGGATTAAGGCAGCCAACAACCTGATGAAAAATCTTTACCTAAGCATTGTAATTATCCTTATTGCCGGTTTAAATACTGCGGCTCAATCAATTTATTTGCAACCGGCTCCCAGCTTCTCAGCCATGGACTTGCTTCAAGAGCAGATAAATTTCTCAAGCTTTGATCTTTACGGAGATCAACTTTTTGCTAATGATGGTGCATCTGTTTTTAGATTTAGCATTGATACCCTGGAGCAACTGCAGGAATATCCAATGCCGGCGGATTATATTGCCTGGGCAGGCTTTTTAAACCTGTCTCCCGATGGAAAAACCATTTGGGCTGGATATACCGTTTCGGATAACACCGACGACAGAATTTACACCATAGACGTTGCCAGTGGTGAGTGGAAAAACACCGCTACCCTACCCGGCAATAGCGATCTTATTTTTGTAGACGGGCACATTCTGGTTTCAGGCCTGGAGAATAGCAGTTGGGAATCACCAACCTCTATCTTCCTGCTGGATACGACAGGTGCTAACGCCCACAGAAAAATTATTGAAATAGGTGGTAGTATGGCAGGTTTAGCTGCCGATAGCAACGGAAATATCTATTATGCCACCTATTTTTTTTCCGAAAACAACTTTCTTTACCAATGGAATGCTACTGATATAGAAAGCGTAATAAACAATCCTGATGCCCCTTACCTTACTGTGACAAATGCGGTTACACTATCAGGTTTGCCCTCCGGGGCTTATGATTGCCATGTGGATGAGGGCGATAATGTCATCTTCAACATTAATGATTTTTCCAGTGCCAAAATATTGGCCATATGGGATAAAACCACCGGCAGTGGCTTCAATTACGATACACTGGCATTGGCCAACGATGATATGGACTGGCTCTCCTATATAAAATCAAGGGGTGATATCATGGTGGCTGAAGAAGGCAATGAAATTTTTGCTCTATCCTGGAGCCGTCCTATTGCAAAGGTGTTTAGCATGAGAGCTCCGGTGGTAGAGGATCCTATAGAACCCCTAATGGCAGCCGTAGCAGATGAATTGTACCTCATAGATCTCGACAGTGTGTTTTCTCATCCGGGAAATGTTTATAATTTCACGTATTCCATCACAAATAATTCTTTTTCTGATGTGGCAATAGCAAAAATAGACGTAAATGAACTTAGCATTGAATTTTTAGCTCCCGGCCAAACCAACATCACCATAGAGGCTATTTCTCATGAGATGACGGTTTTGCATACTTTTATTGTTGGCGTACAACCCACTATTGATGGCGATTATGTCATTTCTGACTTTGAAGATCTGCCCCTTGAAGCAGAGAGCTTCTGGAATGGGTCAGATGGATCGGGTGGTTTTGAATCGGGTATTGCTTACTGTCCCAATACCCATGATCCTGAATGGGGGGTGTGGAGTGGATGGTCCTATTCCAACATAAGCGACAATACCACCCCCGGTTGGCTCAATCAATACAGTGCCATTACGGCAGCGGGTGTAGACACGATTGAATCCGGAGGCGCAAATTATGCTATAGCTTATAGTCCGGCAGCACTCTTATTCAGTGATTCATCATCCCATCAGCTAAAAGGTATGTATATTACCAACACAACCTATGCTGCTCTTTCAATGAAGCATGGTGATGATTTTACCAAAAAGTTTGGGGGTAGCGATGGTAATGACCCCGATTGGTTTAAATTGTCCTGCCATGGAATGGTTGATGGGGTTAAAACGGAAACTATAGAATTCTACCTGGCAGATTTTCGCTTTGAAGACAACAGCAAAGATTATATTATTGAAACCTGGCAATGGCTTGAACTTAGTTCTCTTGGTAAAGTCGACAGCCTTACATTTAGCCTTTCTTCAACCGATATGGGCGATTGGGGTATGAACACACCCGGATACTTTGCCATCGACAATGTATACATTGTTCCTGAATATACCACTACTGCAGACATACAAGCAACTGATATTCAAATCTATCCCAATCCGTCTCAGGGAAGATTTCATCTCACATCGCCGGCCAATAATCCTGTATCTGTAATAGAGATATACAATCTTACAGGTCAGCGCATATATGCAAGCGAAAATATTGGTGCCTTGCAAACCATAGATCTGGGTTCAATAACTCCCGGCACTTATCTGATTCGTATTGTGCAGGGAAAGGAACTAATTCACAGCATAATTGTTATTAATTAAAAAATGGTTTTAGCATACCCATGAGATTTTATCATGAGCAGATTCATTTCTGTAAAGCATAAAAAATATCGGGGTACAGCAAAAGTACCCCGATATTTCTAACCTGAACGAAGAGCAAAATGCAAAAACAAATCTTTAGCCTGGCAATGCTGTTTACTGTTTTTACTGCTCAGGCACAGTATATCCATCATGTGTTTGAGTATAAACCGGCTCCAGGCCAGTTCATCAACAAAACACCCTGGGGGCATCCTTCTTCTGCTGAATCCATAATTGGAGGAATTTCAGGCAGTTTAAGCCTGGGATCCTTTGGGGGGTATGTGGTTTTCGGCTTTGAACACCCGGTTGTAAATCATCCTGACAATCCTTTTGGAGTGGATTTTATACTATTTGGGAATCCATTAAACAACTTTTATGAACCGGGTATCGTTTCGGTAATGAAAGATGAAAATAATAATGGAATACCCGATGACACCTGGTATGAGCTGGCAGGCAGTGACTACTTTTTTTCCAATACCCTTCAGGATAATCAGGTAACCTATTTCAATCCCCATCAGGATGTTGCTGCAGACGTACCATGGAGTGATAATTTGGGAAATCAGGGTGTGGTGCTATCTAAATCATTTCATTTACAACCCTACTACCCCCTCGACAGCTTGTTTCCCCTTGTTGATAAGGAGCAATATACCCTGGAGGGCACGCGGATTATGGGTTTTATTGATACATCTACACCTGGAGTTATTATTTCGCGAAAGAGAGGCTTTGGCTATGCCGATAATAATCCTACGGGTACAGAGCCTTTTAACCTGCCCGACAATCCTTATACGCAACAAACAGAAAATGCCGGAGGCGACGGTTTTGATATAGATTGGGCCGTAGATAAGGATGGAAATTATATTGAACTTGATCAAATCGACTTTGTCAGGGTTCATACAGCCGTAATGGATGATGCCGGATGGCTGGGAGAGGTATCTACCGAAATTAAGGGTGCAATAGTCGTTGAACCCAATAGTGCAATACAGGGTGTTTTGGATCTTGTTGTGATAAAAGATCTGCCCCAACCCATTACAACAACACAAGTTCAATTGGAGGCATTTGCTTTTTCAAAAGGAGGGGTGCAGTGGGATCGTGAAATTATCTGGACTTCAGATCTGGATGGTTCTTATATTGATGACAATAGTGTCCTACACCTTACGGAATCCGGAGAAGTAACACTTACCGCCGCTGTGGCTGATGAACCCGGCATTTTTGCCCGTGTCACTACCCTGGTAGACTTGCCTGATTTGGGCCTGACCGATTATCATGGCCTTGAATCGTTTACGGTTTCCCCTAATCCGGCCAGCCATTATATTGAATTATTGGGAGTTAACCCGGGCGAGGTCCTTATTTATAATGCCGCAGGAACCTTGGTAAACAAAACTTTCTATAGTGCCAGTGACAGAATTTCAGTTAACGACCTCCCTTCCGGCCTGTATATATTGCATGTTATGATGCCAAACAGGTCGGTAGTGCGTAAATTTGTAATCAACCGTTAGCGAAACAGAAAAAAAGTGCTGCAAAAAACAATTACATCTCTTATTCTTATTTGTGTGTCTCAGGCATTGAATGCCAGGCAACCCGCTGACACCATCCTTGAATTACCGGGAGTGAGTGTTTACGGAGAAAGAGTTTTTGAGAAACAAACAGCAGGGATGAAAGAGACAAAGGTTGATTCGTTGATTTTACGACAAAAAACAAATCTTTCCCTTTCGGAATTGCTATCAGAAAACACTCCCGTATTCATAAAAAGCCATGGTCGTGGTGCCTTGTCCACTGCTTCTTTCAGAGGCACAGCAGCTTCGCATACCCAAGTAAACTGGAACGGCATTCCCATTAATACTCCTATGACGGGAATGACAGATTTTTCATTAATACCGGTATATGTTATTGATAACGTTTCGCTAAAGCATGGTAACTCTTCTATTGCCGATGGAAGCGGCGGTTTGGGTGGAAGTATAAATATCGATAACCAGGCGAAATGGAACAATTCATTTGACCTGGATTATACACAGGGGATAGCCAGTTATAGCACCTTTGATGAATATCTTCAGCTGGGCATAGGGAATAAAAAGTTTCAGTGGCGAAGTCGTGCCTATCACAATTACTCCAAGAATGATTATCCCTTTATTAATCGAATGATAGTAGATTGGGTGGATGAGCAAAGAGTTTACCGGCGCGACACCAACAGGAATGCCGATTATACCCGCTATGGATTGGTGCAGGAGTTTTATTACCAGCCTGCCAAAGGGCATATTGTATCGGCCAGGTGGTGGAGCCAATGGGCCGATAGGGCCATACCGCGTGTCATAAGCCACGAAGGCCCGGAAAACACAAGTATTAACAGGCAAAATGATACCGATCACCGCTTGGTGGCAGACTGGAAGCATTACACCCGGAAGGGAAGCTGGATGGTGCGTACAGGCTATTCCTTAAAACAGCTTGATTATTTTCTGAAGAATAGTATTCCCGGACTGGGGTTTGTATATGACATTTTTTCTCAGAGCACCCAACAAAGTTATTTCAATCAAGCCGGATACACCCATCATTTAAATGATAATTTTTCGCTTCAGGCAAGTATAGATATTGATCATCATGTTGTTGTGTCCGAAGACACGGTGGCAAAAACAGGTTATGAGCAAAGAAGATCACATTATTCATATCTTTTTTCCGGCAGTTACAGTTTTGCAGAAAGGGCAAATGTTACTTTACTCTTAAGGCAGGACCTTGTAGATGATCATTTCACCCAGGCCCAACCATTTGCAGGCATCGACATTAAACTCTCAGAACAACAGAATCTGATCGCAAAGGCCAATATTGCCCGAAACTATAATCTTCCCTCTCTCAATGAGCTATATTGGCAACCGGGAGGAAATCCTGACCTAAAGCCCGAAAAGGGCATCAGCATGGAAACAGGTATCCTATACAGCAAACAATGGCCCAGAGGTATGCTTGAAGCCGAAATTACGGCTTTCAGATCAGATATAGACAACTGGATTTTATGGATACCCAGTGTAAAGGGATACTGGGTACCGCAAAACATAAACCGGGTGCTATCAAGAGGGGTTGAAATAAGCACTAAAGGAAGTAAGCAGGCAGGTAATTTTCTGATTCGGTCTTTCGCTACCTACGCATACAATCAGGCTGTCAATTATGGAGATCCGGTGGTATGGGGCGATGAGTCTTATGGAAAACAACTGGTATATATACCTTTGCATTCAGGAAATGTATTCTTTCATCTGTCGTTTAAAGGATATGGATTCGGATGGCAACATAACTCATACAGTGAGCGTTTTACCACAACGAGTAACGAAATCCAGGAACGGGGAGAACTTTACCCCTATTTTATGAACGACATATCTCTAAGCAAAGATTTTAATTTGAAAAGGATAAAGCTATCCATCGAAGTGAAGGCATTAAATCTTTTCAATGAAACATATCACAGTATTCTTTTCAGGCCAATGCCCAAAAGGAATTATGCACTAACAATAAAAGCAAACATTTAAAACAATGAACTATTTGCAGGAAAAAAGACCAATATCCATTTTGTTTTTGATCATGATTTTTGTTGGCAATAGCTGTATGGACGATGAATCCATATGGGAATCCAACAATCCTGAATTACCCCTGCATTCCGAAGGAGTCTTTATTCTCAATGAAGGAAATTTTAATACCTCAAATGCATCACTCTCTTTTTATAAACCCCAAACCCGGCAAATATATAATGATGTTTTCTTCGGGTCCAACCATGTGTTGCTGGGAGATGTGGCTCAATCGATGGCGATACAGGACAGCCTTGGATATATAGTAATGAACAACAGTGGGCGTATTTATATCATAAACATTCACACCTTTGAGTTGCAGGGAAAAATAACAGGGCTTATCTCCCCCAGACACATCCATTTTGTAAACGATGAAAAAGCGTATGTCTCTGATCTATACTCAAAATCCATTTCTGTCGTTGATCTCCATACCCATGAAATAACAGGTTCTATCAATATACATAACCCCGCCTCGGTATTCAACCAGCATTCCAGCGAGAAGATGGTTCAGTTTGGCCGGTATGTATATTCCAATAGCTGGAACTACGATAATAAGATACTGGTAATTGACACACAAACAGACCAATGGGTAGATAGTATTGAAGTGTTCATTCAACCCAAATCAATAGTAATAGACCAATACGCAAAACTATGGGTACTTACCGATGGGGGATTTGAAGGCAACCCTTATGGTCATGAACGGCCTGCTCTGATGCGTATAGATATCCAAACGCATACTATCGAAAAGGTGTTCCGCTTTGATCTGGATCATTTTCCCAGGGATATGGCCATCAATAGTGCGGGAGATACACTTTATTTGGTTAATAAAGATATTTATCGTCATGCAGTGCTATCAGAAGCAGCGCCTGAGATATTTATTCCCAGTCCTTATGCTGTTGCAGACTATGGGGGTTTTTACAGTGTTGGTGTCGATCCGGTATCATCAGAAGTTTATGTTGCTGATGCCATAAACCATTCTCAGTCCGGCATTGTTTATCGTTATACAACCAGCGGGACACCGATTGACACCATGCGCGTGGGTATAATTCCCGGCAGTTTTTGCTTTAAATAAAATGCAGCATCAACAAGGGTTTCAGAGATGATACCTTAATTCTTTATCAGGGCTGATTTCAACAGTCGGTGAGCAATTTCCCGGGTTAATTTACGACCAATAAATACCAGGTAGCTTGCTTTTACCGGTTGGTCAGTTTTGGTTATAGAAAGTGTCTTTCCGGCCGATTGCAACAGGTACACTTCACCTTTATTGTTCTTAATATAGCCTTTTATCCGGTAAATGTCCTGATAGAAAATAGTCAGACTGGTTTTAAGCAAAATCTCGAGTTTCTCGACATCAAATTCTCCTTCGGCTTCATAAAAGACGGTAGAAATATCATGAGATACAGTTTTGGGATGTGCAGCATCAAGGTGGAATAAAGGTTTTACAGGGTTGGGCTCGGTTAATCTTTCCTTTGGGACAGAACCATCAGCAGAGTGAATATTGTGGGCGTACGGGTTTAGCTTTCTAACAGATTCTGCAACCTGAGCAAGAGTTGGTTGATCTGGCTTGTTGCTTTTATTGAGGATGATTAAATCGGAGGCAATAATCTGGCGGGCAGCTTCCGTTGTCTTTTCAAGATAATCTTCAATGACCTCAACATCAACCATGCAAACAATTTTCTTCAAATCGAAAACCTCCTGCACAAACGCTTCCCTGAATATTGCAGAAAGATTACCGGCATCGGCAATGCCAGTGGTTTCTATAAAAAGATTATCAGGCCGAGTTTCCATCCGTGCTATTTGATCCAGCGCATTATACAGATCAGAATCCAGATTGCAACACAAGCATCCGTTGGTAATTTCAAATACCTGCTCCAGATTCCCGGAGACCAGATTCTTATCTATATTTACCTGCCCAATTTCATTTTCAATAATAAAATTATTCCCCGAATCAAATTGATGCAACAGGCTGTTGAGCAGTGTTGTTTTACCTGAGCCCAGAAACCCTGTAATGATATAGACAGAAATGGTTTTGGGTTCTATTTTTGGCCCATTCAAAGGCCCTTGCGAGGGATTTACCTCAGGAGCATGGTTCATCTGTAAAGAAATTGATTAAAGGGGTCCGATAGAATGCCCAACTATGCTTTCAGGCCGATATTGCAGTTGTCAGCACCCGGCCATCTGCAGGGTGAAGTCTAAACCTTTTGTTAAGGATTAAAACAATACGGGCAACAGTCAGGAAAACTGTTGAAAAATTGGTTTAATAAGAAAGACAACTCATTAGAGCACTCTCATAAAGCTAGTAATCAGTAGGTAAGAGAAATAATATTACCTGCTGTAAAATCAAAGAATCTTTCTTTTTCAGCAACTTTTACTCCTTCCATCAGGTCCTCTGCTTCGATACCGGCTATTTTCATGCAGGATGGGCAGGCATAAATGTCTACGCCCATGGCAATCAGGTTGCTTAAATTCTCCTTCAGTGGAGTAAAATGTTCGTAGGCAATATCTTCAGCATCGCGTGTAACAAGGTTTACCGCATCGATATCCAGGTAAATCAATACATCCTTATCGGAGGCCATAACAGATGCCATTTGCAGGGGCATTAAAACCCGATGAGGATCGTTATGATCATGGGTGATGTGAATAAATACCCCATCACGGGGCGTTTCAATTACCCCATCATCGACAGAATCTGTTGTGGGTTGGTTGCAGGCCATAAAAAAAAGACCAGTCATCAGTGCAATTGTAAATCTTTTCATTTTTCTTTTATTTATGAACAATTAATACAGAATGCAAATATATTGAAAAATAAACACGATAGAACACTGAATTTTACTTTTTGAAATTATCTTTACCAAAGCTTTACAGAAAAAGTAACCGTTAGCAATCTGCTACGAAATGTATACAAACATATTCTTGGGATGGTAAAAGAAACAGAAGAGAAGGAATACACGATATTTTGGTTTCGCCGCGACCTGCGGCTTTATGATAACAAGGGCCTGTATTTTGCCCTGAAGGAAAATCATAATGTACTGCCCTTATTCATCTTTGACAATAATATCACCCAAAACCTTAGCCCCAAAGATGCCCGGATAGAGTTTATTCTCAAAAGCATTAATGAGATACAAAGGGAGTTAAACCAAAAACATAAATCATTATGGATACAGAAAGGGAATCCTTTGACCATCTTTAAAAAGCTTACTTCAGAGTATTCCATAAAGGCTGTTTATACCAACAAAGACCATGAGCCCTATGGAATAAAACGGGACGAGGAGATCGTTGATTTTCTAAGACAAAAACAAATAAAATTTCACAGCTTTCTTGACCATCTTCTTTTTGATAAGACGGAAGTGGTGAAAAATGATCATACCCCCTACCATGTTTTTACCCCTTTCAGCAAAAAATGCATGGAAGTTCTTACCGATGAGCATTTTGCCGAATACCCTTCGGAGCACTTTATACAAAATCTGGGCAAGGTGAAAAATAAAAAGCCACCCACACTTGCCGAACTGGGGTTTAAAACCACCGGCATTTCTTTTCCTTCTGCACAACATAAGGAAGCGATCATAGATAATTACCATCAAACACGAGATTATCCTGGTCGTGAAGGCACCACGCGTCTGGGCGTCCATCTTCGCTTTGGGACCGTTAGCCTGCGACAGTTGTCTAAATATGCTTACAGGCACAACTCGGTTTTTTTTAATGAACTATTGTGGAGAGAGTTTTATGCCATGATTTTGTGGAATTATCCACATGTAGTAAGCAAATCATTTAAACCTAATTATGATCATATCCCCTGGCGAAACAATGAAGAAGAATTTGAGTTATGGAAAGCAGGAAGGACCGGTTATCCTATAGTGGATGCGGGTATGCATGAGCTTCTTCAAACAGGTTATATTCATAACAGAGTGCGCATGATCACGGCCAGCTTTTTAACCAAACATTTGCTCATCGACTGGCGTTGGGGAGAAGCATGGTTTGCAGAACTTTTGTTGGATTATGAATTATCGAATAACAACGGAGGCTGGCAATGGAGTGCAGGGAGTGGATGTGATGCAGCACCCTATTTCAGGATATTCAATCCCACAGAACAGCAACGAAAGTTTGATCCTAAAGCCAGCTATATCAAACAATGGTTAAAAGGATTTACGCCACAGGAATACCTGGCCCCTATTGTTGAACACAAATTCGCCAGAGAAAGGTGTCTGAATGTTTACAAAATGGCCTTAAATAACAGCCAATGATCTAATTAGAAATAATTTTTTCTCCGTCAAACTCCCAATTATCTTCGTCTTCTTCATACCATTCCTCATCCTCCAGAAAATCCTCCAGAGGGAAGTCTACAAACCATTTCTTATCAACCTTTATCAGATTTACCGCAATGGGTTCTCCATACTCAATATATGTACAAACAGCACTATTTTCATTGATCTGACATTCTATATTTGCATCGGTAATAGTTTGTACTTCTTCGTCCTCGGGTTCATATATCCCAACGGATGCAAGAGATTCCATCATTTCAATCATCTGAATGGTAGAAGAGGTTCCATACTGCTTTGCCTGTTCATATTCTCCCAGCAATAAATGGTTGGCAAATTTCCGGGTAACGGTTTCAGGACCTTCCTGCCTTTTGCACGATAGGGTAAGGAATAATATTAACATTATGATGTTGACGACATGTAATTTTTTCATACTTATTAAATAAAGGAGAGAAATAATACTAATCGGTACTAAAGGTAAACTCACAGGTGTATAAAAAGATTGGTGATACTGTAAAAAAAACCGGAATATTCCGGTTTTTTTTTACTAGGCAGCCCCTTTTTGTATTACAAACAATATTTTTATTGGCGAACCATACTTGTTTACGATGTGCTTAAACACCCCGTTTACAGTCAGAGTAGTATTATCCCGCTTTAATACCTTAAATTCACCTGCCAGACTGGTGCCATTGGAAAGGGTATCTACAGCATTGGCCATACCCTGGCTTTCTAAGGATGCCTTATCAAATATTTTATAGAAATCAAAGGAGTTTATTTCATGTTCTGTATAGCCAAGAATATCGGCAAAAACATGATTTATCCTTTTGATAGTACAATCCATGGTTAATTCAAGAAACGGTACTGTGGTATTTATGATATCATAAAACCCCAAGCTTTCTGTTTCTTTACGCTCCATTTCTTCCTGAGTAGCATGCATCTCTTCCATATTCTGGCGCATTTCCTCTTCCTGTGCCCTCATTTCCTCACTTTGCTCCTGTGATTGGTGCAACAATTCGGTGGTCCGTATATTTATTTTCACGGTAGAAATGGTAGAAGCAATAGATTCTGCTACTTTTTCAACAAATTCAATCTGATGAGGTTCCAATACCTTAAAGGAAGCGATTTCTATCACACCAAAGATCTCATCATTAAGTTTTAAAGGTACGATGAGTATACATCTGGGATTGGATTCACCCAATCCTGAGGTAATATTAATATAGCTGTTGGGAATGTCGGTAAGGAATATGCTTTCACCTTCCTGCAGGCAAGTACCTACCAGTCCTTCGCCTTTACTGATATTCTTTTTTAGAAACTTTCGCCTTTCGTAGGCATAGCAGGCATAGAGTTCAACTGAAACTTCTTCTGTAGAGTCTTCATTAAGAATAAATACCCCCCCCTGGTTTGCTTCCAGATAACCCACCAGATTCTTTATAATATTGAACGATAGCTCATGTAAATTGTCATTGTTTTGTCGGAGAAGCTCTGCAAATTTGGCTACACCCTGGGTAGCCCAATTTCTTTTGGCATCATCAACTTTACGTTTTTCTTCTTCGTCGTTGGCTTTCTTAAGACTTTCGCGCATTTCCAACAGAGAGATTCCCAAGGTATCTTCTTCACTCAGGGGCTTAAATTCATGTATGAAATTACCATGTCCAATTTCTGTTGCAAAAGTAACCTTCTCTTTCAATCCCTCCAGAAGGAAATTCAGTGCTTTGCTCATGTCTCCAATTTCATCTTCACGAGCTTTAAGGGTATGATCCGGCAGTTTGCCTTCGCCCATCATTTTAATAATATTTCGAAGGTAAACTACAGGCTTGGTAATCATTCGTACAAAAATAGAGGCAATAACAATACCCCCTAAAACGATTAATATACCTAATAAGAAGCTGAATTGTTTGAAATTGTCAAGGGTTTCAGCCATATCAATTTGCCCTGATTCCACGATCTGCTGTTGTACCTCCAGGAGTTGATCCAGATTTTCCAGAATGGTATTCGTACTTTGAGAGATGGTACCCCCATCTTCCATCATGGGTCGTATTTCAAAGATTACCATCACATCATCGTAATCCATAAAATCGGATAAACTCTCCATTACATAATCGTAAGTAACAAAGAGTTCTTCTACCTGACGCAGCATATCATTAAGCTGTTGTGTTTGTTCCTCGTTCCATTGCTCAGAAATGGCAAGGAGCTGTTGCTTGAGCTGGGGGTAGTCCGTGCTGAGAAGTTCTCTAAGACGGTTTTTGTCCTGGGTATCATCAATACTTTGAATAAAGATCCAGCTGCCGATAAGTTTTTCTGATTCAACGATCTGATTTTTGAGCTCCATCATCAGATTCATGGAAGGAACGTAAACTTCGCTGTTGCGATCGTTTACATTTTGAACCCTGTTAAGGGTTTGATAAATGGCAGCAATGCTTATTAAAAAGAATAGCAGCAGAATAGTGAAACCAATGCTAAGTTTCCGCCCTATGGTTAACCTCATTTGAATATTATTTTTGATTTATACTTTACAGTTTGTTTTACAGGCTAAAAGTACAAAAATTTGTTTCACGTATCTGAAAAATATTAACCTCAAAAACAGCTGAAAGTATTTGAATACAATTAATCGGCAAGAATCGCAAGGCGTGAAATTTCTCCACCGGGGTTAAGGCCCATTTTAGCGGCATTTTCCTGGCTTAGCTCGAAACGCTGACGATTATCAACAACGGTAAAGTTAATAACAGCACCATTGCTTATGGCATTACGTGTATCAGAAACAATAAGTGCACTGATGTTTTTTGCCTTTAGTGCATCAGCCACTTCGGCTATTTTCCTGCTTTGGTTTGAAGGTATATATATAATGTGACACTTAGTTAACTGATCGGTCGAACTGACTGATTTAGCAATGATATTTTGGTTGCCGGCTTTTTTACTTTTTGCCATTTCCTCAATCTCGTCCAACATGGAAGAATTTCCATAAACGGCTATAACAAAATCTCCACTTTGATAATCAGCAGGCCAGGCAATGAGTCGGGTGAAATTGTAAATAAAAACAGATTGCATCCTAACATCAGTCTGTGCCTGTAACATATTTGTGCACAGCATAACTATAGCCAGGGGAAAGATTAATTTATAAATTTTTTTCATAAGAAATTATTTAAGGGTTTGTATTTGAAATATCCTGCGTTCGAATAGTCGAAGCTTTTATAATTTAAGACCGTTTTTTTTATTATTACAGCTTTTAATTAACTATATTAAACAACATTTCAAAATTAATTCTAATTGACAAACCCTTGCCCCTACATATTACCTGTATTATACCGTAGTTTTCCACAGTATTATCAGTTCATTCATAATCATTGCTGTGGCCCCCCAAATTATATTCCCATGAAAATCAAAGCAAGGTGTTTCTATTTTTAAATCAGAGGTTAACTCCAGCGTAATGTTTCTTACCGGATTAACATCTATAAAGAAAGAAAAGGGTATTTCTAATATTTCCTTTACCTCCAGAGGATCGGGTATAAAATGTGCTTTTTTATTATAAATACCCACAAAAGGACTTACCATGAAATTACTTGGTGGAATATACAAGTCGGTCAGTTTGCCACAAAGGTTTACCTCTTGTAATTCAATACCAATTTCTTCGCGGGCTTCACGTAATGCCGTATAATATAATGATTTATCTGTTACTTCCCATTTGCCTCCCGGAAAGGCTATTTGTCCACTGTGTACACCATCGTAGGTTGGCCTTCTGATAAACACCAGATAGACCTCATGGTTCTTTTCATAAAAAAGAATCAGCACACTGCTTTTAAACGCATTGGGGTATTCTGCAAAGGGTTTCATTTCTTCCCTGCGGTATAGGGGTGCCATTTCCAGATGAGATGAAAGTCCCGGTAGGGGATGTTTAAAACATTGCAGAAGTTTATCTCTCGTTTTCTTATTCATATACCTTATTATTGGCAAGAAATGATTGGTTGATCAAACAAACAAAAAGGATATTCCTCTTTCAAGAAATACCCCATTTGTTTAGCATTAAAGAATAGAAAGCGGAAATTAGTTCACTGGTATTTCAGCAACGTCAACCACATTTTCTTCTTCAGTAACTTCAATAAATTCAAAACTCTTTAGTTCTAGGAATGCAATAATGTCAGGAGATATTCCTTTTTCCTGCATTGCTTTAACGGCTTCTTCGGTTGAAGAGCATTCATGGCTTTCACCCTCAGCATGTTCATGTTCATGAGTGGCTTCCAGTTCATCCATATTGCGCACCTGAGTTTTCATTATGCCTGTAACTCTTACTTGCCTTCCCTCAAATTCTGCATTAAACTCAGGCTTTAAGTCATTTAGCATGACCAAAATACTGTAATCAGCATCATCTACCTGATTAATGCGCATCTTATCGCCACTGTGCTTGCAAATATGTGTAATCACACCTTCGAAGCTAACTTCATTACCTTCCTGGCTTAAGGGTTCTGATACAAGTTCTGATATTGTACTCAGGGTTTTGCTATCGCCCTGTTGTTCTTTAACTTGCCCACAAGAATATATCAATAATCCTGCAAAAACAATAACTGTGAATTTTTTTACCATTGTGATTTTTTTAGTGCTTTTTGGCTAGGTGAATAATATTCAAATTTAATCAATTTTAAGCTTTGTACCTTCCGGGAACACAATTATTTAATTTTTTCGAGCACGAAACCTGTTAATGAAGGAATGTAAAGGCTAAGCACCTGCCTTTCCTGTCCATCAATAAAGCTGTGATGCATGGTCTCTGCATTCTGGCGTTCATGTCCACCAAAGGCGGGGGCATCAGTATCCAACACTAAGCGATAATCCCCACGGGGTGCCTCAAAGGAATAATCGGTAAAGGAACGGAAAGGACTGAAGTTAAATACAAACATGAATTCTCCTCTTTCAAATACAATGACCTGATCGCTGTTATTCTGTAGGCGAGGATAAGCCAGATTTTTGGTGATTATCTTTTTTTGCCTAAACAATGAAATCATTTCCTTATCAAAATCTTTAAGAAACTTATACCGGAGATCTTCATTACGCGCCAGACTCCACTGTCGGCGGGCGTAATGATATGACCAATTGTTGTGAATTCCGGGGAAATCGATCCATTCAGGGTGCCCAAATTCATTACCCATAAAATTGAGATATCCATTTCCTGCGGTTGCAAGTGTAATAAGACGTATCATTTTATGTAAGGCCATTCCATTTTCAACGACAAGACTTTGATGACTCTTATGCATATTATGATACATTTCTTTATCCATAAGCCAGAAAATAATGGTTTTATCGCCCACCAATGCCTGATCATGAGATTCCGCATAATGAATGGCCTTTTCATCGGCTCTTTTATTGGCAAGATTATAGTACAGATCACCAACATTCCAATTTTCTACTTTTTGCTCTTTAATGGTTTTAATCCAAAAGTCAGGTATTCCCATGGCAAGCCGGTAATCGAAACCATATCCGCCCTTAGTCTGAGGCGTAGCCAGACCAGGCATTCCGCTCATCTCTTCGGCAATTGTTATGCCATGAGGAGCAATCTGATGAATAAGCTTATTGGCCAGCTTGAGATATACAATGGCATCATCATCCTGGTTGCCATCGTAATATTGGTTATAAGAAGTAAAGGAACTTCCCAGTCCGTGATCTTTAAATAACATACTGGTAACCCCGTCAAAACGATATCCATCAAAACGATATTCGTCGATCCAGAACTTACAATTGGAAAGTAAAAAGTGCATCACTTCTTCCTTTCCGTAATCAAAGCATCTGCTGTCCCAGGCCGGGTGCATTCCTCTGGAACCTTCATGAAAGAATTGATACATGCTTCCATCGTAGCGACTTATGCCTTCTACTTCGTTTTTCACGGCGTGAGAGTGCACAATGTCCATAATTACAAAAATACCCATGCCATGGGCATCATCCACCAGTGCCTTTAGCTCGTCTGGTGTTCCAAAGCGTGAGGATGCGGCAAAAAAGCTACTGACATGATAACCAAAAGATCCATAGTACGGATGCTCCTGTATGGCCATGAGCTGTATGGTATTATAACCTGATTTTTTAATTTCAGGCAGTATACTTTTTCTGAAATCCTCATAAGAGCCCACTCCATAATCCTCAGTGGCCATCCCAACATGTGCTTCATAAATAAAAGGCACAAAGTCATCGTTTTTGTCCGGCACGGGATTTTTCCATTCGTAAGACTTAGGTGGATACCATACCTGCGCATTAAAAACATGAGTAGTGCTATCCTGTACCACACGTCTGGCCCATGCAGGAATGCGGTCGGCACTGCCATTGTGCCAGCAAATATGCAATTTATATAAATCTCCATGAGCTATGGTATCGGGAGCTAATTCAAGGCTCCAGTTTCCATTATCCATTGAAGTAAAAGCAAATTCTTCTTTAAGCTGCCAATGGGTAAAATCGCCCATCAGGTATATTT
>JBEPXC010000009.1:0-35567 GCA_041642035.1 Sphingobacteriia bacterium
TATTATAGCCTACTCAATGAAGCCCAGCAACGCAATTTTGAGAAATGGAATATTCTTGGCACCTATATCTGGCCCAATTGGTTTATAGCACAATCCTTTGATGAGGAAATCAACTGGATGTCGGATTGGGTAAGACAACGTATTGCGTGGATGGACCAACAGCTGGGAGAGCCCTATACCATGATGCATTACTGGAACTTTAATGATGAGTCTCTTAGGTTACCTGCTTACTCTATATCTTCAGCAAACTTATCCATAGATGCAAGTCTGGAAACAGAAACGCTTGCAGATACGGGAGCAGATTTCAGCGGGATGAACAGCAGAAATAATGATTTAGCAAAAAGCCATTTAAGAGTTAATTTCCCCGTAGGAGCCCAGATGGTTTTTTATCTTCCTTCAAAAGGCTATCAAAATCTCATTTTTACCTATGAAGCAAGAAGATCAGGTTTCGGTGCCAACAGACATTTTGTTAGCTATACTACAGATGCCGAGACATTTATCCCCCTGGATACCCTGAGAATGCTTGACAAACCTCAGGTTTATGCGGTGGATTTTAAAGGTATTCCTGATGTCGATGATAACCCCTTATTTGCTGTGAAAATTATTATTGGCTTTGATCCCAATGACCTAGGTGGCTTGATCGGGAATAATCGTTTGGATAATGTAAGTCTTGACGGTGAAGCCATGCCCGGTGTTACAAGGCCGCCTGTTATGGTAGAACAACTTAGCGAATATATAGAGCTTATTGAAAATCAGGTGCCTTTATCTCTTGAATTAAAAAAATATTTCCATCATCCCGATGGGCACCAACTTCAATATAGTATTGATAATCCACGGCCCGATATGGCAACTGTTGAAATAGTTAACAACCAGCTTACGATTTCTCCATTAAAAAGAGGAGGCTGTAATGTGCAACTAACCGTTAATGATGGTATCAATCCTGCCATCGAGAGATCATTTTACCTGTTGGTTTATCCCGAGGCTGCCCCATTATCAGAGGAATCCTTTGTTTTCGATCAGTGGAGCCCGGATGAACCCGAAGGAAGTTTTCCTGAACATATGATTTTTTTGCAAAGTCAGGAAGATGATCCTCAGCCAGCCACTTCCTTTATGAATGCCTATTCAATACCGGCATCAGAATATAGCATCACCGATCAGCATAATATTGGATTCCCCTATCGCAATCAAAGCCGAACAAGAATAAATGGGTTGAACGATAATGGCATATCCTTTATCAATACCGGTCGGGGCCGGGATTTGGGTGCTGCTTTGCTTGCCATAGATGCGCGCAATATACAAGATATGGTTTTTTCATGGAAAGCCTCTACCATTCAGACCCATTCGCTGGCCTACAATATCCGGCTGCAATACAGAACCAATATTGCCAGTGATTGGAAAAGCTGGATGGATGGGGACGGAAACCCTGTAGAATATGTTCGTAATTCTTTTGATTCTCAAACCTTTTATCTTATGGCTTTACCTGATGATGCAGTTAATAAGCCATACGTGCAACTAAGGTGGTTGTATTATTTTACCGGTAATCAACTCGATGCATTAAGTGGGGCCAGAGATAAGCTCGCTCTCAACAAGATCGTTTTTAGTGTCCCCACCTCGGTTGATTTTGTCGATGCCGACGAACCTCTTAGGGCCTTCCCGAATCCGTCTAAAAATGGCAGGTTTTATTTCAATAAATCAACCTCGGGACAGTTGCTCGACATGCAGGGACGGGTTATGGCCGTAATCCATGACAGTAGAACGATTTCTACTTGGGGAATAGGCCCCGGATTGTATCTTTTCCGCAGCATAGCTGGAGAAACAATAAAGGTAATAGTGGATTAAAATGGTTGCAGCAGAAATTTGGCCTGGACCGCTGAGCCCCCTAATGGACTATAGTTTTTCTTGCACTGATATTAATAGCTCTGCAAATTGATTTTAATTTTAGGGTGTAATTAATTGCTGCAAATCCCGACATAATAAGAAATAAAGCAACAATTTTCTGTTGTGTGTTTGCTGATTGAGGTGGTTATAACTCTAACTAAATCCATTGATCGATGACAAAAACGTATCATCCTACCATTACCAACGAAAGGGTCGAAATCATTGATTTGCTCCGTGGCATTGCTCTGTTGGGCATCCTTGTGGTCAACATACCCATTATGAATGCTCCTTTTGTTACTGAAATTGGGCAATTTTCTCTCTGGACCGACCCTGCCAATAAAACGGCCATGTGGGTTATTAAATTTTTCTTTACAGGGAAGTTTTACACCCTTTTTTCCATGCTTTTTGGGATAGGATTTTATTTCTTCCTGAAGAAGGCAGACGAGAATGCGGTATTGCCACTGTTCAAAAGAAGGTTATGGTGGTTGTTGGCCTTTGGGATTCTGCATGTAGTGCTCTTATGGTATGGAGATATTCTTGTTTTCTATGCCCTGTTCGGGTTTTTGCTGATTTTGTTTCGTAAGAAATCCAATAAATCACTTGTCATCTGGGCCATCAGTATTTTACTGATACCGATAGCCCTGTCAACCCTTTTTGTTTTGTTGATAAAGATGGCTTCTATGGTACCGGAAGCTGCAGCCGAAATGGATGCTTCATTTGTAGAGGCCAACGTTAGAATGTCTGAATTGCTTGAGCGGGCCCTGATTGTTTATTCTTCGGGGAGTTTCCTGGAGATTGTAGCCATGCGCCTTGAAGAGTATAGAAATATACTGGGTGGTATATTCTTTTTCTTTCCCAATGTGCTTGCCATGTTTTTAATCGGGGTAGTGCTGGCGCGCAAAAAAGTATTTGAAAACCTAGAAGCCAATAGAGCCTTTTTTCGCAAACTTTTTCTTTATAGTCTTCCTCTGGCGTTGGCAGGGAATTGGATTTATGCTACCTATGCCGCCCAAAGCTCATTTATTGATATGTCCTGGATGATGGTGCTGACCCTGGCCGCTCATGGATTTGGAGGTCCTGCCATGACTTTTGTGTATATAGCTGTGGTTGCCCATATCTATGACAAGGGGTATTTTAAAAACCTTACAATGGCAATTGCAAAAACGGGCAGGATGGCGTTGACCAACTATTTAACCCAATCGCTGATTGCTACGACTATTTTCTTTTCTTATGGCCTTGGCCTTTATGGGCAGGTGAATGTATGGCAAGGAATGTTACTGGCCTTTGGTATTTATGCGATCCAGGTTGTCTGGAGTCATTACTGGCTTCAGCACTATCGCTTCGGGCCTATGGAATGGTTATGGAGAACGTTAACTTACCGGAAAAAACAAAAGCTGAGAATTTAAACCACTTATGTAACAACGGCTGGAAGCTGAGGAGAAGAAGCGATGAAAGCTGAAAGGTGAAACAGCTGGAAGCTCGAAGCTGGAAGCTGGAAGGAAGAGACCAGAAGACTTTCCATCGTCCGGAGGACATGGGAACGTCTGGATAAATTGCTTGATTGTTGAATTGTTGAATTGTTTATTCGTTTAAGAGAGCTGGAAGCTGGAAGGAAGAGGAGGTGAAAGTCATACTGAAATTCCACAAATATCGGGACAGGCCAGGGGAAAAAAACCAGGTCATCTAATAATTGTCTATATTCCCTTCATTAACCGGCAGATTTCGGGTAAACCCTTCTTCGAGTGAAATAAATGTTTCCGTACTGGTTACTTCTACAATCGACTGGATGTGCTCAACGATAACCTTTTTGAGGTGTTCATTATTTTTGGTATAGACTTTCACAAAGAGTGAATACTTCCCCGATATATGATGGCATTCTACTATTTCAGGGATCTCCAGGATTTTCTGAAAAACTTCCTGATGGGTAGAATTGGCATTAAGGTTTACCTGAATGCCGATATAAGCGCAGGTCTGGTATCCCAGTCCTTTTGGGTTAAGATTAAACTGTGATCCTTTAAAAACCCTTGCCTCCATTAGTTTTTGCACTCTTTGGTGCACAGCTGCGCCACTTATGCCACATACCCTTGCTACCTCAAGAAAGGGCATACGGGCATTTTGTGTTAAAATCTCCAGGATTTTTTGATCTGTCTTATCAATTTGAAAGCTGCCGTTCATTTTGCGATGTATTAAGTGATAATATTATGCAAAAGTAAAATAAAAACTGTTAATGTGTAAGCAAATGGAAGAACATTAGTATTTATTTTCATAAATATGCTTGTTTATGTTGCAAAATTATTATTTTTGTCGTGCTGTTAGATGACTTTTATCAATCACCCTTTAAAATACTATATCATGAAATTTGACCCGGCATCAAAAATACAGGATTTACTCCAGTTTGGTGAATTTGGCGATGTTAATCCCTCTATAACCGATTCTGCTACCTATACCTTTTTAAAAGCTAATACTATGTTGGATACTTTCCATGGTGAACAGGAGGGATGCTTTCTGTATTCACGCCACTGGAATCCTTCCAATCGTTATTTGGCCGAAGCCCTGGCAGCAATGGAAGGCACCGAAAGTGCATGGGTTACTTCTTCAGGTATGTCTGCTATTACCTCTGCCATCCTTCAACTATGCGATTGCGGATCACATATTGTTTCTTCGGTGACTACTTATGGAGGCACCTTTGCTTTCCTGGCCAACTATCTTAAGAAGTTCCAGATGGAGGTTACTTTTGTTGATCCTACCGATCTGCAGGCCGTAAAAGATGCCATACGTCCAAACACGAAGCTTATCTATACCGAAACCATGACCAACCCCTTGTTGCAGATATGTGATATTGAGGCGTTGGCTAAAATGGCCGATGATCATGGTATCAAGCTTTTGGTTGACAATACCTTCACTCCCATGATCTTTGCGCCTGCCAAGCTTGGTGCACACATCGTAGTATACAGCATGACCAAATTTATTAATGGTAAAAACGACTGCGTGGCAGGTGCCATTTGTGCCGACGAGAAATTTATCAACGACCTGGCCGATGTAAACTCCGGAACGGCTATGCTGCTGGGTCCCGTGCTGGATCCTTTACGTTCATCAAGCATACATAAAAACCTTCATACCTTGCACATCCGCATGAAGCAACACAGTCATAACGCGATGTACCTGGCAAAGAAATTTAAAGAAATTGGCCTAAAGTTTAATTATCCCGGAATGCCTGAACATCCCCAGCATGAATTGTTCAAAAAAATGATGCATCCTGATTTTGGATTTGGCGGCATGATTGCTATTGATATGGAAACGGCTGAAAGAGCCAGCAACCTGATGGAAAAAATGCAGGATAAAGGCGTGGGTTACCTGGCTGTCAGCCTTGGGTATTTCAAAACCTTATTCAGCAACTCAGGAAAAAGTACTTCCAGCGAAGTTCCCGAGGAAGTGCAACGCAAGATGGGGTTGTCTGAAGGATTGGTACGCTTTTCCGTTGGTCTGGACAATGATATTGAGCGCACATTTGTTATGATTCATGACTCTCTGAAAGAACTAAAATATTTATAATGCAGCAGAACTGCTGAGCTGTCTTCACAACACAACAATACCCTTAATCATCTAATTTTATCAAAACACCCCTTTAATCAACCAATCAATCACATCAAAACACCCGACCTTCAGGCCTCAACTCCTGAAGGTTTTTTTATTTTGTATTGCCTCAAAGCACTTTTATAGGTGCTAAGAATCTCTTCTACCAGATGGGATGGTTCTAAAACTTTTACACTATCGCCGAAAGACAGTATTTCCATCAAAAGGTCATGCGTGATAAAAAGAGTTAGTCTGATCTTCAGTTCTGTTTCGTTGTCCAGAAGGATTTCCTGAGATTCATGCAACGGAAGCGATTTAATGTATTTGCCCTGCAAGGGTGTAAAAGAGAGTACGATCTGGCAGGGCGTGTTGTTGTTGGGGCTGATAATGCCAAAACAGTATTTAAAATGCTTGTGCATGTCAAAGTCGGAAGGCTTGCCAAATTTTTGTTTTGGGTTAATGCTCAGATCATACAACCTGTCCAGGGCAAAGCTTTTTATCCTGTTATCACTCTTGTCTAAGCCCATCAAATACCATCTGTTTCTAAATTCTTTCAGGGCATAGGGGTTTACTTCACGCACAGTGGGTGTGTCGTCCCAAAATTTAAGGTGGATAAAGCTTATCTGTAATCGATTTCGTATGGCATGGAGTAAGCCGTAAAGGTTTTCTGTTCCTTGCGGACGTCGTTTTTCCAGATGAATTAAGTCCGAAAGGCTATCACTTCTGTTAAGTGCATTGAAAATATCGAAAGATTCGAATAAACGCTCATTAAATTCAGGACTCTGGTCAAAGTCCATATAGTATACCTTTTTCTCAAAGTCAAATTGGATGTCAATATTGTATATGCTGCGAATATCGGCCAGGTCACGCTGAAATGTTCTTTTGGATACATTGAAATTATACGACTGGAGTTCGGATTCCTGTTTCAGATAGGATGAGATTTCTTCAAATGTGCAGGATTTTTTCTTAAGCAACTTGATTATTAGGTTGCAACGGCTTATCGACTCTCTCTTTGACATAACAATCAGTTTTAGTTTCAAGCAAATATATATATCTATTACGACAATCCAGATCTTTTGATAACCTTTTTGGGAATTTTGGCTTTAAAGAACATTTCTACCAATAAAAGGTTAAATTCAGACAAACAATATCTTAATTGGTTTTAGAATTATCCGACCCGCATAATCATAAGCCATTATTGGTATGTTTTTTGAATGGTCTCTTGTATATAAAAAAAGATAAAGAATTGATCATTTGTATTTAGAGGAAACCATTTGAAAACCTTGGAATCCAATATTTTTGCTGCTTTCATTTAATAAAAAATAACACCAAAACCCTTTTATTCTATGTAAATTCGCAATGATTTTCCTATAGGTAGCATGGTTTACTATGCCTGTAATCTCAATTTCTTTCATCGAATTATACTTTTGTAGCTGTATGATAGAACAATACGTCCTGTTTATCGTTGCTTTTTTAAAACACCGAACCAAGAACTGATACTATGAACAACAAAACATTTAAAATTTTCATGCCCTTTATAATGGCCATCATTTTGGCCTCAGGAGTACTCCTGGGGTTGTACCTTAATGTGGGAAAGACATCTTCTGATCCTGAGGAAAAAAGATTCCTGAGTATTGGTTTCGATAGGTACGATAAAGTGGGAGATATCGTCAATTTTATCATGGAGTCGTATGTGGATAGCCTTAATCGCGAAGAACTTACCGATGAGGTTATTGTAAATCTGCTTGAAAATCTCGACCCCCATTCTTCTTATATTCCTGCCTCTGCTTTTCGCGAAATGAACGACCCTTTAATGGGCAGCTTTGATGGTATAGGTATTGAATTCAACATGATTACCGACACCGTTGTGGTGATAAATCCTATACCCGGTGGGCCAAGTGAAACCGTGGGATTAAGAGCAGGAGACAGAATTATTATTGTGGAAGGTGATACCATAGCGGGGATGGAAATGAATACCCGCAACGTGGTAAAGCGTCTAAAGGGTCCTAAGGGCACCAAAGTAAATATACTTGTCCAGCGTAGAGGCATTGATGATTTGTTGGAGTTTACCATTACCCGCGATAAAATACCTTCCTATAGTCTTGATATAGCCTATATGATTGATAGTACAACCGGATACATTAAGCTGGGGCAATTCTCAGCTACGACACATCAGGAGTTTCTACAGGCCATGGAAAGACTTAAGAGAGAGGGCATGGAACAAATGATTCTCGATTTAAGAGGTAATGGCGGTGGTTTTCTTGAAGCCTCCATACAGTTGTCGGATGAGTTATTGAAACCCGAGAGCCTGATTGTTTATACCGAAGGCGAAAACCGACCCAAAACACATGCCTACGCCCGCCGTAATGGTAGCTTTGAATCTCAGCCCCTGGCCATCCTCATTGATGAGTGGTCGGCATCGGCCAGCGAAATTGTGGCAGGCGCTGTTCAGGATCACGATCGTGGACTTATTATTGGGCGCCGTTCCTTCGGTAAAGGGCTGGTGCAGGAACAAATGCAGCTGGGCGATGGTTCTGCCCTACGGCTTACCGTGGCAAGATACTACACTCCCTCGGGACGTAGTATACAAAAACCTTACGACAACGGCTCGGAAGAATACTATGCTGACTTTATGCAACGTATGCTCGATGGCGAGCTGGAGCACTCCGACAGCATCAAGAATATAGATTCTCTTCGCTACGAAACAACTTCAGGCAGGGTAGTTTACGGTGGCGGTGGTATAACTCCCGATATCTTTGTACCTATTGATACCGAAGAAAGAACACCCTATTTTATTAAACTTGCCAATATGGGTTTAATCTATCGTTTCGCTTTCGATTATGCTGATATTCACCGGGATGAACTCAAGAAATATAAAGATGCTGCTGAATATGTATCAGATTATCAGATCGATAATGCTGTTTTGAGAGACCTGATTGCTTTTGGTGAAGAAAATGATGTGAACTATAATGAATCAGAGTACCTGGCTGCCAGGCAGGTCATACAATCTCAATTAAAAGCATATATAGGGCGTAATGTTTTTGGCAATGAGGCCTTTTTCCCGGTCATTAACAAAGACGATCATGCCGTGCTAAGAGCCCTGGAAGCATTCCAGTCAGAGAATCTGATTTCGTATCTTAAACCCTGATTTTACCCCGAGACCTATTTAAAACCTCCCATAGCCTGGTGTTATGGGAGGTTTTTTATTAAGGCCTTGCAGGACCTCAGGCCCGGACAGGTAACTACGTATATTCTACTCTACACCAAGTCCGGAGATAAACCGTATTTAAACCGTATTTTTACGGTTTAAATACGGTTTATCTTTGGACTTGGTATGGTGATGGGAAAAGAGGATTGTTAAATCGTTTATTCGTTGAATTGTTTAATCGTTGAGTGATGGCTTAATTGACCCATCCGCCCTACGGGCACTCTCAACCTCAACCTTTTCTAGATCACGTATTTTCAATAGCTTGGGAAGGCTTTTACTTCGTTGGATTTCTCATCAACTGCACTTTGACCAAAAATTAATCCATTGGATCTTGCCCATGCATTATGGACAACATGAGTTGACTTTTTTTGATGAAAGGAATCTGTCAACCTCTTACGGGGTTTCACCATCTATTGCGATGACTTATTAAAACTTTCATTGTCAAAGGTCTCAGTTTTAATGGAAGCAACCCATTAAAACAGATTTATTAGTCATCCTTTTTTGGTGTTGATTTGCTTTATCCTTTCAGGAGGATGTTTAGTTATGAAATTACCAAGGTTGGTACATTGAGGTAAGTTTTTGCCTTTTGTTTTATTAGAAAAGAGTATTTTTGGAGCAATCAGCACACCAACTACTTGTTAAGGATTGATATATTTTTTAATATAATTCTTCTAATACAATCATAGATGCAACGTAAGCTTAAATAATGACATATGAAACGACTATTTATCTTTACATTATTTTTATTCTTTAGTTTGATTGCTTTATTAACAACCTTAGCTAAGGGTCAAGAGAATCATAATAACCAAAAGCTTCATTCCTTAAATGAAAATCTTTTGCAGGAATCTACTTTAAATCATACCAATGAAAGTGTAAAGATACGAATTATTGATACCCTTCCGGATGGGAAGAGTTCTAAAGCAATGGCAGAGTTGATGGTTAGCTTTACAACATGTCTAAAAAAAACACATGCAGGAAATTATTCGATAGAAAACCAGGATGGAATAATGAAAATTGGCAAAGAGTCTGGCTGGATGCCTCCAACGTATAGATCTATTGCTCATTGGCATAAAGATTTATTGCCCGACAATATAGACATTGGTGGCATTAAATTATTTTTATACAGAGCTAATTCGACTTCTGATGCCAACACATTGATTCAGAGATGGATTTCTGAGAGCAATAATAATGTCCAGACCTGGTATGATTATTTAGATAATGCATCAGTGTATCGAACTGGCTTTTATTGGTTAAATATGTGGGAACCAGAGCTCGTTGAAATTAACTTAAACAGTGCAATAAATGATTTCAAAAATCTTGACAGCGAATTATTTTCGATTGGAATAAGAGATTTTGGCGAGGAAAGTGGTGTTATAGGAGGATTCTTTGGTGCAGGTGAACAAGATGAAGCCAAAAGACCTAGATTAGTTATTACATATACCATACCAACACCATCAATAACTCTTAGTGAGGCCTCATTATCTTTTGGCAATATAAACATCAATACCATCTCTACCAAAAGCTATACCTTAAATGCAAGTAATCTTACAGCAAATGTAAACATTACTGCTCCCAGTGGCTTTAAAATTTCAGAGTCTCAACATTCAGGTTATTCCAATTCATTGAATATACCCCATTCAAATGGCTCTATTTCTAATAAAACCATTTGGGTGAGGTTTTCGCCCACCAATACAACGACATATTCTGGTAATATAATCCATACATCAACAGGAGCCAATACACGAAATATTGGTGTAAGTGGTACAGGAATTGGAAGTTTAAGCGTCAACATAACTAACTTAAACTTTTCACCCTCAGCAGATAGCGAACCTGTTACTGTTACATCTAATGTAAGTTGGTCAGTTTCTGTCACATCAGGAAGCAGTTGGTTAAGCACTTCTCAAAGCAGCGGTAGTGGCAATGGCAGGTTTACTATTTCTGCGGTTACAAACCCGACTACTAATAATCGAAGCGGCAATGTTCGTGTTAGCGGAGGTGGTATAGCAAGAGATATTTCTGTCACGCAATTTAGCCAGGCGGAGACCTTAACTGTAAGTACCAACAATGTACCCATTGGAGCAGAATCAGGGTCAAGCGGGTCTTTTATTGTAACATCAAACATTAGTTGGACAGCGCAAAGCAACCAATCATGGCTTACTTTTAATCCCCAAAATGGAAGCAATAATCGAACAGTAACTGTTACAGCCAGCTCCGCAAATACATCAACATCATCAAGAAGTGCCAGGGTTACTGTATCAGGATCGGGTATTGTACGAGAGGTTACTGTTACACAGCAAGGAACAGAAGTTGATTCACCTAACGCTAACTTTACAGCTAATCCCACTTCTGGCGTGGTTCCCCTTGCAGTACAATTTACTGATCAAAGTACTAATTCTCCTACTTCCTGGAGTTGGAAATTTGGCGACGGGAATACCTCAACACAGCAAAACCCATCGCATATTTACCAGAATACTGGAATCTATAGTGTTTCTTTAGAGGTAAGCAATTCAGGAGGGGAAGGCACAGAGGTAAAAACTGATTATATCACAGTAAGTGAGGAGGAGAAAACATTTAATTTTGTGGTGGAGACAACAACAGAACAAACCGAATACAGGTTCAGAGTTAATGACGCTCAGAACCTTATCGTTGATTGGGGCAATGGTAATAGAAACACTTACAATGGAGACACAACTCCAACATACGATTTTGGCCAGGCTGGGCTGTGGACCATAAAGGTAAAGGGCCAGGCAAGTAGAATATCTTTTAACGTCTTTGGAGACGAGTGTACTTATGCTGAAATGCTCAATGACATTTTAACACCTATTTCGGATGGAATTATGGGTATAACAAATGCTTTTCGGATGTTTCAAAACACCAAAGTAACCAGCTTTAGTTGTGAGAATTTTTTTGATAAAACAGCAGGTCATGTTACTGATATGCGAAGTATGTTTGCCAGATCTGTATTTAATCAAGATATTGGTAATTGGGACATGAGTAATGTGACAAATATGCAAGCTATGTTTTTCATTTCTGAATTCAATCAATATATAGGGAGTTGGGATGTGAGTAATGTGGTTAATATGCAAGCCATGTTTTACGGCTCTATATTTAATCAAGACATCGGTAATTGGGACGTAAGTAATGTTACTGATATGCAAGATATGTTTTACTACTCTACGTTTAATCAAGACATTAGTAGGTGGAAAGTAAGTAAGGTTATTAGTATGCACAGGATGTTTAGCAATTCCGAATTCAACCATGACATTGGAGATTGGGATGTGAGTAATGTGACTGACATGCAAGCTATGTTTTTCAAATCTGAATTCAATCAATACATTGGAAATTGGGATGTAAGTAAAGTTACTGATATGCAAGCTATGTTTGCCAACTCTGTGTTTAATCAAGACATTGGAAAATGGGACGTGAGCAATGTCATCTATATGGGGTCCGTAAAAAATATCCCCATGACAAGAGGTATGTTTCAGTTCTCTGAGTTTAACCAAAACATTGGAAATTGGGATGTAAGTAATGTAATTAGCATGAACGGTATGTTTAAAGGTTCTGAATTCAACAAGGACATTGGGAGTTGGAACGTCAGCAATGTTAAAAATATGGCTCAAATGTTTAACGGAAGTTTTACTTTTAACGACTCATTAATATGGATATACAATCCTTTTAATCAAGATATTAGCTCTTGGGATGTTGGCAATGTTGTTTTCATGACAAGAATGTTTGGGACATCTGCGTTCAACAAAGACATTGGCAGTTGGGATGTTAGCAATGTGACTGATATGTCGGCGTTGTTTTATAACTCTATGTTTAATAAAGATATAAGTAATTGGGATGTGAGTAATGTGACTAATCTGCAATCGATGTTTTCCCGCTCTGTGTTTAATCAAGACATAGGGAAATGGAACGTAAGTAAAGTTACTGATATGCAAACTATGTTTGCCAACTCTGTGTTTAATCAAGACATTAGTAACTGGCAAGTGTCCAATGTTCACAACTTTGAATCGTTTTTAGAAAACACAGCGCTTTCAACCACTTACTATAACAATATTCTTATTAATTGGTCTTATCTTGATTTACAGGAAGAAATCGGCTTTCATGGAGGCAATAGCCAATTTGACTTGGGGCTACCGGCTGACAGACGCCAACATATTATTGATGAATTTGGATGGACAATAATTGATGGTGGTGATACCGGGCAGGAAGAACAGTACAACCTAGTCCTAATTACCGATCCTTATGAAGGTGGAACAGCAAATGGTGGTGGTAACTTTGCCTTGGGTGAGTCAGTAACAGTAACAGCAACACCAAATCAAGGTTATAGCTTTATCAGTTGGTCTGGGGATGTCAACCACATTGACAACCCAGATGCTCCTGATGCGATCGTAACAATGCCAGCTAGCGACATAACCCTTACCGCGAATTTCCAGAAAAATGCTTATTCAATAACCCTTTATGCAGAACCAGAAAAAGGGGGAGTAGTTAGCGGCACAGGCTCTTACCTTGAAGGTGAAACAATCTCAATATCAGCAGATGCAAATGAGGATTATGAATTTGTAAATTGGACAGGAGATACTGAGCATTTAGCAAATGCTAATTCAGCTAGCTTTTCCTTTACCATGCCTGCGGAGGATGTAACCCTCATTGCTAACTTTGAGCTAACCGAAAATGAATATGTAGAAGTTGCTACCTTGGCGGAATTAAGAGAAAAAGAAGCAGGTGAGACAATTTATCTTTATTCAGGTGAGGCGGTTTTAGTTGCAAAGGATGGTTTCAGAAACCGTAAATTCATACAGGACGAAACGGCAGCTATTTTGATTTACGACCAGCCAGGAGTTATAACAACCGAGTATCGACTTTATGATGTTATTACGGGAATTACAGGTACAATAAGCATCCACAATAACATGGTGCAATTTAAGCCAAATGAGAACACAGCTGAAGCGCTGAATAACATTCCGCTAAGTCCTCCTGTACTTTCAATAGCTTCCTTGTCTTCGGATGATCAAGCCAAATTAATCAAATTAGAGAACATTGTTTTTGTAAATGTATCCGGCGGATCTGTTTTTTCAAGTGGTGCAAGCTATACCATTACAGATGGAGTCAACGAGTTCGTTTTACGTACAGATTTTTATAATGTTGATTATATAGGAAGGGAAGTGCCTCAGGAAACCTTAAGTCTTGTAGGAGTAATTAGACAACATTTCCAAACACTTCAGATTGTTCCTCGTTTTTCTGAAGATATAATCCCCAAAGGCCATGGTTCAAATCTAACCTTATCCCCTTCAAGTGAAAACTATGGCTCCGTAGCATTAGAAGAGTGTTCAACCAGCAAAACATTCATCCTTAAGAACGAAGGCGGCGTTAATGCAACGGGTGAGGTAGCTCTTTCAGGTGGTCATAGTTCTCACTTTATAGTTGTTTCAGGCGGAGGCTCATTCTCTTTAAATGCTAATCAAACAAAAATCATATCGGTGCAATTCTGTCCAACAACAGCAGGAGCATTTACAGCCAACTTAAACGCGAATGGCAGTGACTCTACAAATAGCATAAGCACCAGACTTACGGGAGAAGGCTTTGAAGATGATGCTACAATAATTAATGAATGGATGAATATAAACCTGCTGATTTATCCCAACCCAACGAATTCTATCTTGAATATTGAGCTGGAGAAGGTACATAATGAAATCGCCATTAAATTCAACAATATTCAGGGTCAGACATTAACAACAGTTTACCTGACTGATAGAGGAAAAGTTCACACCCAGATAAAAGTTGATGGCTATAATCCGGGAGTTTATTTTTTGGTAATCGAAGGCAAAGGTTTTAATGTAAGAAAAAAAGTAATAATACACCCCTAGTGGCTTGGCCAATACAGAACAAAAAATTTTTAAGGCGCATATCATACATAGCCATGCAATAATTCATACATTTATTCTCTTTTAAATTTGAACCGCCAAAATAAACGCACTTATGGCAAAGACCGGTAGTTTTTCGCTTTTTGCACGCCTGAATGCGATGATGTTTTTCCAGTATCTCTTGTTTGCCGTTTGGTGGGTTCCCCTGGCAGCCTATTTGGCCGGCATGGGGTTATCCCGAAATTTAACAGCCCTGATCGTAAGCTCCATGGCCTTTGGTTCGGTTGTTTCACCCATGGTAGGTATGTTGGCCGATCGGTATTTCAAAGCGCAACATGTTTTGGCTGTTTCCAATATCATGGTGGCTATAATGCTTGTATTTGCCGGTGCCGCATCACAACCCTTCTGGTTATTTGTATTTTTGCTCATCGCCATGCTGTTTTATATGCCTACATGGGCTTTGGTAAGCGCAATCGCTATGCGCAATGCGCCTTCAGATCTTTTTCCACGCATAAGAGTCTTTGGCACCATAGGCTGGGTTTTTGCAGGTATATTTAGTGTGATTAGTGTGGGATGGTTTAATAAGGATTTTGATGGAACCAGTGCTCCTTTTTTCGTTGGAGCCTCCCTGAGTATACTGGCTGCCCTGGTCAATTTAAGCCTTCCCGATACGCCACCACGGGGCAAAGGACATAAAACAACTTTTGTAGATATCATGGGCTTCAGAAGTTTCAGCATGTTGCGCGACCGCAATTTTGCTGTTTTTCTGGTGATCTTATTCTTATCCATGCTTCCATTCGCCATGTATTGGTCTTATTTTTCGGAGTATCTGGCAAGCAGTGGTTATAAACTTATTACCGTAACCATGAGTGTGGGGCAGGTTCTGGAAATGGCGATTTTATTAACGGTTCCGTTTTTTATTCGAAAAATCGGCTTGCGCAACACCATGATTATTGGGCAGATTGCTTTGGTAGTTCGATATGTAGCGTTGTATTTTGCAGGTCAGGAAGCATCATTGTCTCTTGTATTGATAGGAGCGGGGGTGCATGGCATCATTTTCGGCTATCACCATTTGGGAGCACAAATCTATACCGACAAAAAAGCCCCCGATCATCTTAGATCACAGGCACAGGGGCTGTTGTTTTTTGTAACCTTTGCATTGGGTTTGCTGGCCGGAAATTTTGTGTGTGGGTGGATCATAAACCTTTTCTCCGAAGAAACAGCTGTTGGCACAGTTTACCAGTGGAATTATATATGGGGTATTACGGCTATCATGTCGGCAGTGGTTTTGTTGGCCTTTTTGATTTTTTTCCGTAAGGATAATTATCAGAAGATTAATGGGTAATCCATACCATATTATTTTTTCCCCTGACTTTTTGACAACTGATCAAATATTTCGTATACCGCCGGACAGGTTTCTGTGTTCAGGATACATACAGATAAAATTTTGCGGATGTTTTTCTGATCGGTATGTGGGTATTCCCTGCAGGCTCGTGGACGGGATTCATATACTTTGCAATAATTGTCGGACATAATAAATGGACAGGGCATGGATTGGAAAACAAAATCTCCGTCTTCATCCATACGAAGATAGGTTTCGGTAAACACCGAAGGTTTAAACCCAAGATGGGCTGCAAGCCTGTCGATATCTTTTCTGATCAATCTTGGCCCCAGGCCTTTGCAACAATTGGCGCAATCCAGGCAATTGATGTGCTCAAAGGCCTTATCGTGCAATCGGTTTACCATTTCATCAAGCTGTTGCGACTTTAGGGTTTTCAATTTCTGAGCTGTAAGCTTAAAGTCGCGCTTTTTGTTTTTTGCTTTTGATGCAAGAGAGGGTATGTCGGATTTTGTAGTAGAGGATTTTTGATCCATGGTGGATTAAATTTGGAGACGCAAAGGTATGGGTAAAAAGGTAAAATGAAAACTACAGCACAGAGTAAGGCTATGCTACTATCTCATGGCTGCTTTGCATGATAGGCTTTTTTTGTGGTGTGATCTAGAATTTTATCCATTTCTGATCACTGGCTGCTGACTCAATTACTTTTTCAATGAATCTCATTCCCCGGATACCATCTGCAATGGTGGGATATGTAATGAAATCTGGTTTATAATTTTTAGCATCTTTAAAGTGATTGATCTCATAGGCAACATTGCGGTATAGATTGGCAAATGCTTCAATGTATCCTTCGGGATGACCGCCTGGCGTGCGGCAGTTCCAACGGGTACTTTCGGCCAGATTAGCATAATTGGCTCCGGCGCGCAATATTTGCACGGGCTGACCGAGCAATTTCAGCAGCAATGTATTGGGTTCTGTTTGGTGCCACTCCAGTCCTCCCTTTTCGCCATATACTCTTATGTTGATATCATTTTCTTCACCGGCAGAAATCTGACTGGCATATAATAAACCTTTCGCACCTCCCTTGAAGCGCAGAAAAACAGAAACATCATCATCGAGTTGCCGGCCCGGCACAAAGGAAGTAATATCGGCACACAGTTCATCAATAGAAAGGCCGGTAATATATTCAGCAAGATTTTCGGCATGTACACCTATGTCTCCCATACAGCCTCCCGGTCCGTTTTGTTTGGGATCGGCACGCCAGGAAGCCTGCTTTTGTCCTTCTTGTTCCAGAGGGGTTGATAACCATCCCTGAGGATATTCAACAACCAGTTTACGCAACTTGCCTAATTTGCCCGATGCAATAAGCTCTCTGGCCTCCATTACCAGGGGATAACCTGTATAGGTATGGGTAAGAGCGAAGATTAATCCTGTTTCTTTTACTCTTCTTTCCAGTTTGCGGGCTTCTTCCTGCGATATGGTGACCGGTTTGTCGCATACCACGTGGTATCCCATGTTTAAAGCCATGGTAGCCTGTGGAAAGTGCAAATGGTTGGGTGTGGTTATTATAACAACGTCCATCTTCTGGTCGAAGGGTAAAGATGCCTCTTTTTCAAGCATTTCTTTCCATGAGCCATAGGCACGGTCTTCTTCTATATGATAGGTAGCAGCCGATTGTTTTGATTTTTGGGGATCGCTGCTGAAAGCCCCACATACCAAATCATAATATCCATCCATCATAGCAGCTCTGTAATGGATGGATCCGATAAAGGCCCCAATACCGCCGCCTATTAGTCCTGCCCTGATTTTTTTTGCCATAGTTTCAAAGGTTACAAAGGTGGATGTTTTTGTGAAAGGCAAAGTTACAAAATATGTTTTAGTGATGGGTAAATTGGGCCTTGGAGACTTGGGGATTAGGAGACTTGGGGACTTGTGGACTTGGAGACTTTGGACATGGAAACGTCTGAGTGATTGGCACAGTCTGTTTTTGACCTATCCCCTTCCCTTTTTGACCCATCCCCTTCCCTTGCCTACAGGTGCCTACAGGCAGGGAAGGGTGACTCCTGTACCGACATTCTGCTATAATTAGAAGGGGTCTCCTAAACTATAGCTGACAAATCAGCGTTGGGAGAGCTTAATTCCCCTCCTCAGGAGGGGTGCCCCGAAAGGGGTGGGGTGGTGAAAACGCAGGACAAGGTCAGTTTCCTGTCCTATCTCCCCGTCCCCCACCAAGAATATCTGCGAGATATTTGATATATTTGTATGGACTGAAAAGTATAATCTAATACCAACATCATGAAAACAATCAGATACCTTCTGGCTCTTGTAGTATTGCTTTGCCTTGGCCAGGCCTCAGCACAGGAGATCAAAGTAATCAGCTTTAATATCCGTTTCGACAATCCCAACGATGCCCCCAACAACTGGGCAAACCGCTTGCCTTTAGTGGAAGAATATCTGGTGGCTGAAATGCCTGATATCATGGGAGTACAGGAAGCACTATATCATCAGAATGAAGATTTGCTTAAAGCCTTGCCCGGATATGCCTACCTGGGAACAGGTCGTGATGATGGTGAAAAAGGAGGTGAGTTCTCACCCCTGTATTACCATACAGGCAGGTTTGAATTGCTCGACCACTCTCAGTTTTGGCTCTCAGAGACCCCTCATATGGCCGGCAGCATCGGTTGGGAAGCCATGTTACCACGTGTTGTCAGTTGGGCAAAGCTCAGGCACCGGGAAAGCAAGCGTGAAGTATTTGTTTTTAATACCCATTTTAGCCATGTAAGTGATCTTGCTCGTCGCAAGAGCATGGAATTTCTTTCGGTAATGATTAAGGAAATTGCCGCAGAGAGCCCTGTTATTGTTACAGGAGATTTTAATATACGAATGGATTCGGGCTTATATGTTGATATGATAAACCAATTTAAAGCAATAAATAATTTGCAAAACACCTTTGTTGCTTCAGCAGATAGCACTCATACGGAGGTCGCTACCTTTAACGGATTCTCAGACCAGCAAAATACTGCCGTGATCGATTATATCTTTGTCAATGATGCATTTCGTGTAAAAAGCTATTCTGTGGATAGAATCAAAGAAAATGGTGTGTTTATTTCGGATCATTGGCCCGTAAAATCAGTTTTGTTGATAAAATAAATTTATCTTAGCATATAAGTTATATACCGCCAGCCGTTTTAAGAAAAAGCTAATTTATTGCATCCAATGTATATCAACGGCAATTACAGGATAATCATTCTGACCCTATTGCTGATAACAGGAATGGGCAACTCCTTGTTGGCCGGAGCCCCTGTTCCTGAAATTCCCCAGATACAGTCCTTTATAAGCAACGACTTTGATCTGCACAGTCAAAACTGGGCTATTTCACAATCTCCGCTTAACAAATATGTTTACCTGGCCAATTCTGATGGATTGATAGAGTTTAACGGGGTGAGCTGGCAAACCTACCCTATGCGCGAGAATCGTCCCGTGCGGGCTGTGCTGGCGCATAACGACGGTTTGATTTACACGGGTTCTTTTGAAGACTTTGGATATTGGAAAGCGAATGCAATGGGAGAATTGGTATATACCTCGCTTACCCAATTCTGCGAACCTGAAAAAAATGATGAGATATGGAAAATATACCCTCTCAATGGAAGCATTTACTTTCAATCTTTTACTACCCTATATAAATACAATCATAACAAGGTAGAGAAGTTTATGGCTCCTTATACCATGCTTTTCCTTCATCTGGTAGAAGAGAAGTTGATTGTTCAAATTCTGGACAACGGGCTTTACTGGTTTGACAATGGTGAATTTATTCCTGTGGCAAACAGCCAGACGATTGCTGATAAGAAAATTCATGCCATCATCCCTTACGATAAAGACCGGTGGATGGTATGCACCGATAATGCGGGTATCTTTCTTTTTGACGGTAAAACATTTGCTTACTTCAATTCCGAAGCAAGCGATTTCCTGATAAAATCAACCTGCAATACAGCCAAACAACTCAGCGATTCTACTTTTGTATTTGGAAGTATCCTCAATGGGCTTATTATTACGGATAAGAAAGGCAATATTCAGCGAAGCTATAATGCCAATAACGGGCTGAATAATAATACTATTCTTTCGCTTTATCTGGATGCCGATAATGGGTTATGGGTCGGACTCGACGAGGGGATTAACTATTTAAATCTGGATTCACCCTTTTTTCATTATAAAACCCGAAATGGCACTTTAGGTACCATTTATGCTCTGTTAAGGAAAGATGATCATCTTTACATTGGCACCAACCATGGGCTTTTCATGGCAGATATTGTTAAGAAGGGGAATATTTATAGTTTTGAAAATTTAGAGTTTATTGCAGGCAGTCACGGACAGGTCTGGACGCTGGAAGAAATAGATGAACAGATTATCTGCGGACATAATGAAGGTACTTTCCTTATTGAAAATAATCACCTGGAGAAAATATCTTCTATCACCGGTGGCTGGGCTTATGTGCCTATGGATGAAAAGGTTGTAGGGGGCACTTATACGGGTATTACCGTTTATGAAAATAATTCTGCCGGCAATCTTAGGTTTCGCAATAAGGTTGACGGGTTTAATGAACCCACCAGATACCTTGAAAGCGATTACCTTGGTTATCTCTGGGCATCGCACCACCAGAAGGGTGTTTTTAAAATTGAGCTTTCTGAGGATCTTGATTCTGTGCTTAAAGTTGAGCATGTTTCTAAAATTGGCGACAAGGATCTGGTCATCAAAGTGTTTAAGATCAACAACAGAGTCGTCTTTACTACCGGCGAGAATATCTATACCTGGGACTTTGTGCGCAATGAAATAATCCCTTTTGATGGGTTGAATGAAAAGCTGGGGGAATATATAAAGGCCAGCCAGATCATTCATTTCAGGAAGAATCTGTATTGGTTTATAAAGGATGATAAGCTTGCCCTGTTTGATATCAACCTTGAGTTTGCTGCTGAAAAGATCATGGAGATTCACCAGCCCAATATTAACCTGCCCCAAAGAAGGATACAACTGGTAAGCATGGATGAAAATGTTATTCTAAAGCCTAACCATCAGAATTTTGATGCCATAGATTTGCCTCTTACAGAGCAGGAAGATTCTTCCTCACGGTTGCAAATAGAACGACTGCTTTTTTATGGTAACCAAAAGAATCTTATTTGGCACCACCAGAACCCTGATCGTATTATCCCCGCTGGCATCAACAATCTTACGGTATTTTTCGCCGACCCTTCAGATTTCTATCAGTATCCAAAAGTATTTCGCTTCCGCATAAAGGAACTGGATCAGGAATGGCAAAATACAACACTGAATCATTTCACTTACCCCGACCTCAAGCATGGGAAATATACCGTTGAGATTGCTAATGATAAGGATGTACTACAGGTAGAGTTTGCAATAGGCAAACCCTGGTATATCTCCAATATCGCCGCAATAGGCTATTCCCTGGCCATCCTGGCCATGGTGTGGGGTGTGATGATTTTCTTTCGCTATGAGATCAGCAGACAAAAAGAGCTTGCCGCTCTTGAAATCAGGCAGAGCTCTCTGGAGAAGGAACTGGATTATAAGAGTTATGAACTGTTGCTCACCATGCGGCATTTGCTATTGAAGGATAATATTCTCAATGATTTACAGAAGCAAATTGAGTCCATTAAAGAACAATCTGCCAAATATCCTGTTAAATACATCAGGAACATGGAGAGAATTATCAATCAGGGCCTGGGTACACAAAGCGTTGAATGGGAAAACGCCATGAACAACCTTAAGCTTTCGCAGCAAGGGTTTTTTAAGGCCCTAAAGGAGAAATATCCTCAATTGACCAACAACGATCTTAGGCTATGTTCCTATTTACGTATGAATTTTAATTCTAAAGAGATCGCACAGCTTCTCAATATTTCTTCAAGGGGTGTTGAGGTTAGCAGACACAGATTAAGAAAGGAATTATACCTTGAGCATGACGATAATCTTGTAGAGTTTCTCATGAGCGAAGAATTTACTCTCTCTGAGTGAACCCATTTAATACGACCTCCCTCTATATTTAAATAGTACCTTTAATTTATTGTAATATTCAATAGATCAATAGTCTGCACATTGCTGTAGTGGTATTGTTAAGGTATCCGTAATCGATTGCATGAGTATGTGCAGTTGAATTGCCATCAATTATGGTTGTTTATAGTTTTGCACACCTTACATTTATCTATCACTAAAATAATTCCTTTCATCGCTGTTATATCACTACTAAATCAAGCCATCGTCAAAACATATTGCTATGATTAAACAAGTACTATTGCTCATTTTTTTATTGGGTATCATCACACAGGGTTTTGGTCAGATTACTGTAAGCGGAACAGTTACCGATGCTGCGGATGGAACCAGCCTGCCCGGAGTTACCGTCAGGATTAAAGACACCAACCAGGGTACACAAACCAATATGGAAGGCCGCTATGAATTGACCACCACGGAGGATGCCGTGCTGGTCTTTTCTTTTATTGGTATGGCAAGCCATGAGGAGGCCGTTGATGGAAGGTCTGTTGTTAATGTTACATTGCAATCGGACATTACCAACCTGGAGGAAGTTGTTTTCATTGGGTATGGCACCGGAACAAGACAAGACCTGACAGCCCCCATTACTACCGTGCGCTCTGAAGAGATCGCCCGACAAATCACGGCCAATCCTGCCCAGGCATTACAGGGTAAGGTGGCCGGTATGCAGGTTACCAACAGTGGAGAACCCGGCAGCCAGCCGCAGATAAGAATAAGAGGCGTAAGTACAGCCTTTGGAGAAGGGGGTGGGCCCTTGTATGTGGTGGATGGTGTGATCGTAAGCAACATCAACTTTTTGAACAACAACGACATTGAGTCCATTACCATTCTGAAAGATGCCTCCGCAGGTGCCATTTATGGGGTTCAGGCGGCAAACGGTGTTATCCTGGTTGAAACCAAAGAGGGCAAGGAAGGGGCCACTCAAATAAATTTTTCTTCTTACACCGGTTTTCAGCAGGCCACCAATGTGCTGGAAATGGCCAATACCAGCCAGTATCTTGAGTTGCTCAATCAACGTACGGGCTTAACGGGTAGTGGCGATTTCTATGATCCTGCCAATTTCCCCAACAGCACCAACTGGTACAATGAGCTGACCCGTCAGGCCTTGATTACCAGTCATGAAATCAGCATTTCCGGGGGGACCAAAAATTCATCTTATAGCTATGGTGTGGGTTATTATTATCAGGATGGTATTCTTAATACCAGCAATACCGACAACCGTAATAATTTTAATCGTCTAAACTTCAGAGTGAAGAATGATTATTATTTTGATAACTCTGTAGACATTGGATATAATCTCATTTTTTCGAAAAACAACAGCACCCCAGCCAATAATTATGCCCTGTACCAGGCTTATGTGGCACCACCGGCCTTTGAGGCAAGAGATGAAAACGGAGACTGGACCGACCCAACCGCACTGGGATTCTCAGGTCCATTTGCCAATCCAATGGCTACCGTGTATTACCATAATGTGATGAATGATGAGTATACCGTCATACCAAGCACCTACCTTTCATTCGATTTTCTGAAGGACTTTCATTTCAGAAGCAGTTTGAGTGCTGATTTATCCTTTGATCAGAATCAGGGGTATAACCCTACTTTTTATGTTTCAGGACTGCAGCAAAATACCACCTCTTCCATAAACAAAACCAGAGATTTCCGCAGAAACCTGCAGTTTGACAATACCCTGGAGTACAGGCGGTTCTTTAATATGCATAGCCTGAAAATTATGGCCGGTTCATCTGTTCAGGAACTTTTCTCCAATTATTTATATGGTGTAGGGTATAATGTTCCTGATGTCTCAGATGCTACTCAGTACATATCGGTGGGTGATGTGCAGGGACCCTCCAATGATGGTGGTTTTAAGAGCCGCGTGCTTTCTTTCTTCTCCCGTTTGAGTTATAATTACGATTCTAAATATTTGCTTACCGCAACCGTGCGGGCTGACGGCTCTTCCAGGTATAATGAACCGTGGGGCATTTTTCCCTCTCTGGGCCTTGGCTGGGTATTAACTCAGGAAGACTTCTTAAGCAATCAGAATCTTTTCAGCTATTTAAAACTCAGAGGGAGCTGGGGGCAATTGGGCAACAACAATGTTACGGCCAGTTCATCGGTAATTGTTGGGGGTCCCGGTCCCGGTACAACAGGAATTTTTGGGGGAAACAACCCTATTCCGGGACTTACCTTTCAAACGGTTTACAATAATTTCCTGGTATGGGAAACCATCGAAGAATTTAATGTGGGATTTGAAATGTTTTCTCTGGCCGATCGCTTAAACCTGGAGGTGGATTTTTATAACCGTATTACCAATAATGCTGCCTTTCCGGCTCCTGTAGCAGGTGTTTCAGGTACCGGCTTGCCAATGGGCTTTTATTGGAGTGCCAGTTTATTGCTTTATTAAATCAAAACCACGAAGCCTTGATGCCTGCATCAGGGCTTTGTGGTTGTATGGCATTCCTTTCTTGCTATTCGATGTTCTGGAAATCTCATCCTGAAATTTTATATGATTCCTGGCTAAAAGAAGGAGGAATAAAAAAAGCTCATCCTGATGTTTGCAGGATGAGCTTTTAAGTAAAGGGTATTATAAAATCCTAAAGTTCTCTGATTTTAATATTTCTGAACCATACATCATCGCCATGATCCTGAAGGCCAATATAACCTTCGGTGGCTGTACCGAATTGTTCGAAATCGGCAAATTTGCTGTTATCGATCATATTCTCCCAGTCAGATGTTCCCAGATGGTATTCTACCACTACTTCACCATTCATGCGATGAATGACAGTTCCTCTGTACACCATAATTTCCACTGAGTTCCATTCACCGGCAGGATTGGCATTTTGTGGTTCAGCCGGAATAAGGTCATACAAAGAACCGGCTTTTCTGTTGCCATCAACACCCAGGCCTGCATCAATATGTCTTTCATTGTCCAGTATCTGCATTTCAGGGGCTGATTTCCAGATGGGTTCTCCTTCGAGTTCCTGAGCAAGATAGAAAATGCCACTGTTGCCGCCTGAAGAGATCTTCCAGTCCAGTTTGAGGTGAAAATCCTTGTACTGCTTGTCGTAAATGATGTCGCCACCTTGTCCACCTGCTTCACCGGTGCCGGCTCCTTTCAAATACAGCTGACCATCTTCGATTACCCAACCTTCTTCAGGAAAACTTTCACCTGCATAGCTACGCCATCCTTCGGTAGATTCTCCATCAAATAAAAGAACAAATCCTTGTTCCTGTTCTTCGGCTGTTAAGCTATTGGGTTCTGCCTCGGTTACCTCTTCTGTCTGCTGATCATTTTCAGTTGACTTTGGAGATTGCCCGCAGGAATTCAGAAGTAAACTGCCAGATACTAAAACACTAAGTGCCACAATTGTTAACTTCGCTTTCTTCATTTTCTTGTAATGTTTAAGTTAATAATAAATTATTGCGTTAAAGAGTTCTCAAATCAATATTGTCATGCCTGTTGTGTATAATGCAAAATTACTAAAGGTTTTAGAATTTTGATCAGGCATTAGCAATGATTTAAGGCATCTGGGGTAAATCATACCCACTGCGGTATGTATGCTTAATCAATTCAGCAGCAAAAGCCTTTGCATTGATAGGATCGGTCATCTTCTTATCGAAGGTTGGATGGCCATCGGTAATTTTAAATCCATCCTCAATAACGATTCTGAAGTTATCATCATCACTGATGTTGGTAAACTCCATCTTCTGTCCATCCCATTCGAGCTCTTTATGGAGATCCTGCAAGCGTACCGCCAGTACACCCATAACCACCATTTCGTTGAACGGACCTGCCTCTTTAAAGGGCGATGCTGTTTCAACTCTATCTTTCGGATCTTCTTTACATGCTCTAACCCAATCCATTTCATGGGTTTTTTCCACTCTTCTGACGGTTTTGGGTACATTGGGCGTTCTGCCTGATAACAACCATGGGCGAACACCATAGCATCCACAAATGAGGGTGTCTTTGGTACCGTGGAATATAACGCCACCACCTGCATCATTCATGTCACGACCCGCTGGCCATCCTTCAGGCATATCGGGGCGCAGGCCACCATCATACCAGGTTACTTCAACTTCGGGGAATGGCATTTTAGAAGTGGAATCAGTAGGTCTTTCGGGGAATACAAGTCTTACTTTTTCTGCCTGTGGAGCAGAATCCTGCAGCAATAAGGTAGAGGTCCCCTGGGCTTTGGTTGGATATCCTAATTTCAAGCCTTTAAACACTGGGTGAAGGATATGACAGGCCATATCACCCAAAGCTCCGGTGCCGAAATCCCACCAGCCTCTGAAGTTCCATGGGGTATAAATTTCATGATAGGGGCGCATAGGAGCGGGGCCTACAAATAAATCCCAGTTCATGGTATCGGGAACCGGCATCACTTCTGTGGGGCGTGCTAGTCCCTGGGGCCAGATGGGGCGGTCGGTAAAAGCTTCAACCTTGGTAACTTCTCCTATTTCGTTATTCCACAACCATTCACACACGGTGTTTACGCCCTCACCTGATGCTCCCTGGTTACCCATCTGGGTCGCAACCTGATGCTTGTCAGCAAGACGGGTGAGCAGGCGTGATTCATATACGGTATGGGTTAAAGGTTTCTCAACATAAACATGCTTTCCCAAAGCCATGGCATGGGCTGCTACGGGAGCATGTGAGTGGTCTGCGGTGGCTACCACCACTGCATCTATATCGTTGATCATTTCTTCATACATCTTGCGCCAATCCCAGTATTTTTTTGCATTAGGGAAATGGTCAAAACACTTTTGACTGTAGCGCCAGTCAACATCGCAAAGGGCAATAATATTCTCTGATTCCATTCCCTTTAAAACACCAAACCCACGGCCACCCACACCAACACCGGCTATATTTAGTTTGTCGCTGGGTGCTTTGTGTCCTAGCCCGCTGATTACGGTACTGGGTAGGATGGTAAATCCTGCAGCTGCCACAGTGGTATTACCAATAAATCTTCTTCTTGACATGTTTTCTTTCATGTTTGTAAACTTTAAAGTTACTTAATTAACGGACGAATGACAGGATCAAAACACCCGCAAGATTACGGTTTGAATTATATTGTTAACCAAAAACAATAGCTTTATTATCGGGATTCCAAAACACCTTTTTGTTGTTTCGATAGGCAATGGTACCCATATGTGCTGTGATGGCTTCATCTACGGCTTCCTTGATACCGCAGCTCACAGGTGTGCCAAAACGAATGCCGTCGATCCATTCCTTAAGGTGAAGGTGAGCGGTATCCACCTGTCGACCCCCGCGGAAGGTGTAAAGCAATCCTCTTTGGGCGAAATACTGTTCTGTGGGCGATGAAATGGCATCAATTCCACTCTTGCCTGGAATATGCGTTATCATGGGAGCTTCTGTGGGAACCACACCATCCTTTATGGCCTCCCTAAACTGGGTTGATTCCTTATCAGCATAAACCAGCAGATTATTGTCCAGCTCCATATATGCATCATGACCAAAGAATGTCTTCTTACGATGATGGCTGTTGGCAAGAGTTGCACTGTACAGAAGATTCATATCCAGCTTAGGGAATTCATAACTTACATGCAAAACGTCGGGTACATCTCTGCCGTCTTTAAAGAAGTAAATGCCGCCTGAGGCTGATGCGGCATTAGGAATTCCTACATCCAGCACCTGGTTGATTACATCATATTCGTGGGTAAATAGATCCCCGGTAAGTCCTGTACTGTAGTCCCACCAGCAGCGCCAGCGGAAGAATCGCTCGGCACTAAAAGGTATTTTGGGTGCCGTACCCAAAAATTGCTGCCAGTCGATGTTTTTCGGATTGGCATCAGGATGAATATCGTATACCCATGCTCCCCAGGGGCTGTTGCGATTGGTGAAGGTTTCAACCAGGGTTATCTTACCCAGGATGTTTTTTTTGATCACCTCTCTGGCCTTGAGGTGACTTTCAATTTGTCTGTTCTGATGACCCAGCTGGAAGACTATGTTGTTTTCTCTCACGGCCTTTTCTATAGCAAAGGTTTCTTCTACAGTAAGACTAAGAGGCTTTTCTACATACACGTGTTTACCAGCATTGGCTGCATCAATAGCCATTTGTGCATGCCAGTGATCAGGTGTTGCAATAACCACTGCATCCACCATACCGGAGGCAAGTAAATCTTTATAGTTGTCAAAAACCTTTGCCGGCTCTGATCTTCTGCCATTGGTTCCTTCGCGATAGATATTGGATGAAGCTTCCAGTGCTGCTTCACGATGTACCGTAAAAACATCGCATACCGCAGTAATGGAAATGTTGAGGTTTTCCATCTGACGGTAAATCTCTGTTCTGTTGTCTTGTTTATTGATTTTAGCCGACTCTGTCCACTCATCTATCCATTTGGGCTGGATAAAACCCAGGGCACGCATAAGGTAGAGACCTCTTCCGCCACTACCAATAATGCCCACCCGAAGTGTAGCCGAGTCGGTGGGTTGTGCGATTACTGCCGGGGCCTCTTCAGTTCCGTTGTCCAGGCTAAGGGTTTTCAGCAGCTCATTATGTTTATAATGCTCCAGTTGTCTTTTCTTGAAGGCACCATAAAGAAGTGCACCGGCAACGGGGAGGGTAATAAAGCTTTTTAGTACATCGCGGCGACCTATACCTTTTCTACCGCTGTTATTTTCGTTATTTATATTGTTTTCTTCCATTATTATTTTCTGAAATTCTTTATTAGTCTGTCAATACCTATAATATGGCTGGTAGGAAATACAAATAGTAGGGCTACAGCCAGCATTTCAATGAGATTTTTATTCATCCATAAATAGCTTCCTTCTCCCGGGAAAAGGTAATCGGCGTTCATAAGTGGAGGGTGTGCCAGGAAATAGAACATCAGCATGATGATAGCTCCAATTTTAGCAACCCGCGAAAACAAGCCTACTATCATGCCAAGACCTACCAGGGTGAGGCCCCACATATTTAAAAAATCAGCAACAGCCAGTGCATCTGCATTGGCGGCAAGGCTTTGAAAAATTCCTGAAAACCATCCCTTACTATCCATCAGATATCCATAGGCTGACCAGGAGGGTTGAAATATTTTTACCAGTCCTTCGTACATCAGATGCCATCCGATGGATACCCGTAAGGCAACCAAAAAAAATAATTGCATCCGGGTGTAAGCATTTGTATTCATATTTTAATGTTTTATTGTTAAGTGGCGTTTTAAAATTTCTCTTCCAGGTGTTTGTTTGATGATAAAAAGAACGCTTTTCTTTGTTATTTATGATTTCCAGGAGCATTCCTTTAGCTAAAAAATTTATTTATCGGCTAAGACTATAGGATAATATTCTGCAAATTCCTGATGAATGTTAATTTATTGAACCTTTTTATTCAAAAAATGATCCAGATTCTTAATTTATAAAAAATCATCAACTGCTTCTTTATATCAAAAACATAATTATTTTTGCAGCAAGAAGTCTAAGTGTCAAAAATACGATATTCTTTACCATGATGCTTGCATTTTGATCTTTTTGCGAATTTTTCCCTTAGCCTTCTATTGTTCTTGATATTAATTTGTAAAGGGAATACGGCAGCAAAAATAATCAGAATAACTTAATTTTCTGTATCAAATTGGTCCAATAGTGATTCTTATGTCTCAGAAATGGAGTACAAATTGATCATAAGCATAAAGAATAGTCCTCTTTTGTTACTTTTGAAATATATTGAACCACCCAATGCATCATACATGCAAGAACTATTGAAGTTATGAAAAGAGGGGGTATAAGGTGGGAATAAAACTGTTTAAAGGCAGAAATTTTTAAATTCAACAAGCTGATTAATGACTAATTCGTATGTGCAAAGCATTATTATTTAATTAAATTTAAAGACAAGTTATGAATACATTAACCAATGAAATGAGTGGCAATACCAATATGCCAAGAGTAATATTTTTATCCGTCATTGCCACTTTAGGCGGGTTTCTTTTTGGATTTGACAGTGGTGTTATAAATGGGGCCGTGGGTGGCCTACGTTTGGCTTTCAACTCTGATGCTATGGGCACAGGTTTCAATGTAGCTTCCATGCTATTGGGATGTGCTGCCGGTGCCTTTTTTGCCGGGACCCTGGCAGATAAATTTGGACGTAAGTATGTGCTATTATTTGCTGCTGCTGCTTTCATAATCAGTGCATGGGGTTCTGGTGTTGCGGGTTCTTCCACAGAATTTGTAATGTATCGTATTCTGGGTGGCTTAGCTGTTGGTGCAGCGAGTATATTGTCTCCTGCCTATATTGGTGAAATTGCACCCCCTCATATTCGCGGACGATTGATTTCATTGCAACAGCTTGCCATTGTATTGGGTTTATTCTTTGCCTTCTTTAGCAATTACAATCTTGCCCGTATTTCAGGAGGAGTTTCAGAAATTTATTTGTGGGGTTTCCAAACCTGGCAGTGGATGTTTTGGGTGGAAATCATTCCTGCTTCCTTATTTTTCTTATTGTTGCTCTTTATTCCTGAGTCACCACGTTATCTGGTAGCGGCAGGTAAAGCTGAAAGAGCGGTTGATGTATTGGCCAGTCTTACCAATCGCATCCTGGCTCAAAAACAGGTAGATGAAATAAAAACTACCGTTAGCAGCGAACACAAACCGCGTTTGTCGGATATTATTAATAAGAAAACCGGAAACATTCATCCTATCGTATGGGTAGGTATTGCCCTGGCTGCGTTGCAGCAATTTACAGGCATCAATGTGGTGTTTTATTATGGTTCTGTGCTATGGCAGGCTGCTGGATTTACCGAAGCCGATGCGCTATTACAGAATGTAATCACCGGTTCAGTAAACATAGGCTTTACCATCCTGGCCATTTATTTGGTTGAAAGATTAGGCCGTAAACCCTTGCTGATGATTGGTGGATTGGGTCAGGCTGTTATGCTTGGTCTGCTTGCCGTAATATTTGCCATAAGCCCTAAAGATGCAGAAGGAGCTTTGCAGCTGGAAGGCAATAATGGTATTCTTGCTTTGCTTTTTGCCAATGGTTATGTTGCATTTTTTGCCTTTACCTGGGGTCCTATTATGTGGGTTATGTTGGGTGAAATGTTCTCCAACAGGTTCAGGGGTGCCGCATTGGCAATGGCCGGTTTGGTGCAGTGGCTGTCTAATTTTATCATCACCATCTCATTCCCCATTATGCTTACCAGTATTGGTTTGGGAATATCGTATGGTATTTATGCTGCATTTGGTGTTGTGGCTTTCTTTGTGGTACGTAAATATGTTACCGAGACCAAAGGAAAAACCCTCGAGGAAATTTCTCATTCGCAGGAATAGCAAACATTCCTTTTATTTGAATATATGGAAAAGGCCGGCAATACGCCGGCCTTTTTTTCGCGGTTAAGCAAATTATTTTCTTCAATCCCATTCCATCTCCCGACTGTTTAAGCCAGTCATTTAGTGCTTAGCTCACACACCGCGCCCCCTTATTAATCTTAGTAAAATGGCAATAACAGCAAATACCAGCAGCAAATGGATTAACGATCCCAGGCCCATGGCTAAAAAGCCTAATAACCATAGTAAGATCAGGATTATTGCAATATAATATAATAAGCCCATGGCAATACATTTTTGGGATTAATAAACATAACTTCCATTAATCAAATCACCTGTTTTGCCTGCTACCGGCAAATACCATGATTCCGCCTATGATCATTACCCCTGCACCCACCCAGGGAGACCAGTTAACGCTATGTTCTTCTTCGGCTGTCAGCTCAAGATTTCCTACTTCTGCTATACTCTCTTCGGTACTAAAATCTATTCCGGTGAAAATAAGTAAAAGCAATCCTGCGATAATCAATACTATTCCTACGGTTTTCATCTTGTATCTGTTTATGTTGCTGCCTATATTGCTTACATGATCAGCAACTGATTCAACAATTGGGGCTTAATATTCAGAGGTGTTAATTATTAAATTATTTGGAACTCTCTGAAATTCTTTTGTGCGAAAATACCATACCATACAGGCACCAAATCATTTTTTCTACCTGCAAGCAATGGAATATCAGTTAGATGGATAGGATCATCAGTGAAAATCAATCTTTTTCAACTTTTAATGATTTTGGCATATATTTCTACATATTGTGGAATAATTGGTGCAACAATAACACTGATGAAGGTCGAAATAAATATGTCGAAATGCTTATAATAGATTTTTAATTTGGTTGTTGAAGTAGAGATGGGAAAAGATTTTGTGAAAAAAATTTATGAAAAGGGTATATTTGGGTTGATTTTTCAAATAAGCAAGATTATAATAATATTGTATGATAAAATCATACTTATACGATCGATTTGGGTGATATTGTGAAAAAGTTATATCTATAAAAACAAGTTGGCATGCATTTGAAGAACATGAACTAAAAACGAAAACTAGCGAATACTCTTTTTGTCATTTTTTAGCCTTGGAGGGTTATTAATTTACAGAAGTGGAATAAGTGAAAAGGACTTATTGACTTATAATGGTGTAGGAAATATTGCATGTGAATTCGGTGGATATTTAGGAACTAATACTTGCCCTGCTTTTGAAGAAAATATTTCAAGGAGGGAGTTATTATGGAAACACCCTCAATAACTACTGCTTACAATATACAGGATAATGAGCGGTCGGCACGACCCAGCGAGTAGTCCCGGTTGAAAAACGACCCGGAGTAGGTCTCTGCATTTTGCAATGCATTTGAAGCCACAATAAAATAGATTGAAAAACCTGGTACCATCTCTTAGTTGCTGGGTATTTTAGTTTAATGGCTGATACTGAAATGATCATTAAGTTAAAGCCATAAGTATTTGGGAAAATGGGTTATATTTGGCGGGAGTTTATAAAAGCGAAAATGGGATCGATGTGGTACAATAATAGTGCAGATCAACAATTGGTTGAATGCTTTCGTTATACTGCATGTAAAAATATTTAAAACATGAAAAATAAGCGCACTAGAAATATAGGATTAATTTTTTTGGGAGTTTTATTCGGGATTTTGGTTATTCCTGTTTTGATATCCCAATTGAAAGAAACTGAAAAAAGAGAATTCTATGGAAAAAGGTTGCACGAATTGAATTTTACTGAAATTAAATTTAAAAATGAAGTGCAAGATTTGTCACTCTCAGGATTATTATTTTCTCCACCTGACGAAGGACCTTGTCCCGCTGTTGTAATAATTCATGGTTCAGGTACAAGTCAACGAGATAATATGTGGTATCTTACGCTGGTAGATTATTTACAAAAAAATGGAATCCTTGTTCTTCTACCCGACAAAAGAGGTTCGGAAAAATCGCAAGGTAATTGGCGTTCAGCTAACTTTGAAGATTTGGCTACAGATGTGATTGCGGCAGTTTCATATTTAAAGTCACAAAATGATTATCAAATCACGGATATTGGTGTAATTGGAATGAGTCAGGGTGGGCAAATTGCACCCATTGCTGCAAGTAAGTGTTCAGACATAAACTTTATAGTTAATGTAGTTGGTGGGGCTTTGCCTATGCGTGAACAGTTTTTATATGAAGAAACAAATAATTTAATAGAAATTGGTTTTTTACCCATTTTTTCTAAAATTCTAGCAAGGCCAACCACTCATTATCATATGAACATTGGAAACAACAAAACATTTTGGCAATCAATTGGATTGTATGACCCTATTGAATATTGGGAAAATATTAATGTTAAAACTTTAATAATGTATGGAGAAAATGACACCAATACACCAACAGATAAATCTGCAAAAAGGCTGGAAGCATTGAATAAAAAGAATATCAAAGTTATAATTTATAAAGATTCGGGCCATGCTTTGGAAGAACCCATATATACAGGGAAAAGTATTTTCAGAACAGATGCTTTAACAGAAATAAAAAAATTCATTTACACACAATAATAAAATGATTAAAAAATAGAAACACGCCAGCATTGTTGAAATTCCCTTTCACAGATGGGAAAACTGTTAAGAAGAGACCTGCTTTGATTATAAATGATTACGATGATGGCGACATTATAGTTTGCGGGATTACATGACAATTTCTTGCTTAATAGAATTCCCATCTTCATCGACACCGCTTTACTCATAGCCTCCTGGCTGTAAATAAATAACAATGAAAATATTCGGATTAACTATAATGTTATTCTTACTGCTCAACTCAGTTTTTGGGCAGAATTTGGAAGGAAGGTTTGAAGGAGCAGTTTCAAGAGATGGCTCAATTCAGCTTGTGAATTTTGACTTTTATTCTGAAGATGGAGTTCAAAAAGGAACCTACGAAATTCCTGAAAATGGATCATTTGATGTTCCGATTGATAAAATAGAACTAAAAAATGATACGCTGAATATCAAATTTTACTTTGGCAACTTCTTTTGTTTTTTAAACGGAAACAAAGATGAAATAACAGGGATAAGTGAAAAATGGAACCCAAAAATTCGACTTCATGTCAAAATATCACCTGCTAAGGAAAAACCATATATCAAAGAAGAAATATCATTTAACAATGGCAGCGTCAATCTATCTGGAATGCTTTACAATCCAAAGAATCGATTAGGGCAACCTGTTAATTACGTGATTATAGTGCATGGCTCAGGAGCACAAGATCGTTTTTCTCCTTATTACATTTCATTAGGGTATAGTTTGGCGAAAAATGGATTTGGTGTTTTACTATACGATAAGCGTGGAACAGGATTGTCATCAGGAAATTTTGAAAGTGCATCAATGGAAGATCTAGCCAATGATGCAGTAGCTGCAATGAACTACCTGGAGAATAGAAAAGATATTAAGAAATTGGAGATCGGTTTTCTTGGAACTAGCCAAGGTGGCTGGATTGCTCCTATTGCAGCTAATAAATATAAGAACTGCGACTTTCTCATTCTGAATGTTGGACCAGCTGTTTCCGTTTTTGAACAAGATATCAATCGTGTGGAATACACTATGAACAATGATGGTTGGGACCAATCAACAATAGATTCTGCAGTATCATATACAGAGCTCTATTTTCAGTATGTAAAAGATAATTCTCCTGAAACATGGAAAAAACTTGATAAATTCTCAAGAGAAATAGAAAATAGGGATTGGGTGGAGTATGTTAACATACCTGAAAACAAAAATGATTTTGAATGGTGGAGAAACAATAATTACAATCCAGAAACAATCCTGAAAAATCTGAATTGTAGAACACTTTGCTTGTTTGGTGAATATGACCCACTTGTACCACCTGATAAAAATGAGAACCTAATGAGGGAATACCTAACATCAGCTGGAATTGAGTTTGAAATAAAGGTAATTCCAGGTACGTTGCATGACATGAAAACATTTCAGGGACTAAATGGTGACAATTGGAATTGGCCAAAAGTATATTGGGAATGGCGCAAACAACCTAATTCATTTTTGGACAACATTATTCAGTTCATCAATAAGAACTAACCTCAATATACAGGACTATGAGCGGTCGGCACGACCCAGAAAAAGAGCCAACGCACATTCAAACCGCAGTTGATTTTATAGTTAATTAAAAAACCTAAAAGCTTATATTTATCTGAAAACTAAATTTATTTTTTCTTCAATTTATGCTTGACGAGCCAATTTTTAGAGTTTTCCTATATGCGTTAATAACTGCAATTTCTACTGGTTTTGGTGCATTTCCGTTCTTTTTCGTAAAAAAAATGCCTAAGAAATGGCTTGGCT
>JBEPXC010000010.1:0-33939 GCA_041642035.1 Sphingobacteriia bacterium
TAGAAATCACAAACATCACAAAATCATACCAGGAGAATATCCCGGTATTGAAAGATATCTCTTTATCCATACCCCGGGGTGCCTTTGTAACCATTATAGGACCCAGCGGCTGCGGCAAAACAACCCTGCTCCGCTTAATCAATGCCATGACCGGATACAGCAACGGACAGCTTAAGGTTATGGGAAAGAACATCGATGCATGGGATAAAATAGAACTGAGACGCAGCATTGGGTACGTTATCCAACAGGGAGGTCTGTTTCCACATCTCACGATAAGAGAAAATATGGAATTTGTGCTTAAGCTTTCCAAAACACCCCGACACACTATCGACCAACGCATAACAACCTTAACCCAAATGATGGGATTTGACGCCGCCCAGCTTGATGCATACCCCGAAAACCTCAGCGGTGGACAGCAACAGCGTGTGGGCGTAGCAAGGGCGCTGTCATCAAGCCCTGAAATAGTTCTGATGGACGAGCCATTTGGCGCTCTCGATAACATTACCCGTCGCATGTTGCAAAAGGAAATAAAAGCTATGCATCGACAATCGGAACTCACCTTTGTACTGGTAACCCACGACATCAATGAAGCCTTTACCTTGGGCACCAGCATTGCCATCATGAACGAAGGTATTATAGAACAATACGATACGCCAGAGATCATCAGGAAATACCCTGCCAGTGATTGGGTGAAAAATTTTGTTACCGTGGAAACAGCATAGGAGCTGTAAGTTGGAGTGGAGTGGATATCCCGAAGGCGAAATAATATTGGAGTGAAAGGAAATTGAGCTGAAAAATTCGAAGTTCGAAGCTGGAAGGAGAAGGAAATAACCCAAATAGTCACCACTGCTTATGATGACGATAGAAAGTTCTGCGGATGATTCCATGTCCTAAATACCCGGTAACGCCATACGTCAAACGCTGCATAATCTTCGTCATCTGATTTTCGGATGCAAGAGTTTTTATGGTGCAAAAATCGCCACAGGGAATTTGTAGGGTATACACTCAATCAGCAGATAGAATGCTGGAATGACAAAAGATGTATATAGAGTTTGCAGGGGGAACATATTGCAACCGGGCTCGGGTTCTGTTGATGGCATATTGTGGAGCTATTTTCATATTCACCAGGTTTTTCATCCTAACATAAGTTTTCGAACGTTGCAAGTTTACGTTATTCGGGTGAAAACAGAACTTACAACACATCCCAGGTATATCGCTTTGGCAATGAATACCAATTGAATCTGGGATGGAATTACAATCTCTTTATACATTGGCCATTCGATTTCTTTTCTTATGTTGGATATCGGCGCCAAACGTCTGATTTCATCGACGGTAATTTTAACCGGTTCAGGTGGCCAATGGATTAATGCTATTCCAGGCATCAGTGTCCATTTCAATCCCAATTTGACCTTTCGGGCATCAGCTGTAGAAGAGGCCAATCAATTTTCCTGCACAAAAATATCTCTCGACATTCCTACGGGTTTTGACAGAAAAACCGGCAGCAGCCTTTTTATGCCCGACATCATCCTTACCCTGGCTGCTATGAAAACAGAGTTACTTTTATCAGGAGTAACGGCCAAAATATACCTGGCCGATATTGGCATCTCTAAAAACATTTCCAACGAGTTTGGCATAAAATACCCGGAAGACTTTTCAAAAAGCAATTTACTCACTTATCCTACAACATAATTCAGGTTTTCTATGTTTATATAATATCTTCTTTTGCGAGCCAGGAAAGTATACCTGTAGAACGATAGCATAAAACAAAAAACAACAATTATCTAAAACAATTAACCCCTTTTTTGCATTCTTAAATAAATTAAACCAAGACCTATCAACCAAATGTAAAAGTAAATTGACCTAAATTAAAAATTTTAAATACTAACCAAAATCAGGAAAGCATGAATGTAAACACACACAAACTCTATCAGCAAGGTGTTAGCTTATGGCTCGACAACATCACCCGGAAAATCCTTGAGGATGGCACCCTTGAAAAGTACATCACCGAACTGGGTATTACAGGCCTCACCTCGAATCCTACTATTTTTGATAATGCTATAGGGGGTTCAGACAATTATGACGATGCCATTAAAAAAGCCAGTGAAACAGGGCTTAACGATGAAGAAATTTTCTTTACATTGGCTATAGAAGATATCCAAAGGGCAGCGGATTTGTTTTTGCCGGTTTATGAAAAAACCAACGGGCTTGATGGATTCGTTTCTATAGAAGTTTCACCTTTACTGGCTTATGATACCGATAATACCATCAAAGCAGCAAAAGAACTGTTTGAAAAGGCAAACAGGCCCAATGTTTTTATTAAGATACCAGGCACCCCCGAAGGACTGCCAGCCATTGAAAAAGCCATTGCTGAAGGCATTCCGGTAAACGTTACCCTGCTGTTTTCTCCCGAGCAATACATTGCAGCAGCAGAAGCCTGGCTCAGAGGTGCGGAAATAAGGGTAAAAAACGGACTAAATCCAAACATCAGATCAGTAGCCTCGATGTTTGTCAGTCGTTGGGATAAGGCGGTAGCTGACAAAGTTTATAAAAGAATACGTAATAAGGTAGGTATTGCGGTGATGCAGAAAACCTATAAAGCCTACCTGAAGTTTTTGCAATCGGAAAGAGTTCAAAAACTCATGAACCTGGGTGTATTACCTCAGCGCCTGTTGTGGGCAAGCACAGGAACCAAAGATCCTGATGCACCGGATACCCTTTATATAACAGAGCTCATTACTCCTTACACGGTGAACACAATGCCCGAAAAGACGCTGCTTGCTTTTGCCGACCATGGTGAAGCAGAAAAAACCATGGCCCGTTCAGACGTAGAAGCAGACTCTGTTTTTTTAAGATTAATAGCCTGTTCAATCAACTACAAAATCCTTGCAGAACAATTGCAAAAAGAAGGCGCCGAGTCTTTTAACCAATCCTGGAGAAATCTGATTGAAACCATTAAAAATAAAAGAAAAGAAGTGAGGTAAAAAAAGTAATGGGTATCGAATAACGACCTGCCAGATGTTTAGGCAGTTTATAGGCTTAAGGGAGACTAAAATGCTTTTTTAGAAATCTTCTTTAGCTCTAAGCTGCCTAAACTTTTTTTAATACAGCATTCATCTCATTCCGATAATCTTATCTGCTGAAAACAATCTTCATCCACCTGAATATGGAACTTTTTAATCTCGTCCTTCAGAGACAAGGAGATAAAATATTCACCCGGAATAATTAGTATCGTATGCGGTTTATTGATATTTTCGGGTACAATAAGAATGGCATCACCATCTGTAGAAGATACGGAATACTCGGGGAAAAGGGTATAATTTCCCCCATCATCGTAATAATCCAAACCCTCAGTGATAATTTGAACCAATCTATAAGGCTCCTTAACCAGGGGCATATTCTGACCCACTACAACAGATATCTCTGTAACCCAAAAACCTACCGCAAGCATAAAACAGGCAATTTCAGAGGCTTTCATGACAAGGTGTTTTAAACAATTTGCACTGATCTTTAGTATTTTAAAATTAAACAAACTGCATTAACTCAACGATAATTTAATATTAAGTTTCCATAAATAATGATGGTAATGTGCAGTGAGAAAAGGGAGATGTTGATTAAACAATAAACCATAAAATCTCACGATCATAAATCAAGCAACTTTTCTGTAAATTGTTCTGCCATTTCATCCGATAAGATTGTAAGTTTGCAGGTTGAAAAAATATAATACAAATTCGGCAACATGAAAAGTCTTCTGTCTCTTCTAATCTCCTTTTTCTCTCTTACCCTTTCCGCGCAAACAAGTGATGCAGTGGCAAAGTTCCTCAGTTCAGGAAATGCCTATGCAACCATGTTTTTTGATTATTATTACACTATCCAAGGAGATGATACATACGCTGGCAGGTCTGAATATGCCTTTGACCAACAAAATGACAATGCCTTCTCCTTCCGAAGGGTTTACCTTGGTTACGATCATACCCTGTCGGAAACTTTTTCGGGACGTGTTCAACTGGAGTTGACCGAGGCGTCAATTCTTGAAACCGGCTCACGTTCTTTCTTTCTCAAGGATGCCAGTTTAAGGTGGAAAAACATATATCCTCTTGCTGATTTGTACATCGGCCATACCTCTTCACCTATGTTCTCTGTCGCAGGATCAGAATCCTACTGGCGTTACCGTTCAATAGAGCGAACCATTAGTGATTTCAGAGGCTTACGTTCATCAAGCGATACGGGATTAAGGTTAAAAGGTTTATTTACCTCCGATGGCAAGTCAGGATATAACTTTATGATTGGTAATGGTAACAGCACAAAGCCCGAAAATGATAAGTATAAGATTATTTATGCAAATATCTGGACTACCTTTCTGGAAAAAAAACTTTATCTGGAAGTTTTCCAGGATTATAACAGAGCATTACGTGATAGAGAAATTGCCACCAGCAAAGGTTTTATTGCCTGGAAAACATCTGGGTATACACTTGGAACAGAACTGGTGTATCAGGCAAAAAGTGGCTTTGGGTATAAAGGGCAAGATATCTCTATATTAGGAATAAGTGCATTTGCTCATGCTGATCTCCTTAAAGGCAAAATAAGGGTATTTGGCCGTTACGATTCTTTTAATCCCGATGTTTATTTCTCTGCAGAACACTATGATCCTGATGGTTCGTTAACCTACGAAGAGCAGTTTATAAGCTTTGGCTTTGATTTTATTCCACATAAAAATGTAAATATTATGCCCAATATTTACATCAATAACTACAGCAAGAAGCAGTCTGATCAGAGGGTACCTGCAACAGAAATCATTGCACGCATAACCATGAATGTAAGCTTCAAATAAAGTTTAATTAAGAGAATAATGCCGGTAAAATCAACCACTATTACACCCTGATTTGCTTGGTTTCACTCAGAGCTTAATAATCCCGCCCACACATTAAATCGCCGCTACTCAATATTAACTCCGGCCACAGCTTCATTAATGTTAAGAATAGCATCTCCTACTTTTTCGCAGGAAGAAATAATTTTATTGAAGTAAAATCCACTTTTCACATGAGAGGAATCATCGGTTTCTTCGATTACCTCTACACTTACTGTATCCCGGTATTCATTGATTTTTTTTTCAAGAACATACGCTTTATTGATATTAGCCCTGGCGAAGACCTCCCCTTTTTCAAGATTTAGCATCATTATATCAAAGCCCTCATTCACCATAGCAAACATCTTATCCAGATCATCGCGTTGCTGAGGGGTAAAATAGGCTTTTTCTTCTTTTTTCTTGTCCAGTAAAGAAGCCATTTTATAACATATATCACCAATTTTTTCAATTTCACTAATCACCAGGCGCATTCTGCGCAATTGTTCCGAGGCATTCACTGAGATTTGCTGACGGGAAACCTTAATCAGAAAAGTAGTAATCTCGACCTCTACCCTATCGGTTATCTCTTCATATTTGCTTACGCGGGCCAGCAATTTGATAAATTTTTTCCTGTCGGTCTGGTAAATCATTTCGGGAATAAAGTTAAACATACGCTGTCCTAAATCACAAAACCGCAAGGTTTCTCGTCTTGCCTGCAAAACAGAAAGCTCGGCCATGTGTAAAAAGCCATGACCAAAGTATTCCAACTGATGTCTTTCGTCGGTTTTACCTTTGGATGAAATGATTTTTTCAACCGTGGCTACGATAAATTTTATAAATCCAATAAGCAACAGGGTATTTATTATATTAAAGGAGGTATGAAAGATTGATAGCCCAAATGGTACCATTGTAGGATTGGTATAGGGAGAACCCAATCCGGCATTAATCATAGAGGTATCGATTTGATGCACAAAGAAATTAAAAATGGAAAGCATCCAAACAACGCCAAATATATTAAATAATGTGTGAGCAAGAGCGGTTCTTTTGGCATATACATTACCAACCAAAGCGGCAAGATTGGCTGTGATGGTAGTACCTATATTCTCTCCCAGCACCAATGCTGCTCCATGCTCAAATCCAATCCATCCATTATTGCACATGACAAGGGTAAGAGCCATGGTAGCACTGGATGATTGCAAGACAATGGTTAGTACGGTACCGATACCCAGAAAGATAAGAATGCTGCCAAAGCCAAAGTCGGTAAGGTTTTCCAGAGCCTGGAACATTTCAGGATTCTCTCGCAAATCGGGTATAGAGCTTTGCAGCAGTCCTAAACCCATAAACAAAATGGCAAACCCGAGCAGGGTTTCGCCAAGAGAAGTAAGTTTGTCTCTCGAGAAATAGAGCATGGGAAAGGCAATGCCAATAATAGGCAAAGAAAGGGAGGCAATATTAAGCTTAAAACCAAGAAATGATATAAACCAGGCTGTGGTAGTGGTTCCAATATTGGCACCCATGATTACGCCTACCGACTGAACCAGGCTCAGCAATCCGGCATTGACAAAACTTACCACCATAACGGTTGATGCAGAGGAAGATTGCACAAGCGTAGTGACCATAAAACCGGTTAAAACGCCGAGAAAACGATTGGAAGTCATGGCACTCAAGATGCTTCGCATTTTGTCGCCTGCGAGCTTTTGAATGCCCTCACTCATTACTTTCATCCCAAAGAGAAAAAGGCTGAGCGCACCAAACAATGTCAGAAAATCAAAAAAACCAAAAGTCATAGATTGTATTTATCAACACATTAAAGTGAGCGCAAAATTAGCAAAAGGCATCAAGATAACATTAAGTTAACATAAACTTAACATTGGAAGCATTGCTGGATGCGCACACTTTAATGATGCTGTTTTCAGAACAACAAGACCAAAAGTTTAGTGTCCGTTTTTCAGCATAAAATCTCTGTGAGACTTTAAAATATTAACCGAATGCAGAAGCATGTTTTTGGTTTCGGTAAGATAATTGAAGATAACCAGACTATTCCGTGTACCCACTTTTTCTGCTTTGATGAGTTTTATCTGATACTTCTTTATTCTTTCGAGAAGATTTATGATTTCGATGTTTTGCTGAATGATCGCCGTCATCTGGTCAAATTTTTTATGTTCCAACATCTCTAGTACCTCTTTATAAAACTCCGCAATCCTGTTGTTCAATTTCAGTATCTCGCTTTCCTGCTCTGCTATCACGGCGGGGTGGGCATTATCCAGGTGCTCATTAAAGGGTTCTATTATAAAGTTGAGACAATGGGCTGTTTCTCTCAGGTAATCCAGTATCTGTACATAATGATGTCCGGTATCCACGGAGTCTTCTTTAAGCTTTTTAAGAGTGATATAAATATCATTCTTCAGCTCCTTGGTATAGTCGTTAAGTTCTTTTACTTTTTTGGCGGTTTTCTTGAGCTTTTTCCTGTTTTCTGCCATAAAATGCAATGTCATATCAGAATGCAGACGGGCAACATCACCCAGAGTCTGAACAATATTCTTCTTGCATTCAAGAACAACGCTTTCTTCGGTCCATACCCGTTTATTTTTCTCTTCCGATTTTGCCTTGGCCAAACTACGACTTTTATGAATGAAGTGTGTTCTGACCAAAAAGGTGAAGGCTAATAATAAGGCTGCCAGAGAGGCAACAAATCCACCCCATATAATAAACAGGCCAAAGATAAAAGCAGCACTAAAAGCAGTAAAGGCAGTAAAAAACCAACCACCAATAACCGTTAGTACTCCGGTAATACGATAAACAGCACTCTCTCTACCCCAGGCTCTGTCGGACAAGGAGGTACCCATGGCCACCATAAAGGTAACATAGGTAGTAGACAAAGGAAGCTTGTAGGAGGTAGCAAAGGCAATGAGAATACTGGCTACAAACATATTTACCGATGCCCTGAGCATATCAAAATGGGGTGCATCTTTTATGTTTTTATTTCTCTTTTTTACAGTACTCTCATCAAAACGCTTTTCAATCTTTTGTAATACAACATCCGGGATAAACCTGCTGGTAAAATTAGAGAATCCCATGGCTCTTCTCACCAGCGATTGGGCAAAAAATGAAGATGAAAATCTCTCAGAACCTTCACCCTGACGTGCCAGGTCAACTTCTGTTTGAGTAACTGAACGTGATTTCTTTGAAAATACCAACGAAAGAATCATGATAACTCCTGCTCCCAGTAAAAATAAAGTGGGCGTTTTTACCGGCAATAGCAAAGAACCCATGGTGTAAGATCCGGGATCAAGAGTAGGATCATTTATAAAAAGCATATAGGAATCGTAGCCGGCAAGGGGTACACCAATAAAATTTACCAGATCATTGCCGGCAAATGCCATGGCTATAGAGAAGGTACCAATAAGTACAATAACTCTAAAGATGTTTACTTTAAATACAGAAATAAGAAGTTGAGATATAATACCAAAACCAATAAAACAGTATACCAGGATTAGAAGTGTATGGCTATTAATCCAGTCAATGGTAGCTTCAGTCATAAATGATGCCCCTTTCGCACCTTTTACCAACATAAAATATACAATAGAGGTAATAGCTATACTACCCCACAAAGCACCAAAATACCTGGATTTCTTCTCGAAATTAAAGGTGAAGAGCAAACGCGATAAGAATTGTACGATCGCCCCCACAGTAAAGGCAATAACTACCGATAAGAGTATACCTGATATAATGGCTAGGGCACGGCCTGAATTGATATAAGTACCCAGGTCCTGAAGGCTTTCCGGTGAAGAATAAATTTTAAACAAGGATACTGCGACCGCGGCACCTAATAATTCAAATACGATAGACACCGTTGTTGAAGTGGGCAACCCAAAGGTGTTAAAAGTATCCAGCAAAATAACATCGGTGATCATAACGGCCAGAAAGATCACCATTATTTCATTAAAATAAAACTGATCGGGATAAAATACACCGCTGCGGGCAACTTCCATCATCCCACTCGAAAAAGTAGCACCGATTAAAACACCCAGGGAGGCAATAAATAATATCACTTTCATGGGGGCAACCCTGGACCCTACTGCCGAGTTTAAAAAATTCACAGCATCATTTCCTACACCTACCACCAGATCGGAAATGGCCAAAATAAACAAGGCAATGACAAAAAACAAATAAATATTGTCCATCATAGAATTATTATTTTTTTTTGCTGCAAAATTACATTCATCAGTGACATCAACCTCTACTACAATGTTAACTTTACATTAACAATTCTTTAATCAAATATTACCATGTTAACATAAAGAACGATATGCACTTATAGCTTAATAACCTTTTTAACCTGCGCACTATGGCTAGAATCAGAAATGTGCAAAATATACAATCCCGATTTTAGGGAAGAAAAGTCTAGTTCGGTTCTTTCATTTCCAGCAAACATAAAACTCTCCAAAAGCATTCCCGTTAGGGAAAACAGCTCAATTCGAAAAGGGCTATTCACATTTTGGAAGTGAATGTTCAGTTTATTCGTTACAGGGTTGGTAAGAGTGATTTCCATTTCAGGCGCAAATTGGGGTTTGTTGGATATCAGGTTGGGATCAACCAACATACTCATCATCACTGGCAAATGGTCAGAAAAATTATACATGGACATCAGTACCTCTTCAGGTTCGGTACTATTAATTGGACTAATTAAGGACTGATTAAATCGATTACCGTCCTGTCCTACAGCATGATAAGTACCATCGAGGTATAATATCCTATCACTTCCATGCATAACATCATCCGAGCTAAGTATAAAATCAAATCTGTCGTCCATGCCACCAGAGGCAAAGCAACTCTGTGTTCCCGACCGTACACTTTGAGTGTGATAAGCAGCCATTGCAGAATTGTTATGCCAAACACCGGGTATATCTATCGGATCGTACAATCGTATATCCTCGTTTGAATGATTAACCATTAACTGATAAGCTTGTTCATGAGAGGAACGCATATTGAAGTCACCCATAAACAGTATATTACCTGAATAATTGTTCTGCTCCAGGTAATCCATTACATTGGAAATCATGGCTGTTCGGGTCTGCTTGTCGGAAGCATCCGATCCTGCTTTAAGATGCCCAACGATACAGGTAAGAAAAATGGTATCGCGTGTTTGCTCCAGGTCGGGGGTTTTGTAGTATAAACGATAGAGATTGATATCACGTAATAGTGTATTAACCACCTTTTCATCAATTAACCCAAACTTCTCTGAATTATAATAAAAAGCATTTACCAATGAACTAAAGGCTACGTTGGTATAGCTAGCAGGTTTATAATAATCAGGGTTATTTTTATTTAGCGCATTGTTGAGTAATCTGGAAACTTTAGATGACCCACTTCCCATTTCATTGGCACTAAAGATATCGGGTAAAAAATGATCAATAATAGTGCTGAGTTGCTCCTCTTTATAGGCCATACTATTGTTGTCCTGGGTGCAGAAATCAGTATAGTAGCCGTAATACAACATATTGTAATGCATGGCTTTAATGGTATCCTGCCCGAGGGTACCAAAGGAAACCAACAGAAGGTAACAAAAGATAAATAAACGTAGAATTTTAACCATAAGATGGGGAATAAAATTTGTGGTATTAGAGAGAGAGTAAGAGTATTTTAGTGTAAAGATAAAAAAAGCTGCCCCTTTAAGAGCAGCTTTATAAAATAAATAATATCAGCAATTATTACTTACCAAAATATTTAAAGTCCTTACCGGGGAATCTGGCAGTTTCGCCAAGAATTTCCTCAATACGCAACAATTGATTGTATTTTGCAATCCTGTCTGAACGGCTCGCAGAACCGGTTTTAATCTGTCCGGTACTTAGAGCAACGGCAAGATCAGCGATGGTAGAATCTTCAGTTTCTCCAGAGCGGTGGCTCATTACTGAAGTGTAGGAATTTTCTGTTGCCAGCTGAACGGCATTCATAGTTTCTGTAAGTGTACCAATTTGATTTACTTTAATCAGGATAGAATTGGCAACTTTATTATCAATACCTTTTTGTAGTCTTTGCGTGTTTGTTACAAATAAGTCGTCACCAACAATCTGAATTTTGTCACCAAGCTTTTGAGTCATTAAAGCCCAGCCATCCCAATCATCTTCAGCCATACCATCTTCAATAGAAATAATAGGATATCTGCTGGTCCAGTCGGCCCAATAATCAACCATTTGAGCAGGAGTCAATTTGTCGCCTGTCGATTTATGCAAATGATACACACCTTCTTCAGCAAGATAATATTCAGAAGAAGCAGGGTCGAGGGCAAGAAAGATATCTTCACCGGGTTTGTAACCAGCTTTTTCGATAGCTTGAAGAATAACCGTAACAGCCTCTTCATTTGACTTCAGGTTGGGAGCAAAACCACCTTCATCACCTACGTTGGTGGAATATCCTTGTTTTTTAAGTACCGCTTTCAGGTGATGAAATACTTCAGCACCCATTTTTAGGGCCTGACTAAAAGAAGAAGCACCAACAGGCATTACCATAAATTCCTGAAAATCGATGCTGTTATCGGCATGAGAGCCACCATTAAGGATGTTCATCATGGGGATAGGTAGGGTATTGGCATTAGCTCCTCCAATATAACGGAAAAGATGCTGATTGGTTTCCTGTGCAGCAGCATGAGCAACAGCCAAAGAAACACCCAGAATGGCATTTGCTCCAAGATTGGCTTTATTAGGAGTACCATCCAACTGAATCATGGTATTATCGATAAGGTTCTGATCGGTAACATAAAGACCTTTCAACTCGTTGTTCAGAACATTATTCACATTGCTAACAGCTTTGAGCACACCTTTACCAAGATAGTTACCCTTATCATCATCTCTCAATTCTACAGCTTCATGCACACCGGTAGAAGCACCAGAAGGTACTGCAGCACGGCCCATGATACCGTTTTCTGTTACAACATCAACTTCTACTGTAGGATTACCTCTGGAATCCAGAATTTGTCTCGCGTGAATATTTAAAATAGCGCTCATAATAAAAAATTTAATTGATTAAAACTGATCCTTAATTTCCAGAACAAAATTATTCAAAGAGAATAAACTGTCATGGTTAAAAATAAAAAAAAGAGGATAAAGTATGGTTTACTTTATCCTCTGTATACGTTGTCACCGCTTTTCATGTACTAAAGTTGAAGTATTTTTAGTTAATCGAAAGCGACAAAAGCCTTTTTAAAGCTATCGGGCCCAACAAAAGTAACAAGGATAATATCCCGTGGTTATTCTTGTTTGGTTTCCTCTTCGTTAGAATCTTCAGATTTAGCAGGAGCTTCTTCAGTAGATTCTGCAGCGGGAGCTTGTTCTGTAGTTTCTTTGGTATTCTTGTTCTCCGCAACGACCTCATCACTCTTCTGATCATCGGTTGTTTTCTTGCCTCTTCTGCCTCGACGGGTTTTCTTCGTTGCATCGTCTGAAGTCTTAAGCATGTTGGCGTTATAATCAACCAACTCGATAAAACACATTTCGGCAGCATCACCTTTTCTGAATCCGGTTTTCAGGATCCGGGTATAACCACCGGGTCGGTCAGCAATTTTCTGAGCTACTTCTCTGAAGAGTTCACTCACCGCAGTTTTACTTTGTAGATAAGAGAACACCATTCGGCGTGAATGCGTAGAATCTTCTTTAGACTTAGTAATCAAAGGTTCAACATACATACGAAGTGCTTTGGCCTTAGCAAGGGTAGTAAAAATTCTTTTTTCAAGTATCAGGGAAGCGGCCATGTTAGAAAGTAGCGCATTTCTGTGCTGAGCTTTTCTGCCCAAATGATTTATTGTTTTTTTATGTCTCATTTCAATTAGTCCTTATCTAATTTGTATTTTGAAAGGTTCATGCCAAAACTCAGGTTTTTGGACTTAATAAGTTCCTCAAGTTCGGTGAGGGATTTCTTTCCGAAATTTCTGAATTTGAGTAGATCATGTTTGTTTAAAGAAACAAGATCGGCTAAAGTTTCAACATCAGCAGCTTTAAGGCAATTGAGAGCTCTTACGCTCAGATCAAGGTCAACAAGTTTTGTCTTAAGCAACTGGCGCATATGTAAAGAGGTTTCATCAAACTCTTCACTTGTTGCTTTTTCCTCAGCATCCAGTGTGATTTTCTCATCAGAGAAAAGCATAAAGTGGAATATAAGGATCTTAGCAGCTTCTTTCAATGCTTCTTTAGGAGATATTGACCCATCGGTAAGGATCTCCATCACCAGTTTCTCATAGTCTGTTTTTTGCTCAACACGATAGTTTTCTACAAAAAATTTGACATTCTTTACCGGAGTAAAAATAGAGTCTATTGCGATTTGTCCGAGAATGGGGTTAAGGGGTTTGTTCTCTTCAGCAGGAACATATCCTCGTCCTTTTTCGATGGTAAGCTCAATATTTAAGTTCACAGAGGGTTCCATATTGCAGATCACCACATCCGTGTTAATAGCCTGAAAGTTAGAAAGTGAATTATTTAAATCCCCGGCTTTAAAAACGTCTTTGCCAGATATGTTGATAGTCACTTTTTCACTATCTTCGTCTTCAACTTTAAGCCTGAATCTAATCTTTTTCAGGTTAAGAATAATCTCTGTTACATCTTCAACAACACCTTTTATGGAGGAAAACTCATGTTCTACGCCATCGATGCGGACCGATGTTACAGCAAAACCTTCAAGAGATGAAAGCAGGATTCGTCTGAGAGAATTTCCGATGGTTATCCCGTACCCGGGTTCCAGGGGTCTGAACTCAAATTTTCCAAAGCTCCCATCAGATTCGAGCATAATGACCTTATCCGGTTTTTGAAAAGCTAATATTGCCATTTATCAGTGGGTTTTATTATTACGATAATTCAATACAATTGCAAAAATGATTATTTAGAGTACAACTCCACAATCAGTTGTTCTTTAATATTCTCCGGGATTAAATCTCTCTCGGGCATGTTCAAAAATTTGCCTTCCATTCGCTGCTGATCCCATTCTATCCAGTTAAAAGCATTTGCTCTACCGCTTAATGAATCACTAACGATTTCAAGACTTTTTGATTTTTCTCTAACCCCCACTACATCTCCTGGACGCAATGTGTACGAAGGAATATTTACTACCTCACCGTTTACCGTAACATGCTTATGTCCAACCAGCTGACGGGCAGCTCTTCTGGAGGGGGCAATTCCCATACGGTATACTACATTATCTAACCTGGCTTCCAGCAACTGCAGAAGGATTTCACCAGTGATACCTTTTTTGCGTGTAGCTTTTTCAAAGAGGTTGGAAAACTGCTTTTCTAATAAACCATAGGTATATTTAGCTTTTTGTTTTTCCTGCAATTGAATACCATATTCAGATTGTTTTTTTCTCCTTTTATTAACTCCATGCATCCCCGGGGGGTACTTTTTCTTTTCAAATGCTTTATCAGCACCAAAAATTGCATCTCCGAATTTACGTGCAATTTTAGACTTGGGTCCTCTATATCTTGCCATAGTATTATATAATTCTATTTAAACTAAATGTGTTTGTTTCTATTAAACTCTTCTTCTTTTTGGGGGTCTGCATCCGTTGTGAGGTAATGGAGTAACATCCATAATTTCAACAACTTCAATACCTGCTGAATGCAAAGTTCTAATCGCTGATTCACGACCAGATCCCGGACCCTTAACAAACACTTTTACTTTACGTAAGCCTGCGTCGAAAGCGGATTTGGCTGCATCGGTGGCGGCCATTTGTCCTGCGTAAGGAGTATTCTTCTTTGAACCTCTGAATCCCATTTTACCAGCACTCGACCAGGAGATGACCTGACCGGCATTGTTGGTAAGAGAAATGATAATGTTATTGAAGGAAGCAAAAATGTGGGCTTGTCCAACGGGTTCTACTTTTACTACACGCTTCTTGGTACTGCGTGCTCCTTTAGTTGATTTTGCCATAGTTTAAATTAAAAATAATTTCTCTGATCAAGCTGCTGCCTTTAGACAGCACACTTCGTAAATACTTAATATTATTTAGTAGCTTTTTTCTTATTTGCCACAGTTTTTTTCTTGCCCTTACGCGTACGTGCGTTATTTTTGGTCTTCTGACCTCTAAGGGGTAAACCAATTCTGTGACGTATGCCTCTATAGCATCCAATATCCATTAATCGCTTAATGTTCAACTGAACCTCAGAGCGTAAACCACCTTCAACTTTGTAATTATCATTGATGATATTACGAATAGAAGTGATCTGATCATCATTCCAGTCCTGAACCTTAATGTTTACATCAACACCAGCTTCGGCCAGAATCTTTTGCGAAATGCTGCGACCAATTCCATATATATAGGTCAACGCGATTTCACCTCTTTTGTTCTTGGGGATATCAATTCCTGCAATACGTGCCATATCTCTTTTAATTAAATTTTATCCTAATTACCCCTGACGTTGTTTAAACTTAGGGTTTTTCTTGTTTATTACATATATGCGGCCTTTGCGTCTTACTATCTTGCATTCGGCACTTCTTTTCTTAACAGATGTTCTTACTTTCATTTCGCAGTTTTTTACTAAATTCAGATTAAACTAATTACTTATATCTAAATGTTATTCTTCCTTTCGAAAGGTCGTATGGCGACATCTCTATTTTCACCTTATCCCCGGGTAGGATTTTGATATAATGCATACGCATCTTTCCCGAAATATGGGCAGTGATTACATGACCATTTTCCAATTCAACACGAAACATGGCATTTCCTAATGATTCTACTACGGTTCCGTCTTGTTGTATTGCGGCTTGTTTTGCCATACCTTACTGAATAATTAAAATGTTGTTATTATTGGTTTTGAGAGCTTCAATGATGTAAGAAAAAGAAGATAAGATATCGGCTTTTTCTTTTCCTACTGCTATGGTATGCTCATAATGAGCAGAAGGATATCGATCTGTTGTTCTAATTGTCCAGCCATCTTTTTCCTGAACAACAAATCGCTTACCCAGGTTAATCATTGGTTCGATAGCAATGACTAATCCTTTTCTTAATGTTAATCCTTTACCTTTCTTGCCAAAATTGGGTACCTCTGGAGCTTCGTGTAAATTGCGGCCAAGTCCATGGCCAACCAATTCACGTACTACCGAAAAACCTGCTTTCTCAGCATGATCCTGGATAGCAAAAGAAACGTCTCCCAGTGTTTTTCCCTCTACTGCTTGCTCAATGCCCAGCATCAAACACTCATGAGTTACTTTTAACAGCCGCCTGGAATCATCGTTTATTTCACCAATGGCAAAGGAATAGGCCGAGTCGCCATAGAAACCATTCTTTAACACCCCGCAATCAATTGATACAATGTCTCCTTCTTTCAATTCCCGGTTTCCAGGTATGCCATGAACGACCTGTTCGTTGGGAGAAATACATAAAGTTCCACTAAATCCATGATAACCCTTGAATCCTGGCACAGCACCATTGTCCCGGATAAAGTCTTCTGCAACTTTATCCAGCTCAAGGGTTTTAATGCCCGGGCGTATGATTTTGGCCACCTCAGCTAATGTTTTCGCAACAAGCAAAGAACTCTCTCGAATTAATTCTATTTCATTCTCGGATTTATACTCTATCATCTGTTGTGTTAAATTAACCGGTCATCCCCATGGATGAACGTCCTTTAATCCTTCCTGATTTTGTTAATCCGTCATAATGGCGCATAAGCAGGTGACTTTCAATTTGCTGCAGCGTATCTAACACTACACCCACCATAATCAACAGCGAGGTACCGCCGAAAAACTGTGCAAATTGACCGGTAACACCCATTAAACTAACCAATGCAGGCATTATGGCAACAAAAGCCAAAAATATTGAACCCGGTAAGGTAATTTTTGACATAACATTATCGATAAACTCAGCTGTTCTCTTTCCGGGTTTAACACCAGGAATAAACCCACCGTTCTTCTTCATATCATCCGCCATCTGGTTAGGATTAACTGTTATAGCAGTATAGAAATAAGTGAATAGTATAATGAGTGTAGCGAAGGTAAAGTTATACCAGAATCCTAAGAAATTGGAAAACGTAGCAGCAATACCGCTTAATGCTTCTGATTCGGCGAAGCCTACCACCGTGATGGGGATAAACATGATAGCCTGGGCAAAAATTATAGGCATTACACCAGCAGCATTTACTTTTAGAGGTATGTACTGTCGTACTCCACCATACTGCTTGTTGCCAACTATACGCTTGGCAAACTGCACCGGAATACGTCGTGTGCCCTGCACAAGTAATATAGATAATACGACCACTCCCATTAGTACCACTAATTCAATAAGGAATATTACAAGTCCACCACCTGCTTCTTCCATACGTGCAACAAACTCAGCTGCAAGAGCAAAAGGAAGATTTGCGATGATACCCACCATAATAATAAGGGATATACCATTTCCGATACCTTTATCCGTAATCTTCTCACCCAGCCACATAACAAACATGGTACCTGCAATAAGAATAATTACCGAAGAAATAACAAAGAAGGTCATAGATGCCCCCGGATCGCCATCAAAAGGGGTAATGGCTTCGCGGGGAAGCTGTGAAGCAAGATTGGCAATGTACGCAGGAGCTTGAGCTCCGGTGATAAGTACCGTTAGATAACGCGTTATCTGATTGATCTTCTTTCTTCCACTCTCACCTTCCTTTTGTAGTTTCTGGAAATAAGGAACAGCTACACCTAGCAGCTGAATAACGATGGATGCACTAATATAGGGCATAATTCCAAGAGCAAAGATCGATGCATTGGAAAAAGCGCCTCCAGAGAACATATTCAACAAACCTAGCAATCCATCTGAAGTCTGAGCCTGTAGGGCATCCAACATTTGAGGATCAACACCCGGTAATACTACATAAGAACCCAACCGGTATATGAGTATAATACCCAATGTGTTGATAATACGGATACGAAGATCTTCGATCCGGTAAATATTTTGCAATGTTTGAAAAAATCTCTTCATTATTATAAGGTATTTACTTTACCACCCTTTGATTCAATCGCTGAAACAGCAGAGGCGGAAAACTTATGAGCAGTAACTTCGATAGTAGCATTCAATGCACCCCTGCCCAGAATTTTAACAAGGTCATTGCCTGATACAAGTCCGTTTTCAGCTAATATTTGGGGAGTAATAACATTGATACCTTTTTTTTCAACTAGGGCCTGAATAACATCCAGATTGATCCCGGCGTACTCCACTCTGAAACGATTTTTAAAACCAAACTTGGGCAACCGTCTTGCCAAAGGCATCTGACCACCTTCGAAACCAGGCTTGCTGCTGTATCCCGAGCGTGATTGTGCTCCTTTGTGACCTTTGGTGGCGGTACCACCTCTGCCGGATCCCTGACCACGAGCTATCCTTTTTTCAGACTTTGTTGAACCATTTGCCGGTTTAAGATTACTTAAATCCATTTTATGTGCAAATTTAAAAATTATTACCTTATATATTTTCTTATACCTCTTCTATACTAAGAAGATGCTTAACTTTATTAATCATACCCATCATTTGAGGAGTCCCCTCTTTTACAACGGGATTGTGGAGCTTCTTTAAACCCAGAGCCAGCAATGTTCTCTTTTGGTCTGATGGACGGCCAATAGAACTCCTTACCTGTGATAATTTATATTTCTTCATTAGAAATTTTTTTTTATTGAAAACCCTTGCTTTGCAAGGATAATAAATTAATACCATTAAAATTTTGCAGGTAGCATTTCAAAAAACAACCACCTGCAAAATTATGAATCTTTTAACCGTTGAAGACCTTGTCGACAGAGATACCTCTTTGTTGAGCTACCGTGAAGGGGTCTCTGAGTTTAATCAGCGCATCAATGGTTGCTTTTACCACACTATGTGGGTTTGAAGATCCTTGTGATTTAGCCAGTACATCAGTAATTCCGACACTTTCCAGAACAGCTCTCATCGCACCACCAGCAATTACACCGGTACCATGGGCTGCAGGACGTATCAAAACCTGTGCACCACTAAATTTACCTTTTTGAGTATGTGGAATGGTTCCTTTATGAATGGGCACCTTAATAAGATGTTTTTTGGCGTCATCAATTCCCTTGCTAATGGCAGTAGTTACCTCTTTGGCTTTTCCTAGCCCGTATCCAACAACTCCATTCTCATTGCCGACTACAACAATTGCAGAAAAACTAAAGGTTCTACCCCCCTTGGTTACTTTGGTAACACGTTGTATGCTGACCAGCCTGTCTTTGAATTCTATTTCGCTGGATTTTACTTTTTTTACGTTTGCGTTTGTCATAGTACTAGAATTTTAAACCTCCTTCTCTGGCACCTTCGGCCAACGATTTTACTCTACCGTGATACAAATATCCGTTGCGATCAAATACAACTTTTTCCACGCCTGCCTCTTTGGCTTTTTCGGCAAGAAGTTTTCCAACTTCTTTGGCCAATTCTGACTTGGGTATTTTCTTTTCAGCAAAGACTTTCTCACGACTGGAGGCAGAAACAACTGTTGCTCCTTTATCGTCATTGATAAGCTGAGCATAAATTTGCTTATTACTTCTGAAAACTGATAACCGAGGCTTTTCATCTGATCCATAGACTTTTTTGCGTACCCGGTACTTAATTTTCAGTCTCCTGTTTACTTTATTACTTGTTGCCATCTATTCGATGATTTAAATTAAGTTTTTAGATTATTTACCGGTGGCTGATTTACCTGCTTTTCTGCGTAAAACTTCACCCTGGAATTTGATACCCTTACCTTTGTATGGTTCAGGTTTACGCAGCGATCTGATTTTCGCAGCTACCTGACCGATAAGTTGTTTATCATAAGATTCCATGATGATAAGCGGGTTCTTACCTCTTTCGGTTACTGTTTCGAGTTTTATTTCTTTGGGAAGCTCAATAAAGATATTGTGTGAATATCCTAGACCCAATTCAAGCAATTGACCTGTATTGGATGCTTTATAACCAACACCTACCAGTTCCTGTACAATCTTATAGCCATCCGAAACACCAATGACCATATTGTTGATCAGTGAGCGATACAAGCCGTGAAGGGCTTTATGTTTCTTTTGTTCGGTAGGACGCACAACCGTTAAGCTATTATCTTCAATGGTAACACTGATATCGCCTTTGAGTTCCTGAGTTAATTCTCCTTTGGGGCCTTTAACCGTAACAACATTTTTATCGTTTACGTTTATGGTAACACCGGTAGGGATTTTAATGGGTAATTTTCCTATTCTTGACATAGTTTCTCTCCTTTTAGCTTACATAACAAATTACTTCTCCGCCCACGCCATCTTTGCGGGCTTCTTTGTCGGTTATTAAACCTCGGGATGTAGAAATTATGGCAATGCCTAAACCGTTCATTACCCTGGGAAGACTATCGTGACTGCAATATCTTCTGAGGCCAGGCCTGCTCACCCGTTGAATGGTGTTGATAGCAGGGATTTTTGTGGATGGATGATACTTAAGAGCAATTTTTATAATTCCACTTTTGTCATTCTCCTCAAATTTGTAATTTAGGATGTACCCTTTCTCAAAAAGGATTTTGGTCATCCCCTTTTTAAGATTAGATGCAGGAATTTCTACAATCCTGTGATTGGCCTTTACGGCATTCCTTATTCTGGTAAGGTAATCTGCAATTGGATCCGTTATCATTTCAATTGAATATAAAAGTTATAAATTTTACCAACTTGCTTTGGTTACTCCGGGTATAAGACCATTGAGGGCCATCTCCCTAAAGTTGATACGGGAAACCCCAAATTGTCTCATATACCCCTTGGGCCGGCCGGTAAGCTTGCAACGATTGTGCAAACGCACGGGAGAAGCATTTTTAGGTAATTTTTGAAGTGCTTCATAATCTCCTGCTTCCAGAAGTTCGGCACGTTTCTTAGCATATTTTGCCACGAGTTTTTCTCTTTTTCTCTCGCGGGCTTTCATCGATTCTTTTGCCATGTTCGGAAATGTTATTTTTTAATATTTTTAAATGGAATTCCGAATTCACGCAGCAATGCGTACGCTTCTTTATCGGTATTGGCGGTAGTAACGAAAGTAATATCCATCCCTGTAATTTTATTGATCTTGTCAATAACGATTTCGGGGAAGATAATCTGCTCAGAAACGCCAAGGCTAAAATTGCCATGACCATCAAAGCCTTTTTCATTAATCCCTCTGAAGTCACGGATACGGGGCAAGGAAACAGCGATCAATCTGTCGAGAAACTCATACATTTTGGTACCACGCAGGGTAACACGGACACCGATAGGCATGCCTTTACGCAACTTGAAATTGGAGATATCCTTTTTCGATTTGGTAGGTACAGCTTTCTGTCCGGCAATTTGCGTCATTTCTTCCAATGCGGTATCAATGAATTTCTTGTCAGTAATCGCCATACCCAATCCCTGATTCAAACAAATCTTGGTGAGTTTAGGAACCTGCATGGGGTTACTGTAACTGAATTCAGAAGTAAGGGCAGGAACAATTTCTGCCGCGTACTTTTTCCTAAGTCTTGGTGTGTAGCTCATTACTTAATTACCTCCCCTGACTTTTTAGAATAACGAACAATTTTGTTATCCTCATTTAACTTTCTGCCAACTTTAGTGGCGTTACCTTTAGCATCTACCAACATAAGGTTGGAGATATGAATGGTTGCCTCCTGTTTTACAATACCACCCTGGGTATTTGCAGCGTTGGGTTTGGTATGCTTAGAAATGATATTAAGGCCTTCTACGAGGGCTCTTAAATTCTTTCTGTCAATGCTCAGCACCTTTCCCTGCTGGCCTTTGGATGTACCCGTAATGGCCTTAACAGTGTCACCTTTTTTTATATGTAATTTGGCTTGCATAACTTTACTAATGTTTTTTTGATTTAAAGAACTTCGGGTGCTAAAGAAACAATTTTCATAAACTGCTTTTCTCGAAGCTCACGTGCCACAGGGCCGAAAATACGGGTACCTCTCATTTCTTCGTTAGCAGTTAAGAGTACAACAGCATTGTCGTCAAACTTGATATAAGAACCGTCTGCGCGTCTTACATGTTTTTTGGTTCTGACCACAACAGCTTTAGAAACGGTTCCTTTCTTAATATTTCCACTGGGGATAGCGTCTTTAACAGTAACGATGATTTTATCACCAATACCGGCGTAACGACGTTTGGTACCGCCTAATACCCGGATACATAAAACCTCCCGGGCACCACTGTTATCTGCAACTGATAATCTGGATTCTTGCTGTATCATAATTACTTAGCTCTTTCAATTATTTCAACTAATCTCCAACATTTGTTCTTGCTCAGGGGGCGTGTTTCCATGATACGAACCGTATCGCCAATATTACACTGATTACTTTCGTCGTGAGCCATAAAATTGGATGATTTCTTTACAAACTTCCCGTATTTAGGGTGTTTTACACGGCGCGATACCTTGATAACAATGGATTTATCCATTTTATTACTGGTTACTACACCGACTCTTTCTTTTCTTTGAGTTCTGGTTTCCATTTATCTAAACATTACTAGTTGATTCTTCAATAACCCTTTTATGGAGCTCGGTATTAATCCTGGCGACGGTTTTCCGATACAATTGTATCTTCATCGGATTTTCCAGCGGCGATACAGAATGATTGAGCTTAAGCTTTAGAAGATGTTTCTTTTCTTCATCTAAACGTTCCCTGAGCTCGGCAGTGGACATTTCTCGAATTACATTTGGCTTCATCTATTAAACGAATTTAGACCGTTAAAAAGCAGTAAGCAGGCTTATGAAAGTCCTGCTTTAAAGGTTATCTCTCAACAGCGGCCCGATGTTGGGCGGGCTTGTCAGCAAATAACCCTTCCAAAAGGGCTGCAAAGTTAAAAATTTATTTTAAATTAAATCGATTATTCAACAACAAAATCTCTTCTGACAATAAATTTAGTCAAAACAGGCAGTTTTTGGGCTCCCAGGCGCATGGCTTCTTTAGCCGTTTCGTAGGTAACACCTTCTGCCTCAAAGAGAATGCGTCCGGGGCTCACTCTGGCAACGAAATACTCAGGAGCACCTTTACCTTTACCCATACGTACTTCAGCAGGCTTTTTGGTTACGGGCTTGTCGGGAAAGATGCGGATCCACAATTGTCCTTCACGTTTCATTCTACGTGTTATGGCTTGACGGGCTGCTTCTATCTGGCGACTGGTAAGCCAGGTTTCGTCTAATGACTTAATCCCAAAGCTTCCAAAGGCAAGCTCGGCACCTCTCTTGGTGAAGCCTTTCATTTTGCCTTTTTGCTGCTTTCTGAATTTGGTTTTCTTTGGCTGTAACATTATTCAGTATTTTTTTATTTACAACAATTAATAATACCCGTTATTTGCGGGGTTGACGACGACCTTTAAAACGATCTCCTCTTCCACCGGCTCCGGGAGCACCAGATTTTGTTTTGGTGTTGTCTTCGGTAAAAGGAGTCAATTCTTTTTTACCGTATACTTCACCTTTACAGATCCATACTTTTATTCCAATGCGTCCGTAAGTAGTATGAGCTTCTGCCGTAGCGTAATCGATATCCGCTCTGAGGGTGTGCAAGGGAATACGTCCTTCCTTATAGGTTTCTGTACGTGCCATTTCCGCTCCACCTAAACGTCCCGACACAGTGGCTTTGATACCTTCTGCACTGAGACGCATGGTAGAAGAAACGGCGGTTTTAATAGCCCGACGAAAAGAAATCCGTCCTTCAATTTGTTTTGCTATGGTTTGGGCCACCAAAAATGCATCCAGCTCAGGTCTTTTAATTTCAGAGATGTTGATCTGTACCTCTTTTTGAGTAATTTTTCGTAACTCCTCCTTGAGCTTGTCTACTTCCTGGCCACCTTTACCAATGATGATGCCCGGACGGGCTGTATTTATGGTAACCGTGATAAGTTTGAGTGTTCTTTCAATAATGATTTTTGAAACTCCTGCTTTGGCCAAACGGGCGTTAAGGTATTTTCTGATTTTGTCGTCTTCAATCAGTTTAGCCTCATATTTCTTTCCGCCGTACCAATTGGAATCCCATCCTTTAATGACGCCCAATCTCAGGCCTATTGGATTAGTTTTTTGTCCCATTTGATTATTCTTTAATTGTTTTAGTTTTACTATCTACGACAATGGTAACATGGTTCGACCTTTTTCTAACCCGATACGCACGTCCCTGGGGTGCAGGACGCAAGCGTTTAAGCATCCTTCCACTATCTACAAAAATTGATTTCACATAAAGATCACTTTCTTCGATTCTTACCCCTTCATTTTTGGCCTGCCAGTTGGCTATAGCACTCATAAGAAGTTTCTCGAGTCGTCCGGCGGCTTCTTTTTTGGTATATCTTAAAATTGCCAGGGCTTTGTCAACTTCTTTGCCTCTTACGATATCTGCAACAAGGCGCATTTTCCTTGGAGATGTGGGGCAATTGTTCAGTTTGGCAATATAGTTAGTCTTTTTTTCTTCTTTGACTTGTTCAGCCCTAAGATGTTTTCTTGATCCCATTTTTCAGTATATTTATTTTTTGCCTTTATCTTTTTTACCCGCGTGTCCACGGAAAATTCGTGTGGGAGCAAACTCACCCAATTTGTGTCCTACCATATTTTCGGTAACATACACAGGGATGAATTTATTGCCATTATGCACGGCGATGGTTTGTCCGACAAAATCGGGAGAAATCATTGATGCTCTTGACCATGTTTTAATAACAGCTTTTTTGTTGCTGCTGGCCATAGCAAGGACTTTCTTCTCCAGTTTATAATGTATATAAGGTCCTTTTTTTAATGAACGGCTCATGACTAGATATTTTTCAGTTTACAATGTTTATTTCTTCCTTCTTTCAACAATAAGTTTACTGGAGGCTTTTTTATTGTTTCGTGTTTTATATCCTTTAGAGGGGATACCTTTACGACTTCTTGGATGTCCACCACTGGCACGACCTTCACCACCACCCATGGGGTGATCGACAGGGTTCATAACAACAGGACGTGTTCTGGGGCGACGTCCTAACCAACGGCTACGACCTGCCTTACCACTCACTTCGTGCATATGGTCGGGGTTAGATGCACTACCTATGGTAGCTTTGCAGGTAACCAATACCATACGGGTTTCTCCGGAAGGAAGTTTAAGGATGGCATATTTACCATCTCTCGACATAAGCTGGGCGTAAGTACCGGCACTTCTGGCCATTTTACCTCCCTGCCCCGGCTTAAGCTCAACATTGTGTACAATTGTACCTAGGGGAACCTTGCTCAAAAACATAGTATTACCTAAATCAGGAGTAGCAGTCTCTCCCGACATCAGAACCTGGCCTACCTGTAATCCCGCGGGGGCAAGTATATACCTTTTCTCCCCATCAGCATAAACCACCAAAGCAATACGCGCCGAACGATTGGGGTCGTATTCAATAGTTTTTACGGTTCCTGGGATTCCGTCTTTGTCTCTTTTGAAATCGACAAAGCGAAAACGTTTCTTATGACCACCACCAATATAGCGCATAGTCATTTCTCCTCTTCTATTTCTACCTCCTGATTTACTCTTTCCAACCAACAAGCTCTTTTCGGGCGTTGAGGTAGTTATTTCGTCAAACGCACTAATCATTTTATTGCGTTGACCCGGTGTGGTTGGTTTAAATTTTCTTAAAGCCATCTATTTAAATATTGCTGTAAAAATCAATAACTTGGCCTTCGCTTACTGTTACTATGGCCTTTTTAATATTATTCTTTCTGCCAGACATTAATCCGGTTTTGGTAAAACGTGATTTGCGTTTTCCCAGGTAATTCATTGTGTTGACTGATTCCACAGCAACACCATAGGTTGACTCTACGGCGGCTTTGATTTGATTTTTACATGCCCTTTCGTCAACAACGAATCCATAACGGTTGGGGAATTTCTCCGTAACTGCCGTCATCTTTTCGGTAATCAGAGGCTTAACTATAACGTCCATTTTCTTGTTTTTTTTAGGGCCGATCTTTTTCCAACCCAACGACATTGATTAATTATATTAGGGTATTCTCGATTTCTTTGAGCGAACTCTCCACGAAAACCAAATGTTGTGCATTCAGAATCTGATACGTATTAATATCAGAAGCTATGGCAACTTTTGCCTTGGGGATATTGCGCGATGAAAGAATGATATTTCTGTCGGCTTCAGGAATAACCAGAAGAGACTTCTTATCGCTCATGTTAAAGCGCTGCAATAAATCAAGATACTGTTTGGTCTTGGGGGTTTCAAAGTTGAAATCCTCCAAAATCAAAATGTTATTGTCCTTAATTTTATAAGCCAGGGCTGAGATACGGGCCAGACGCTTCACTTTTTTATTGACTTTAAAAGAGTAGTCTCTGGGTTTCTTACCAAAAGCACGACCACCACCTCTTAGCAAAGGAGATTTGATATCACCTATACGAGCAGCGCCGGTACCTTTTTGCCTACGTAATTTGCGGGTACTACCCTTTATTTCATTACGTTGTTTTGTTGCATGCGTACCTTGTCTTTGATTGGCTAAATACTGCTTTACGTCAAGATAAATAGCGTGATCGTTTGGCTCAACACCAAAGATACTATCATTAAGATCAATGGTTTTGGAAGTCTTATTTCCATCAATGCTATATACTGCTAACTCCATCTTTCTATTATTAAATATGAACCATTAGGACCGGGAACAGATCCTTTAACAACTATAAGATTCTTTTCAGGAATGATTTTCATTACCTGAAGGTTGATCATCTTAACCCTCTTTCCACCTGTTCTGCCTGCCATTCTCATTCCTTTGAATACTCTGGATGGCCATGAGGATGCACCCAGTGATCCTGGAGCCCTAAGGCGGTTATGCTGGCCGTGAGTCGCCTGACCAACACCATGAAAGCCATGCCTTTTTACAACACCCTGAAAACCTTTTCCTTTGGAGGTACCTACCACATCAATAAATTCACCTTCGATGAAGATATCAACGCCCAGTACATCACCAAAATCTTTTTGATGTTCTTTTTCGAAGCGGGTAAACTCAGCTACCATTCGTTTAGGAGTGGTTTTGGCTTTGGCAAAGTGTCCTTGCAAAGCCTTGCTTGTGTTTTTCTCTTTCTTGTCGTCAAAAGCCAGTTGAATAGCTTCGTAGCCATCTGTTGCCTTTGTTTTAACCTGAGTAACTACACAAGGACCAGCTTGTATTACCGTGCATGGAATATTTTTTCCAGAGGCCTCAAACATACTGGTCATACCAATTTTTTTTCCAATTAATCCTGACATTTTTCGGAGTTTTTCTTAACGCAATTGCGATTTATACTAAATTACACCTTGATCTCTACTTCAACACCGCTTGGCAACTCCAGTTTCATGAGTGCGTCTACTGTTTTTGAGGTTGAAGAGTAGATATCCAGCAATCTTTTATAAGAACACAGCTGGAATTGTTCTCTTGATTTTTTGTTTACAAAGGTTGACCTAAGTACGGTGAAAATCTTTTTGTTGGTGGGCAAGGGAATAGGGCCACTAACTACTGCACCGGTTGACTTAACGGTCCTTACGATTTTCTCAGCTGACTTGTCAACCAGGTTATAATCGTAAGATTTCAGTTTGATACGAATTCTTTGACTCACGGTTTTCTTTTTTTTATTTAATGATTAAGCTTTTACACCAGTAATTTTTTTGATCACTTCATCCACTACACTTTTGGGGGCTTCACTATAATGAGAAAACTCCATGGTGGAAGTTGCTCTTCCCGATGAAAGGGTTCTCAGGGCGGTAACATAACCAAACATCTCTGACAGGGGTACTTTGGCTTTAATGACCTGCAGATTGCTACGGCTTGAAATACCTTCCAAATGACCACGCCTGCGGTTTATATCGCCTACTACATCACCCAGATTTTCTTCAGGAGTTACCGCCTCGAGTTTCATAATGGGTTCAAGCAATATACGGTTGGCCTTGCGGCTTGATTCTTTAAAGGCTATACGCGCTGCTAATTCAAAGGATAAGGCGTCGGAGTCAACACTATGAAACGAACCATCGATAAGCCTAACCTTAAGATTATCAACCGGGAATCCGGCCAGGGTTCCGTTCTGCATGGCTGATTTGAAACCTTTTTCTACAGAAGGTATAAATTCTTTGGGGATATTTCCACCTTTTACATCATCAATAAATACAAATCCCGGAGCATTCTCATCGTTGGGCCCGATTTCAAAAACAATATCGGCAAATTTACCTCTACCACCAGATTGCTTTTTATAAACTTCCCTGTGTTTTACGGTAGTAGTAATGGCTTCTCTGTAGGCAACCTGAGGAGCTCCCTGATTACATTCAACCTTAAACTCTCTCTTGAGACGGTCTAGCAGAATTTCCAGGTGTAGCTCGCCCATTCCACTGATAATGGTTTGGCCTGAATTCTCATCGGTTCGAACCTTAAAGGTTGGATCTTCTTCGGCAAGCTTATTCAGAGCTAATGAAAGCTTATCAATATCGGCCTGAGTTTTGGGCTCAACGGCAATACTAATAACGGGGTCGGGAAACGACATGGTTTCAAGCAAGATAGGATGCTTTTCGGCACATAAGGTGTCTCCGGTATGGATTTCTTTAAATCCTACTGCGGCGCCTATATCTCCTGCTTCAATAAACTCGACGGGATTTTGTTTGTTGGCATGCATTTGAAGAATACGTGATATTCTTTCTTTTTTACGTGTAGAGGCATTCCAAACATAGGAGCCTGCTTCCAGACGGCCGCTATACACTCTAAAAAAGCACAGCCTTCCCACATAAGGGTCGGTGGCGATTTTAAAAGCCAGGGCAGCAAAAGGTTCTGATACGTCGGTGCGTCGCTTTTCTTCCAGCTCAGTCTTAGGATTGATTCCGGTAACAGAATCAACATCAACGGGTGAAGGAAGAAATTTCACTACAGCATCGAGAAGTAACTGAACACCTTTGTTCTTAAAGGCAGAACCGCACAATACCGGGGTAATGCGCATTTCTACCGTAGCTTTTCTGATGGAAGCAATCATCTCATCTTCGGTCAGTGCATCAGGATTGTCCATGAATTTCTCCAGGAGATCTTCACTTTCCTCTGCACAACCTTCAATTAGCTTCATGCGATATTCATGCACCACCTCGGTAAGATCGTCGGGGATAGGAACTTCGACAAAGCTGGTTCCATCCGATTTCTCCTCCCAAACAAACGCTTTATTTTTAATAAGGTCAACCACTCCTCTGAAATTTTCTTCATATCCGATAGGAATTTGAAGAGGAATCGCATTGGCGCCTAGTCTTTCCTTAATTTGTTCTACTACGGTAAGAAAATCGGCACCAGAGCGGTCCATTTTATTGATGAAACTAATACGGGGAACCTTATACTTATCGGCTTGTCGCCAAACCGTTTCAGATTGTGGCTCTACGCCTCCTACAGCACAAAACAGCGCGATAGCGCCATCGAGTACCCTTAACGAACGCTCTACTTCAACGGTGAAGTCAACGTGTCCGGGGGTGTCAATGATATTAATTTTGTACTGGTTATCGAGGTATTTCCAAAAGGTAGTGGTGGCAGCGGAAGTAATGGTTATACCCCTCTCCTGCTCCTGTACCATCCAGTCCATGGTGGCAGAACCATCATGGGTTTCACCCAGTCTATGGTTTACACCGGTATAAAACAAGATGCGCTCAGTGGCTGTTGTTTTGCCAGCATCAATGTGCGCCATGATACCAATGTTGCGTGTATATTTTAATTCTCTGGGCATTTATGAAATCAATATTGGGGGTAATAAAATCAATTAAAATTAGAATCTAAAGTGGGAAAATGCTTTGTTGGCGTCGGCCATACGGTGAGTATCTTCTTTTCTTTTGTAAGCAGCACCTTCTTCTTTGGCAGCAGCCATTACTTCACCGGCCAGTTTACCAGCCATGGTTTTCTCATTACGTTTTCTTGAAAACTTAATAAGACTTTTCATGCCGATAGACATCTTACGCTCTGGTCTGATTTCAGAAGGAATCTGAAAGGTAGCACCACCAATACGGCGGCTACGAACCTCTACGTTAGGAGTAACATTAGCCAATGCCTTTTTCCATATTTCCAGGCCATCTTCTTTGGTCTTCTCGCTTACTATTTCCATGGCATCATAGAAGATATTGTAAGCTAAATTCTTTTTGCCCCTGAGCATTAGATTATTAACAAACCTGGTTACCAGTGTCTCGTTAAATTTAGGGTCAGGCAGCAGAATTCTCTTTTTTGGTTTTGACTTTCTCATTTATCCAAAAGTTTTTGTAATCGCACTGATTCTTAGTTTATTTTTTTGCTTTTGCTTTGGGCTTTTTGGTTCCATACTTGGACCTTCTTTGATTACGACCTTCTACACCGCTGGTATCTAGTGCACCCCGGATAATGTGATATCTCACACCTGGTAAGTCTTTTACCCTACCGCCTCTGATCAGCACGATAGAGTGCTCTTGCAGGTTATGTCCTTCGCCGGGAATATAAGCGTTCACCTCTTTACCATTGGTAAGCCTTACCCTGGCAACTTTCCTCATTGCAGAGTTGGGTTTTTTGGGGGTGGTGGTATAAACCCTAACACATACTCCGCGCCTTTGTGGGCATGAGTCCAAAGCGGGTGATTTACTCTTGTAAGTCACCTTTTGGCGTCCTTTACGAACCAATTGTTGGATTGTTGGCATACTTTGATTTTAAATTTATTATGTAAAAACTTCAATAATATCTGGTTATCTCCTAACAAGCAATTTTTTAAGGGTGCAAAGGTACAAACTTATTTGTATAAACCAATATTGGTTAGCAAAAAATTAGTTTTTTACCTTTGGAATGGTTCTTTTGTGAAATGTATTAAGGGTATGTCTCAATAACCACAAAACAAAAATTGCTGATTCTCAGCAAAATTCTTATCCTTATTCGGGGGCACAAAGATAGTAAAGTTTTATTTGCAGTTTTATTTTTAATCACTTTTTTTTCAACCCACTTTAAGGGTGATTTTGTCTGGCTGGGCTCTTGTTTACCCCCCTTTATCTTTCCACACCTATAATTTGCTTTCCTTGAGCAAGACTTTTTCATTTTGCCTATCTTTGTGCGCATAAAAATTACTGATAATATTTAAGGCTTTATTAATGATTGATTTTTTAAAAGAATTAAATGAACCCCAGCGCCAGGCCGTTGAGAATACCGATGGACCCGTAATGGTTATAGCAGGTGCCGGTTCAGGAAAAACCCGCGTACTCACTTATCGTATCGCTTATTTGCTCAGCAAAGGCGTTGACCCCTTTCATATCCTTTCGCTCACCTTTACCAATAAGGCAGCAAGGGAAATGAAAGAACGTATTGCCCAGCTGGTGGGTGCTTCCAAGGCAAAATCGCTCTGGATGGGTACCTTTCACTCCATATTTGCCAAAATACTTCGTATTGAAGCCGAAAAACTCGACTTCCCTTCCAACTTCACCATATACGATTCCGATGATTCCAAACGACTCATCAAAACCATCATTAAAGAACAACAACTCGACGACAAGACCTATAACCCGGGTTATGTGTTAGGTCGTATATCAAATGCCAAAAACAACCTCATCTCTGCGCTGGACTATAATGAGGATGCCGAAATACAGAGCTACGATATACAAAGCAGAAAACCCAAAATAGGTCTGCTGTACAGCATTTATCAGCAAAGGCTAAGAAAATCATCTGCAATGGATTTTGATGACCTGCTCTTTAATACCAATGTTTTGCTCAGAGACTTTCCCGATGTATTATATAAGTATCAGCAAAAGTTTCATTACATCCTGGTTGATGAGTACCAGGATACCAACTTTTCGCAATACCTGATCGTTAAGAAACTGGCTGCCAACAACGAAAATATCTGTGTGGTAGGAGATGATGCCCAGAGTATATATGCCTTCCGCGGAGCCAACATTCAAAACATCCTCAATTTCAAAAAAGACTATCCCGACAACCGGGTTTTTAAACTTGAGCAAAATTACCGCTCCACTCAGAATATCGTAAATGCCGCCAACAGTGTAATCCTTAACAACAAGGATCAGATACAGAAAAAAGTATGGACCGATAATGAAACGGGCGAAAAGATAAAAATCGTAAAAGCTTCCAGCGAAAATGAAGAAGGTATATGGGTAGCCAATAATATCTTCGAAACCAAAATGAACAAGCAGCGGGCCAATAAAGATTTTGCCATCCTGTACCGTACCAATGCCCAGTCCAGGGCCATGGAGGAAGCTCTGAGAAAAAACAATATCGCCTACCGTATATATGGTGGGGTTTCCTTCTATCAGCGCAAGGAAGTAAAAGATCTGCTTGCCTATTTTCGCCTGGTCATTAACCACAATGATGAAGAAGCTTTTTTGCGCGTAGTAAATTTCCCGGCTCGGGGCATTGGTAAAACAAGCCTCGACAGGCTTATCGTAGTAGCCAACGAACAGCAAAAACCCCTGATGGAGTTGGCTGCCAACTCACAAAACCTCGAGGTTGGAGGCGCCGTTAAAAAAAGATTGCAGGAGTTTGTTTTCACGATTAAAAGTCTTAGTACTCAAATCAATCAGTACAATGCTTTTGAAATGGGTAAGAAAATTGCTGCAGGCAGTGGCATATTAAAACATTACCACGACGACGACAGTCCCGAAGCAGCCAACCGAAAGGAAAATATTGAAGAACTGCTTAATGCCCTAAAGGATTTCTCTGAATTGCCATCGGATGTAGAAGGTGAAAACCCCATCCGTACTCTTGACATTTTCATGCAGGATATCGCTCTTATGACCGATGCCGATAACGACAAAAAAGATACTGCCGATATGGACAAGGTATCTCTTATGACCATTCATGCCGCCAAGGGACTTGAGTTTCCATACATATACCTGGTAGGTGTTGAAGAAAATCTCTTCCCCTCTCAAATGTCTTTACACGCAAGATCGGACCTCGAAGAAGAGCGACGATTGTTCTACGTGGCCGTAACCCGGGCCATGACACAGCTTACCATAACCTATGCTGAAACCCGTTTTCGTTTCGGACAATTTACCATTTGCGAATCCAGCAGGTTTATTGATGAGCTGGCACCCGAGTTTATTATCAACACCTCCATCCACCAAGGGTTTAAAAAGCAGTCGTGGACCAAAGAGAGTTTTGCTGAAAGCAGACAAAGTTTTTCCGGTACCCCAAAAGAGGCTCCACCTGTGCAGGGCACTTCCCAACCACAGGAAACCGATAGCATGTTCGTGAGTATCCGCGCCGAAGAACTTTCGCCCGGCTTATTGGTTCAGCACCAACGTTTTGGTATGGGTAAGGTGGAAGAAGTTGAGGGTGCAGGAGAAAATGCTAAGGCCACTGTAGTGTTTAGCAACTTTGGAAAGAAACAGTTGTTGCTCAAGTTTGCCAAACTAAAAATCCTCAGCTGATCGGTTTGCTTACCATCACAGGTGCCTGGTAATATTATGAATACAGATTTTGTTGAATAAACCTCTCTCCAGGTCTTTATGACACCATTCTATGTCCTGATTAAATAATATTTTTCCTGACTTACCCACTTGTAGCACAAATTTTATTTTGCTTTAAAACGTGGATCAAATCTTATGGGTGTATTTAATATTACTTTGATTTTCCGGGCATCGGGATGGTTTGGATTTATCAGGTAATTAAATTCCTGAGTTACGATACTGCTTGGAACTTTCAAAACTGCTGCTTCATTCTCAACAACAAAATCATCTCCAATAACCTGGGTAGTTAAAGTAGGTGGTTTAGAATTCCAATCATCAGGAATATCATCGATTTTCACTTCCTGGATCGCTACTGTATCAGGAATATCAATTTCGACATAATATCTATCCGTTGGTAAATCTTCACTTAAATCCAGATGTACTGAGATTTCCAATGTTGCCAAAGCTCTGGTTTCAGCAGTGTAAATCAGTTTTGTATTCAGACTATTCCACCTGAACCCTTTGCTCATGGCTGCTCCAATGCCTGTAAGAGTCGTTTTTAGATATTTCTCTCTTTCAATCCTGAAAACCCTCATTATGCAAAATTGCCAAATTCAATTCTATTTAGAGCAAACTTTACTTCATCAATACCCGTTGTGGTGTCCAGCAAACTTTCAGGAGAATTCCCATCAAGAGACAGATTAGGTTTCTTTAACCATCGTTGGAATTTTTCTTCTTCATTATTGAATACTTCTAATCCATGGTCAATAAGCTCCGTTATCA
>JBEPXC010000011.1:0-33574 GCA_041642035.1 Sphingobacteriia bacterium
ACTCAAAAGGAAATGAAAATGCTACTTCATGCAAGTTCCATCAGACCAATTACTTAAATAAATTATTTCCTGATGAAACTTTGTATTTCTTTGTGTGTTTTCATATTTGCTTTCGCTGAGTCTTTTGGGCAGGCGGATTATTTTACTATTCAGACCAAAAGACAGTTTTCTCACTCCTGGTTTAATGTCCGTACCAAACTGGTTGAGCTTATTCCCGGATTTACCGGCACTGATGATGGAAGGGATGATTTCAACCGATATGGATCCTACAGGCATTTACGCACAGATTCTACCGGTTTTTTTTATGTGAAAAAAATAGATGGCCGTTGGTGGATGATTGATCCTGATGGTTATGCCGGCATTAATATGGCCGTAGGACCTATTCCGGAAACACGTATACAAGATAACTATGATCTGATCAAAAGAAATGGGTTTTTTGGAACAGGCAATTTTCTTGCCAATGAAAATCAGACCAGAGACGTATATAATGCACAGAACTACGATAATTTATCGTATACCCGCAGACCCAATTTTTATCTCCGATACCAGTTTCGCAGGCATAATTATTACCCCACCCCCGATCATGTCAGGGGTAGTTACAATCACATTCTGGTATTGGATCCTTATTTCGAAGAATGGTGTGATTCCATTGCCCAGGTGCATGTAAAGCCATATGTAGAAGATCGTCATCTTTTGGGTTACTTTACCGACAACGAGATAAATTTTAACCACGACCAGCTGCATAACCTGGTAAAGGATCTTCCGGTAGGAGATCCCAGCAGAGAAGCTGCATTGAGCTTCGCACTATCAAAAGGACTTACTGAGGATCAGGTGTTAAATAACACCATCACAGAAAGCATTAAGCGTGAATTCGCCGGTTATCTGGCCGATCATTATTTTACTACCGTAAAGGAGGCTGTTCGCCGTTATGATCAAAATCATCTGATTTTGGGTGCACGCTTACATGGTCGTCCCCGTGCTATTTCAGAAGTTGTTGAAGCCTCGCACCTACACATGGATGTGACCTCCGTGAACTTTTATGATAAATTATCACCCACCGATCAGATAGCCCGCCCGGAATGGACGCAGGATAAACCCATTATTGTTGGTGAATTTTATATTAAAGACATCAATGTTTTCTCAACTTCCCAAAGTGGGGCCGGCTGGTATGTGAAAAGCCAGCAGGAAAGGGGTTATTTCTATCAGAATGCCTGTATAGAAATGCTGCAGGATGGGAATTTTGTAGGGTGGCACTACTTCCGGTTCGAAGATGATGTCGACTCCAACAAGGGGATGGTGAGCTACGGAGCAAATCCTCAGGAATATTTAGATATGACCAGGTATATGGCAGAGCTTAACAACCAGGTTTATCGTCTGGTGGATCATTTCGACGGGATTAACCGCAGACCAGAGACTGAATCCTTTTCTGTAGAATTAGCTCTTGTCGAAGATACCTCTGTAATCACCGACCCGTCCAATGATATAAATTACGGTTCTGATGCTGAAATGGAGGTGTTTTTTTTCTGGAATGAGAACAACCGTCGCGAAGCATTTTTGAAGTTCGATCTGGATAATTATCTTGACAGGATGCCTGATCTTAAAAATGCCCGACTGGAAGTTTTCGCCATTCAAAGCAATACCAGCAAAAGAGTCATTATGGCTTCAGGAATCAACGATCACAGTTGGAGTGAAGCAACTCTTTCAGGTGCGGTAAGGAGTGAAAATCCTGACTGGCATCATACCATTAACCGTTTAGATGATGTTAGAGAGATCAATGTGCCTGGTAAAATGCAATTTGACATTACCAACTGGGTGAAAGCCCATTATCAGCAAAGTGAACTATCTGTCAAGCTCCATGAACTGACTGAATCGACCCAACCCCTGATCATAGCTTCTCACGATAATGCCGACGAAAATATTCATCCTAAACTGGTGCTCACATTCTGGGGAGAAGATATTTATGCATTTGCAACCGAAGGTGAAGAAGAGACTTTTAACTATTTTGTTTCGCAGGATAAGCGGATCTTTCTCAGCAACGTTTCTGATAAGTTCAGCAGGTATCAGCTGATTGGATTAAGCGGTCAAGTGATGATGCAGGGGATTCTGGCAGGTGATGTTGTAGATGCCTCGCATCTTCCCACAGGACTTTATATTCTTCATCTTACAGGAGATTCCAGTTTGGCAGCAAAAATTTACATCAAATAGAGACATTTAGTTATAACAGCAGTTCTTAATTCTTATGATATCCTTTGTTTCTTTCCGTATAAAATTTTCCTTGATATTTTTAATGTTTTTGCTTCATGCCACGCATGGTTTCAGCAACAACCCCTGGGTTCTTATCCGGGCTGAAGAATTCAATTATGAAGGATTACCCGATTCCACCTGGTGGAATTATGACACACGCGGCAATGTCAATGGCTGGGGAAATAATGAGGCGCAATGGTATCCTGTGGCCAGCCCAAAAAATACCTGGGTAAGCGAGGGAACACTTAAAATAACCGCACATAAAGAATCCATTGAAGGAAAAAATTATTCCTCGGGTCGCATAACCACCAAAAACAAGGTTGACTGGAAGTATGGGCGGATTGAAGTACGGGCGAAGTTGCCATCAGGACGTGGCACCTGGCCTGCCATATGGATGCTTTCTACCGATAGTGATTATGGGTGGTGGCCACGTTCAGGTGAAATAGATATCCTTGAGCATGTGGGATATAATCCTGATACGGTATTTTCAACCGTTCATACCGGGAAATACAACCATATGAAAAGAACACAGGTTGGCAAAAAGACATCGTTACCCACCGCCACCTCGCAGTTTCATCTCTATAGTCTTGAATGGGATGAAAATGAAATCAGGAGCTATGTAGACGATCGGCATTATTTTACCTTCACCAACCAACATACAGGTTCTGACGCATGGCCTTTTAACCGGCATTTTCATCTTATCCTTAATCTGGCCATAGGGGGTAACCTGGGTGGTAAGCAAGGTATTAACGATTCTCGATTCCCGCATGTTATGGAAGTTGACTATGTGAGACTATATAAAAGACAAGAAGATGTAAGGATAGACTCCATATTGCAAACCATGTCTCTTGCCCAAAAGATCGGACAGCTGAATCAACTGAATGCACGCAATGCCGATGAGGGATTGAAAAACCAGGTGCGCAGTGGCAGGGTTGGCTCATTGATTAATCTTGATCCCTCTCAGATAAGAGAATTTCAGCGTATTGCCATGGAAGAATCGGAAACGAAAATACCGCTTGTTTTTGGCCGTGATGTAATCCATGGATATCGTACCATTTTGCCCATTCCTCTTGCAATGGCTTCGAGTTTCAATACCGCCCTGGTAAGGCAGGCAGCCAGGATGTCTGCTGTGGAAGCCTCCTCTGATGGAATCAGATGGGCTTTTTCTCCCATGATTGATGTTTCAAGAGATTCGCGTTGGGGACGCATTGCTGAAAGTTTTGGTGAAGATCCCTTACTCAATGCTACCATGGGTGTTGCCATGATTGAAGGACTTCAGGGCGATGATCTTTCTCATCCGCAATCTATGGCGGCCTGTGCCAAGCATTTTGTGGGTTATGGTGCTGCCATTGGAGGACGCGATTACAACTCCACCGAAATACCCGAACGTACCTTACGCAATATTTATTTTCCACCTTTTGAGGCTGCCGTGAGGGCCGGTGTTGCGAGCATAATGACGGCCTTTAATGATAATGATGGTGTGCCAGCCAGTGGAAGTTCATTCTTGTTCAAAGAAGTATTGCGCGATGAATGGGCATTCAATGGTGTGGTAGTCTCCGACTGGAATGCTGTGGGTGAAATGATTGTGCATGGTTTTGCACGAAACAATAAAGATGCGGCATCAAAAGCCATGCAGGCCGGTGTAGATATCGATATGATGAGCTATGCATATATTAACCATCTGGAAGAGTTGATTGATGAGGGTGTTGTTAAAGAACACGACATTGATGAAGCGGTTGCAAATATGCTCAGGATGAAAATGAGACTTGGTTTATTTGACGATAAGCCTTACTCACCTCTGCAGGTAAGCCCCATCCTGAGCCCTGATCATCTCACTGTGGCTCGTGAAATGGCTGCTGAGTCCATTGTTTTATTGAAAAACGAAGACAATATCCTCCCACTGAAAAACAATGTTAAATCAATCGCTATTATAGGCCCAATGGCCGATGCACCCCATGATCAGATGGGTACCTGGGTTTTCGACGGACGAAAAGAAGATAGCCGGACGCCTGTGAATGCCTTTCGTGAAGCATTAAACGATCGGGTGAAAATCAATTATGTAGCGGGTCTTGAATACAGCCGGGATTTCAACAGGAATCAGTTTCGCCGCGCCCGGCGGGCGGTAGCAAAATCAGATGTGGCGCTGGTGTTTTTAGGTGAAGAATCTATACTCTCGGGAGAAGCCCATTCGCTGGCAGATATCCGCCTGCAGGGAGCACAACGGGAATTGCTTGAAGAACTTGCACAAACCAAAACACCCATAGTTCTTATAATCATGGCAGGCCGCGCATTGACAATTGAGTATGAGGTAAATCTAAGTGATGCTGTATTGTATGCATGGCATCCTGGTACCATGGGAGGCCCTGCTATTGTTGATCTGATCATGGGTAAGAAATCTCCTTCTGCTAAACTGCCCATTACATTTCCCCGCCATGTAGGACAGATTCCAATTTATTACAACCACAATACGACCGGAAGACCAGCACCGGAGAATCCTGTCTTGTTGCAGGATATCCCCAGAGAAGCGGGCCAGACCTCACTGGGTAATACCAGTTACTACCTCGATTATGGGGCGGAACCCTTATTCCCCTTTGGATTTGGTCTTTCATATACCACATTTTCTTATAATAACATACAGGTGGTAAATCCCCTAATAAAAAAGGATGAAAACCTGGTGGTACGCGTTGACATATCCAATACCGGAAATAGAGGGGCTTTTGAAATCGCACAGTTGTACCTGCGCAACAAATCTGGTTCTGTGGTGCGACCCGTAAAGGAGTTGAAAAGCTTTAAAAAAATTGAAATAAATCCGGGTGAAACACAGACGGTTGAATTTGTTCTTACCCCTGATGATTTAACATACGCAGGAATAGATTTTTCAAAGAATATAGATGTAGGTGAGTATGAGGTTATGATAGGCCCCTGCAGTGTAGAAGGGTTGAAAGGTACATTTAAGATCATAGATTAAAGAAGTTAATTCGAAAAATAAATCTGTTTTTAATACCCATTGAATATGAGAAATAATCGGATCATCCTGTTGATGCTTTTCCCTGCTATGCTTTTTGCTTCCTGCAAATCACCGGTTGCCGTTAGTGAAGAGCAGCAGTATACCATTGTAGAAGCACAACGCCGTTTATACAATACCAGTGATGGTGTAAACTATACCGAATATCAACCTTTTGAAACCCGAACCATAGAAAATCTTGCCGGTTATACACCACCATCTGAACCTCAGCCTACCAGCAGGTATGGCGGCTGGCTTAAACATCAGACTAAGGCAACAGGGTTTTTCTATGTTGCTAACATTGAGGGTCGCTGGTGGGGAGTTGATCCCGATGGTTACCTCTACATCAACAGCGCCATGAACAGCCTCCGGCCAGGCACCTCAGAGAGAAACCGCGAGGCCCTGATAGAGAAATTCGGAACTCATGAAAACTGGATGAAACGAACCATCGGAATGCTGCAGGAATTTGGGTTTAACAGTGCAGGCTCATGGTCTGATCACAAGGCTATTATAGAAGCCAATAAAACCGTCGAACGTCCTTTCGCCTATACCATCAACTGGAATTTTATGAGCAGCTATGGTCGTCAACGGGGGGGGACCTACCAAAGACCCGGAAACATAGGATACCCCAATCAGGCCATATTTGTCTTTGATCCCGAATTTGAAAAGTTTTGCGATGAGCATGCAAAACAGCTGCTGGACTACAAAGATGATTCTAATCTGTTTGGGTATTTTTCTGATAATGAGATGCCTTTTCGGATAACTGCTCTCGATGATTTTTACACTCTTCCGGAGCATGAACCCGGTCACCAGGGAGCCCGCGAGTGGCTCAAAAGCAAAGGTATTGCCATTGAAGAGGCCACCGATCAACATAGGGAGGAGTTCCTTGCCTATATTGGGGACAGGTATTTTTCTATTGTATCGGCAGCCATTCACAAATACGATCCCAATCATATGTATCTGGGTGCCCGTTTTCACGGAGGTGAAAGAAATATGCAACTCTTCATGGAGACTGTGGGCCAATATCTTGATATTGTTTCCGTCAACTATTATAACCAGTGGACTCCCCAGAAACAGCATCTCCAAAACTATACCAAATGGACCGGCCGGCCTTTTATTGTTACTGAATATTATACCAAAGGCGAAGATTCAGGAATGACCAATCAGAGCGGTGCGGGATGGATCGTTAGAACCCAGAAGGAGAGAGGGATGTTTTATCAGAATTTCAACCTGGCTCTGATTGAATCTCCAAATTGCGTGGGTTGGCATTACTTTAAATATCAGGATAATGATCCCACTGCCACAGGTGTTGATCCATCTAATATCGATGGGAATAAGGGGATTGTAAACAACTATTATGAAGTATGGGATGATATGGTTGAGAAAATGACAGAGTTTAATCTGCAGGTTTACGACCTGATCGAGCACTTCGATAGTGCCAAATAGTACAAAATTGAATGTTTTGCTACAGGATGTGACGTAATGTAGCAATTGGTTATATTGCTGCCGGCAGGATTAATCATCCTGCCGGTATTTTTTGTATAGGGTCAGAGACTATCATTGCAGGTAATTCGTTTGAACAACTAATCCTGTTTTTTATTATTTATTAAAAGTTAATTGGTATTGCTATATACGAATTGTTGCATCCTGACGATAATATGTTTACATTTAACAAATTAATCCATTCGATTGAATTTATAAAGAGCTCAGTGGGATTTCGATGTAAACAATTTTAATTGAGTAACTATGGAGGCGAAAAAAATTGGTGCAAAAGATTTTCCGATTGTTTGTGTGGGTGGCTCAGCAGGTGGACTGGATGCCTATATCCGGTTGTTAAATAATATGCCTGCCGATATGGGAGTAGCCATTGTAATCGTAAATCATTTGCGAACTGTAAGTACCTTGCTCCATGAGGTGCTACCTCCTTATACGGATATGCCCGTTGATCTAATCACTGAAAAATTGGATATTGAACCCAATCATGTTTTCATTATCCCGGAAAAACGTGATTTGCATGTTCTGAATGATGAGTTTCGTTTAAAACCCATATCGAAACCATGGGGATGGCCTGATGTGATAACGGTGTTTTTGCGCTCCATAACCAAACATTGGGAAGGTAAACTTATTGCCGTCATTGTTTCAGGTTATGACGGTGATGGTGCAGAAGCCTTATGCGGCATTAAGGATGCAGGAGGAATCACCATAGCGCAATTGCCCGATACTGCGAGTCAGCGCGATATGCCTGACAGCGCAATCGCGAGTGGCTGTATTGATTATATTCTTTCACCGGAAAATATTGCACGTGAGATCATCAGAATAGCCAGCGCATAGCGTTTGGCGTTAGAACGCAGATGATGATTTGCGCTGGTCGGTTCTCTGTTCCCTCTCAATATAGGTCAAAAAGCCAGCACACCTATACAGGATTAAAAAGAAAATACTATTGTTGACACCTGATCGCTTAAGTTTTAGACAATACTGTTCGCAAACGTGCAGAACAGTATTAAAACGAACAATATGTTCTTTTGTACTGAAAGCAAACTATAATCTTATTGCTGCCATTCAATTCATTAAGCTATATGGCATGATTTTGACTGCTGCGTCTGCCAACTAATGGATTAGCCTTGATACCGGTAGGGCTGATGAGCGACCTACACATCATGACTTTTCTGTAAAAGGAAAAACATTAAAAACTATAATCAATGCAAAAGATCGTATGTTTATTCATTGGATTATTTTCTTCTACTTTGTTATTGGCGCAAACGGCAAATACCGGGTATGAGGATGCGAAAAATGCTACATATGAGAAAGCAGCTGCTTTTCTGAGGGAAAATGCTAACTCACCCGAGAGATATTTGATGGAGAAATTCAGTACCTACGATGTGATCCTGCTGGCCGAGGATCATGCGGTTCAGGATAACCTGCTGTTTGTGAAAAATTTAATTCCTCTTCTTTATGCATCCGGAGTGCGTGCCCTGGGCATGGAGTTTGGTGCCAGTGAACAACAGCATACCCTCGATTCCCTTCTTACCGCACCTGCTTATAATGAGCAGATGGCCCGCGACATGATGTATTTTTACAATGTAGGCTGGGCTTATGTAGAATACCAGGATCTTTACCGGGCGGCATGGGAATTCAATAAGCATTTGCCTGAAAACGCGTCGGGATTCCGCATTATAAATATGAGCTACCAATTCGACTGGAGTGAATTTTCGGGTATACGCACACCTGAAAACATGAATAAGGTGTTTCATAAAGGCACCCCCGATAATTATCGTGCGGCAGTAATAGAAAAAGAGATTCTGGAGCAGGAAGAGAAAATTCTTATCCTTACAGGTACTTACCACGCCTTTACCCGCTATAACATGCCTGTTTACAATGAATACAGTGATTATTTTTGCGATTTCAACGATCGTATGCTTGGAAATCGTTTGTATAAAAAATACCCTGAAAAAGTTTTCACCATTCTTCTTCATCAGCCTTTCCCTGCCAAACCCAATAGCGACACATGGCTTGCCCGTCCTGCCAATGGAGCCGTTGAAGAGATAATGCAGCTACTGGGCAATATGGCCATCGGCTTTGACTTATCAAAAACAGCCGGCAGCCTGCCCGACAACAGCTTCTACTCAAGCTGTTATCCTGATTTTACACTCTCACAACTTGCCGATGGATACATTTTTCTTAAACCTTTTGTAGATCTGAAAGGCTGTGAGATGGATGCCGATTTCTTTGAAGGGCGTGACTGGGAAGAAATGCGCAAACAAATTCCTGACCCCGACTGGCGGGGAGATATCGGGAATTTAGAGGATTTTAAAACTCAGATTAGCAATTATGGAAATCTGAGAAGCAGATATCAGCAAGTTATTAACCCCTGAAATGTATTCTGATGATGTTTAAAAAAGACGCAATACTATTGATTATTCTAATTTCGTGTATGCCCTTACTGGCCAATAAGCCTATTGAGGGTAAAGTTATCCGTTTGGCTGAGTTTCCTTCCAATTTTGTGGATAGTCGCACTATAGATGTATGGGTGCCCGAAGATTATGATACCACGAAGCAGTATGCCGTAATTTACATGCATGATGGTCAAATGCTCTTTGATTCTACTTCCACCTGGAATCAACAGGAATGGAAAGCTGATGAAACTTTAACAAGATTAATTAAGGCAGATATTGTGCAGGACTGTATTATAGTGGGCATCTGGAATACTCAGGAATACAGGAGATCAGAGTATTTTCCACAAAAAGCATTACAGTTTCTGCCTTCTCAAACCCGCGACACCTTAATATCAAAGTGGCTGATGGGGAAACCCCTTGCAGATTATTATCTTACATTTTTAACTTCAGAATTAAAGCCTTATATCGACAATCATTTTTCTACTTACCCCGACAGACAACATACTTTTATAGCGGGTTCCAGTATGGGGGGATTGATATCGGCCTATGCACTTTGCGAATATCCGCAAGTGTTTGGTGGAGCAGCCTGCCTTTCTACACACTGGCCAGGCACCTATGCAGATAATAGTGAAATCCCACAGGCCATTCTAAGGTATCTGGAAAATAACCTTCCCGAGGTAGGCACCCATAAGTTTTATTTTGATTATGGCACGGAGTCTATAGATCAATTTTATGAACCTTATCAGATCATGGTAGATCAAACCCTGCGAATCCGGGGGTATGATAAAACCAACTGGATAACATTGAAATTTGAGGGGGCCTCGCATAATGAGAATGCATGGGCAGAAAGACTTGATATTCCTCTGACTTTTCTTTTAAAAAACAGGTAAAGAGGAATTTTAGAACCTGATTTTCATACCTTTGTAAGGTAACTATTTAAGAAAACTAAGGTTATGAAAACAACCCCCGAACATGATGCGAAAATGGCAGAAATGACCTTTGCATCGGTCTATCCTCACTACATTGCAAAGGTAGAAAAGAAAGGCAGGACCACAGAAGAACTGCACCAGGTGATACATTGGCTGACGGGCTTCGATGAGAAAAAACTACAGGAACTCATTGAAGAGAACGCAACTTTTAAAACTTTCTTTGAAAAAGCAGCCTTAAACCCCAATGCCCATCAAATAAAGGGGGTGATTTGTGGATATCGGGTAGAAGAGATTGAAAATCCTGTTACCCGACAGGTAAGATATCTTGACAAGCTGGTGGACGAACTGGCCAAAGGCAAGAAGATGAAGAAGATTTTGAGGAAGGTTTAGTTAAGGTTTATGGAATTTGGAGTTGAATTGTTGAATTGTTGATGGTCGAAGGATCAGTAACAAATACCGAACCTCATACGTATTCCTAAAAAAGATTAAAATAAAAAGGTGCATGAAAATAATATCTGTAAGGGAAAATCCGGAATATGAAGATACAGCAATCCGGTATTTTCAAAGTAAATGGCCAAGCGTGCCCCCCATGATAAAGAAGATACGATATTGACTGGATCAGAGTATTGGCTTTTGACCTTCCAGAGCGGTATATCCATTTTATATACTTCATCAAACCATAATTATTATCTGTGGATATTTTCTCTTTGATGCAACTATTCATTATGGATTAAAGTTCCTGATATTGGTAGGGGCGACTTATGCTTTGTCCTGGCTGATATATGAATTTTTAATACTTAAAATGCCTGTTCTTCAAACACTAATGGGCGTTAAAAGACAGAACAAAATCCAATAAATAAATGGTTCGTTAAACCCCATTGGGCCATCAAGTAGCGCAAAAATTCTTTTTACTGTTGTATGGCTTCGGGCAGGATGAACAAATCGGAAACCCGTTCGTTTGTTATCGAAGAACCCCGGCAGTAAATGTTATAATCATGAAAAAGATTGAAACTGAAATAATCATTGAATCTGACGTTTCGACTGTGTGGAATGTGCTTACAGATTTTGAAAATCATCCCCGCTGGAATTCATTTATTACATCTATAAAAGGAGAAAAAGCTGTGGGGAAACGTTTAACTGTTTCCATTAAGCCACCCGATGGAAATGGAATGACTTTCAAACCTGTCATTTTAAAATTTGAACCTCATAAAGAATTCCGGTGGAAAGGAAAGCTTGGGATTAAAGGGATTTTTGACGGAGAACATTATTTTATTCTGGAAGAGGTGAAAAAGGGAAAAACAAAATTTATTCACGGTGAAAATTTCAGTGGCATTCTTATCCCTATGATGGGAAATGCTTTGAATAAAACCAAAGAAGGATTTGACCTGATGAACGAATCGCTTAAGAAAGAGTGCGAAAAACTTCCTTAACCTCAGCCTTAACCTTAGCCTCATCCTCATTTTTTAGTTTATTTGAAAGCAGATTGAGAAATCCGGATATAAAACTACAGATTATTGATCGGTTTACACAAAACATATAAGAACAGATAATCATATCATAATCATAAATACAAAAAAGTATGGAAAATAATCATGACAAAGTGAGCAAATGTCCTGTAACCGGTGCAGTAGGCAGGCATAGTGTTGGTGGTGGCGGCACAAAAAACAAAACATGGTGGCCAAATCAGCTGAATTTGAATATCTTACGTCAGCATTCTAACAAATCTAATCCTATGGACAAAGATTTTAACTATGCTGAAGAGTTTAAGAGTCTGGATTTGCAGGCCGTCAAAAAAGATCTTCACAAGTTGATGACCGATTCACAAGACTGGTGGCCAGCTGATTTTGGGCATTATGGTCCCTTTTTCATCCGCATGGCATGGCACAGTGCGGGTACCTATCGCACGGGCGATGGACGTGGGGGTGCTGGCAGCGGGCAGCAGCGTTTTGCTCCGCTCAACAGCTGGCCCGATAATGTGAATCTGGATAAAGCACGCCGATTGCTTTGGCCTATCAAGCAAAAGTATGGTAAGAAGATTTCATGGGCTGATTTAATGATTCTGGCGGGCAATGTTGCGCTGGAATCGATGGGGTTCAGAACTTTTGGATTTGCCGGTGGTAGAGAAGATGTTTGGGAGCCCGAAGAGGATATATACTGGGGTTCAGAGACCAGGTGGCTGGGAGGTGATATTCGCTATGCGCAAGGATCGGAAGGTGTTGAGAAAGAAGGGGGCGTTACCGTTTCTGAAGATGATGCAGATGGTGCTATCCATTCAAGGAAGCTGGAAAATCCACTTGCTGCTGTGCAGATGGGTTTGATTTATGTAAATCCTGAAGGACCTGATGGAAATCCCGATCCCCTGGCCGCGGCCAAAGATATACGTACCACCTTCGCACGTATGGCCATGAACGATGAGGAGACCGTTGCACTGATTGCAGGAGGACATACCTTTGGTAAAACCCATGGTGCGGGCGATACAGCACATGTTGGTCCGGAACCCGAAGCGGCTGATATTACTGAACAAGGCCTGGGATGGAAAAGCACACATGGTAAAGGAACAGCAGGAGACACCATCACCAGTGGATTAGAGGTTACATGGACCCAAACACCAGTCAAATGGAGTTACTATTTTTTTGAGAATCTTTTCAAATTCGACTGGGAACTTACCAAAAGTCCTGCCGGAGCACATCAATGGGTAGCAAAAAATGTCGGTAATGTTATCCCTGACGCCCATGATCCCTCCAAAATGCATGCTCCAACAATGCTTACAACCGACCTTTCCCTGCGTCTTGATCCTGCGTACGAAAAAATTTCCAGGCGTTTCTATGAGCATCCCCTGGAATTTGCCGATGCCTTTGCCCGTGCCTGGTTTAAGCTTACTCACAGGGATATGGGGCCAGTGTCAAGGTTTTTAGGTCCGGAAGTACCCAAAGAAGAACTATTATGGCAGGATCCCATTCCGGCCGTTAACCATCCCCTGGTTGAAGAGCAAGATATTGCCCAATTAAAAGACAATATTCGCGAGTCCGATCTTTCTGTTTCGCAACTGGTATCCACAGCCTGGGCTTCTGCATCTACATTTCGTGGTTCAGACAAACGTGGCGGTGCCAACGGTGCGCGCATTCGCCTGGCCCCACAAAAGGACTGGGCCGTTAATAATCCTACTCAACTTAATGTGGTGCTGGAAAAACTTCAAGCGATTCAATCGGAATTTAATACCACTGCCGCAAACGGGAAAGAGATCTCTCTTGCCGATCTCATTGTACTGGGGGGGTGTGTTGGCTTAGAAAAAGCGGCTGAAGCCGCAGGAATTGATATAACTGTTGCGTTTACACCCGGTCGCATGGACGCCTCTCAGGAACAAACCGATGTTGAATCATTCAGTGTTCTGGAACCTGTTGCCGATGGTTTCCGCAACTATCTGAAGAAAAAGTTTAACGTGTCAACCGAAGAACTGCTGATAGACAAAGCTCAGTTGCTTTCCCTGACGGTTCCCGAAATGACGGTGCTAATCGGTGGAATGCGTATGTTGAACACTAACTTCGACAATTCTAAGCACGGTGTGTTTACGCAAAACCCGGGAGTGCTTTCCAATGATTTTTTTGTAAACCTGCTCGACATGAATACTGCTTGGATGCCGGCTTCGGAAGACAAAGAGACATTTAACGGACGTGACCGCAAAACAGGAGAAATAAAATGGACAGCTACCCGTGCCGACCTTATATTTGGTTCAAATTCTGAATTGAGGGCACAGGCTGAGGTGTATGGAAGTGCAGATGCGCAGGAGAAGTTTGTCAACGACTTTGCCAAAGCATGGACTAAAGTAATGAACCTCGACCGCTTTGATATAAAATAAATACCCGTTGTAGGTAGCATCTTGGCAGTAAATCATATTATCATATCATAAGACAGGCACAACTGCAATTTGTCGTTAGATCAACAAAAATTGCATGAGTGCCTGCTCTTTTTCTCAATCTTTCTGATTCTTTATCCTGTTGGGATGTTTTTTTCCTGTGGGTCACTATCGAGCCAGCATTTAGCACAAAGAGATAGATTTCTACCCCTGTCCACGAACCGACTCATGCATGAAAGTTCCATCGCCGGAGGACGAAAATATATCAAAAGTTGCTGCCACTGCTGCGAAAAGCGATATTAATGCAACGAGGGTGGTAATGATTTTTTTTGAGTTCATGATGTGTTTGTTTTTTTAGGTATAAAATTAATTTTTTTTTTTTTTGACCCATCCCCGGCCCTTCCCTTCCTGAAACGAGTTACCAATGACAACTTTATAATTAATTGAATCTCAATGCGTCAAAATTAAACTCATTTACGAGTTATTTATAATATTGATCGGAGCACCCATCCGGCCTTCGATCTTTTCCGGTAACAAGTCGAAGTGAAACGGAGCTTTTTGGGAAGTTTGTAGTTCCGCAAAGCACGAGATAAAGTTCAATGCATAAATTTTAGTTTGCGGGACATTCAAACTTCCAGCGGAGTGAACTTCAGACTTGTCGGAAAATATCGGCAGCCTTGATCTTTCGCTACTTTTCCATTAAGGGAAAAGTAGAAGGAAGATGTAGATGTGTAGAACCTTTAATCCAGCTTACTCATTGTCATAATCACATTTTACGCCCGCTTAGGGGGTGTTGGCTCTCAGGATGACCGGGAAGGGTGACTCCCTGTACTGAACGTCTGCTAAACAATCAAGACATTTCTCTTTCTTCCGTGTGTTAAACAATGCCTGTCTCACCAAACCCGCAATGGCCCCTTCCCTCCCTATCTTCCTGAAACAAGCGTTACCAATGACAGAATCCGCAGCTTTGACTTTTTGCTGCTTTTTGGTCAAGCAAAAAGCAGATGAAAGAAATAGATGCGTAGATTCTTAATCCAACTCACTCAGTGTTATAAATTCAGAATTAATAATTTTTCCTTTAAGCTTGCACTTCCAGAGCTCTGATTCCAGACGTTTCCATGTCCTTCGGACGATGGAAAGTCTTCTCTTCCTTAGAAGCGCACTCCTACAAAGAGCATGGGCATATGAAAAAAGCAGGGGGCTGCTTTTACTTCATTCAGGAAGCTTTGGGGTTTGTTGCTGGAGTATAATCCAAAGCCAAAAGACCATTGCACGTTGGCATAAAGAGGGCCTTGTTTTACAGTGAAGTCGAAGCGGTGGCCCAGTCTGAATTCATTCCACAGATCAAAGCCGGAGTGGTATTTTTTTTCGTGCTTTTCGTAAAAATCATCATAGCAGGGCCAAATTCCGTATTCCACATGTAAGTTTTTCCATAGAAACCGTCGGTAACCAAGGGTACCATTGAACGGATTGATTTTAATATTTTACAGCATTAAATGTGTTTTTTAAACAATCACAAAAAAAAACTCCCCGGGAAGTCGATTTTTTTATTTTTTTTATCCGCTTGCTTCAAGGGAAGTGAATACATGCATTTAGATATATTGAATTAAATCGGGAATACTAGAAGGCGAAAAAATTTAATCAGCATTTCATAAGGTTTATAAACATTCAGTTTTTCGTATTTATGAGAGATTTGACTTATAAGTTGGAAAATGGTAGGCTGGAGCAATTTTTAGTTGATTTTGATTTAAATATTTCTCAGGCGTACGATTTGATTCCTGTGATGGTTGGTGTAAGCCACCAGGATGCTCAGTGTATTTTTCTGAATAAGAAATGGTATGAATATACAGGTCTGGCACCCGAAACAAGTTTAGGTGATGGTTGGCTAAAAACCCTGCACCCGGATGATATGGAGCCTTACCTGTCTTCATATAAAAATGCATGGGAGACGGGTACACCTCTGAATTTTGAAGCCAGATTAAGGGATACATCCGGGAATTATATCTGGCATAGGAATACAGGAGAACCACAGTATGAGGGTTCGGGTAATCTTACAGCTTATATTAGTTCATGGGTCGATATCCATCAAAGTAAAGAATCAGAAGAAACTGTATTTCGAGGCAGAGATTATTATAAAGTGTATTCAGAGGCTATGCCTGCTATGGCTTTTATTTCAGATGAAGCGGGTAATATCATCTATTACAATAAACGTTGGTGCGAATTTACAGGCATTTCTGACGGTACAGAAGGATGGGGTTGGGTAGAAAGGGCAATACATCATCCCGATGATCTGCAAAAGACTCTTGATTTATGGAATCATTCCCTCAACACAGGAGAGCCTTATGAAATAGAATACCGCCTGCGACGGTATGATGGTGAATATATCTGGCATCTGGGCAAAGCTTTACCCATACATAATGGTAAAGGAGTTATTGAATTATGGCTGGGTACCAATACCGATATTCATTCACTCAAACAAAACCAGGAATCGTTGAGAAGAGAACTCGAAGAGCGGCATGTTGTGGAAGTTCAACTGCATAATGAACGTGAGCTGTTGCAAAAAATTTTCGATAACATACCCGTTATGCTTGCCATTTGGGATCCGAAATTAAATGTTACACATCTCAACAATGCCATAGAAAAAGTAACAGGATGGACCAAAGATGATTGTGCCGAAAGAGGAATTATGGAACTTGCTTACCCCGATGCCGCTTATCGTGAATGGGTAAGTGAATATATGGAATCTCTGGCATCGGGTTTTACAGATATTAAAATGGCCACCAAAGATGGAGGTTGCAAAGATACCAGCTGGGCCAACATTCGAATATCGGATGGTAGAAATGTGGGAATAGGTATTGATATCAGTGAGCGAAAGGCATTTGAGAAAAAGCTCTCCAAAATGTCCAGGCAATTGAATACCGTTGTAGAGAATATTACGGATGGAGTAGTGGTTTACAGTCCTGATGGAGAAGTTTTGAGTATTAATAAGGCAGCCAAAACTATTATGGGTCGTTTATTCAATGATAATCTTTCCGGGTATGATCTGGATGTTTTGATGATGTACGACAGCCATGGTGTTTTTATTGAAAAAGAAAACTGGCCGCGTTTTCGTCTCCTTGGAGGTGAATCTTTTGATAAAGAGGAATTCCGTACTTTCAACAAATCTACTCATAAAGAGGCCTATCTTGAATGCAGTGGGATTCCTATCATCGAGAACGACAAGCTTGTGCTGGCTATCATGACTTTTAAGGATGTAACCGAGAGGAAAAAGGCGCACCTGGATATACTGGAAAGCAATAGCAATCTGCTGAACAAGAATGAACAGCTGGAGAAGATCAATCAATTGCACGAAAATCTTTTATATATCATTGCACATGATTTACGGAACCCCATCGGTAATATGTACCTGATGTTTAACATGCTAAAAGATGAACGTAATGTTGAGGAAAGGGCTAATTTGCTTGAGTTGTTGAAAGAGATGGTGAAGCGACAGGAGAATATTGTGCTTGGCCTTGTTGAATTGCTGCAGGTACAGTCGGCCGAGAAAATATTGCCATCAGAAATTTTTCTTAATGATGTAATGGAAGATATTCTGGCAGAAAATGATGCTTTCCTGGTCGATTGTGGCGCTGAGGTAAATATTGATTTTTCTGCGGCTCCTGCACTGAAGCACATTCCGAGCTTCGTAGAAAGCATCATGCGTAATCTGGTCAATAACTCCATTAAATACCGTAATATGGATGAGAAGCTGGTGCTCAATATTACCAGTATGAACAAAGGCGAATATCTCCTGGTTGTGGTCGAAGACAATGGCATAGGTATTGACCTGGTGAAGCATAACAATCATCTCTTTCAGCCTTTTAAACGATACACCCGGCAATCGGAAGGTACGGGTATGGGATTATATCTCATCCGCAACCTTATTAGGAAAAATGGTGGATGTATTGATCTTGAAAGCACATTGGGAGCTGGTACAAAGGTGATGTGTTATTTCAGGGAGTATAGGGTTTAGAATAGACCCCCCAACCCCCTGGAAGGGGGAGCTCGCAATCTATTGACAATGTGCAAGATCGAATGTTTTTAGTCTCGCAAAAATGATTTTTCAGAGGGGGCACAACAATCCAGCAGTTAATCATTTCCGTTCACTTCAATCATTTACTCTTTCATACGCCTAAAAGACAGGGTGGTCTGTTTTTGTTTTACTGATGTATGTTGGGTTTGAAGGGCAGGCTTCGACAGGATAACCGGAATGCTGGAGATAAGGATTCTAGTGTGGGCAATTTCGATAGGATCTACCTTTAAAAACTTTTGTGAAAGAAACAATAAATCTTATACATTTGCGGCTAAATGCTAATAAAACTACCATGCCCGACTTACAAATCCGGAAGGCTTCCCTGGAAGATGTGACATTGCTCAATAAAATTGGGCGGCAGACCTTTTACGAGACATTTTTTGATACCAATACACAGGAGAATCTCACGAAATATCTAGACGAAAGCTTTACTGATGAAAAATTAGGCCAGGAACTTGCAGTTCCATCGTCCCTGTTTTATCTCGCCTTAGTAGAAAACCAGGTGGTAGGTTATCTGAAACTGAACTTCGGTGAAGCACAAACAGAGTTTAGGCAGGAGGGAGGGTTTGAAATTGAAAGAATTTATGTAATTAAGGAATTTTGGGGTAAGTCAATAGGACAGGCTTTACTGGAATTCGCACTGTCAATTGCCAGGGAACAAAAGAGCTCTTTTGTATGGCTTGGCGTGTGGGAGAAAAACTACAGGGCGATTCGCTTTTACGTAAAAAACGGGTTTGTGCCCTTCGACAAGCATATCTTCCAGGTGGGAGACGATCCGCAGACCGATGTATTGATGAAAAAAAAGTTATAATCCATTAAAACCTGAATTATAAAAATGACGGAGAAAGTCAGAATTCGCCTGGCAGTGCCCGATGATGCTGCCAACCTGGAGGTGCTGGAAGAAAAAGAGGTGAAAGCTGAAAGTAAAAGAAAGGAAAGACTTTCCTGAAAGGTTAATGTAGAAAGCTGGAAGCTGGAAGGAAAATTGAAAAGCCAGTCACTGGCGTTTAGTTTATCTTATGGCAGTATGATGGGACGGGCGTCACCCTTCCTTACTTGTAGGGAAGGGCTGGGGATGGGTCAAAAAAAACAAAAGTAGAAGGTATAAAACGACCGTTTTGCGCACGAGGTGTGGTCAGATTCGTACAGATTACCATTTTAATCGTTTTAGGACTGTTAGTGTAAGTTGCTGAAGTGGTGTAGTTACCGGGAATTGGCATATTTTTAGTGGACGGGTTTTGCTTGATTGCAGCACTTTACTAAACCTTACAATATTGCACATGGCTATTCCGACCAGCAGAACCAATTGTCTAACAATGTCTTTATCCCTTTCCGAAGTCTTAAGTCAGGTGTCATTCCTGTTGGGCATCAGAATACTTTTGTTTAAATACTATAATTAACAATAAGATAATGAAAAAACAATTTCTTGTAGGCTTTTTGCTTTTTGCCTCAGTAATGCTTCAGGCTCAAACCCTTCACCAAACCATTAAGGGTCGGGTAATTGACAAATCATCACAAATTTCCCTGCCGGGGGCTACCGTTATTGTAGAGGGTACAGATCCTCTAAGAGGTACCACCACCGATATGGATGGGCAATTTCGTCTGGAAAATATCCCTGTAGGTCGTTACAATGTAGTGGCAACCTTTATGGGATATTCACCTGCAGTCATATCAGAACTTCTCATAGGATCGGGTAAGGAAACCGTGCTGGAAATTGCATTAAATGAATCGGTCAGCCAATTGAATGAGGTGGTTGTAAAGGCCCATACGCGCAAGGATAAACCTCTCAACTCTATGGCCAGCATCAGTGCCCGTTCGTTTACCGTCGAAGAAACCCGTCGGTATGCCGGTGGCATGGACGACCCCGCACGCATGGCATCTGCCTTTGCTGGTGTGGCTACAGGCAACCTGCAGGATAATGCCATCATCATCAGGGGCAACTCGCCCAAAGGTGTATTGTGGCGGGTAGAAGGGGTGGAGGTACCCAATCCAAATCACTTCTCAGGAGGGAATGTAGTAGGGGGTGGTTTTGTAAACATCATCAGCAGCCAGGTAATGGCCAATTCCGATTTCTATACAGGAGCCTTCCCGGCTGAATTTGGCAATGCACTGGCAGGGGTTTTCGACATCAAAATGCGTACAGGTAATACCGATAAAAGAGAATATGCCCTGCAGCTGGGTATGCTCGGACTCGATATTGCCGGGGAGGGTCCCTTTGTAAAGGGAAAAGATGCCTCTTACCTTTTTAACTACCGCTACTCAACCTTTGGGTTGTTGTCAGTAGTTGGAGCTATTCCATCTACCCAAATCCCCCTTTACCAGGATCTGTCCTTTAAGCTGAATTTCCCCACCAAAAAAGCAGGTGTTTTTTCTTTGTGGGGAATGGGTGGTTATGACAATATGATTGGCTACCCCGAAGAAGATTCTTTATTGTGGGAACATAATATGGATCGTTATTCCAACAGTTGGGACGAGAAATTTGGAGCCACCGGTATCAATCATAAAATCATTCTGGGCTCATCAACCTATCTCAGTTCAGGACTTGTGGCCTCGGGCAACCAAAAAGAGTTGAGCCAGCAGAAGCTTGATGATCAGTTGCAGCTTCAGGATGATATGCAGTTTCGCGACAACACCGGAAAGATTACCCTGTCTTCCTTTATAAACCATAAATTCAGTGCCCGACATACCAATCGCACCGGAATGAACATCAATGCCCTGTTTTATGATCTGGATTTAAACGGGACCAACAACGGATTAGCAGGTACCTACCGTAACTTTGTCAGGGACAGCGGCAACAGTCATCACCTTCAGTTTTATACCCAATCCAAATACAATTTCACCGACCATTTGTGGGTTAATCTTGGGCTACACTCTGAGTATTTTGCTCTCAATGAGAGTTTTACCCTTGACCCAAGATTTGGTCTTAATTGGGAGTTTTCCCAAAATCAGGCCCTGAGCTTTGGCTATGGAAAACATAGTCAGTTGGAGAATCTTAAAATCTATTTTATAAACTACCAGCAGGATGGAGAGATTGTTTATCCCAACAAAGATCTTTCTTTCTCTCATGCGCACCACCTGGTCCTTGGCTACGACTGGAGAATCAATGAAGGTATTCGTCTCAAGGTAGAGCCCTATTTTCAATACCTGTATGATGTGCCCGGAGTGAAAAACAGCTCCGTTTCTTTGATAAATTTCAAACAGGATTTCACCTTCAGGGAATCATTGGGAAATAATACCATCGGTCGAAATATAGGTATTGACCTAACACTTGAACGCTTCCTGACAAACAACTTCTACTATCTAATGACAGCCTCTGTTTTTGATTCAAAATACAAGGCAGACGACAAGGTGTGGCGTAATACTCGTTTTGATAAAGAGGCAGTAGCCAATGTGTTGGTTGGGAAGGAGTTTTTCCTTGGAGAAAATAAGAATAACATTCTGGGCTTAAATGTACGCCTTAGCGTATTGGGTGGTGAAAGAACTACCCCAATAAAACCACAGGAGTCAAACGAAGCAAAATATGCCATCTTTGATGAGGATCGCTTGTATGAAGAAAAAGATGTGTACAGCAGTTTTCTTGATTTTACACTCACCTGGCGCGTTAATAAAAGGGGCTATTCAAGTGTATTGGCATTGCAGGTAAAAAACATCCTTCGCACACCACAAAACCGTGAGTATGTTTACAACTATAAAAATCAGCAGGTGGAAATGCTGCAGGATGTATTTACTCTTCCGGGCATAAGCTATAAAGTGGAATTTTAGTGATAAAACAAATTTTAATATAGCATGGAGAATATCGTTTGCGCATTCCTTAACATTCTGGAGGAAATCATTATACAGATGGCATAAACAACAGGCTAAGATTTAACCGGAGTTTATCGTTTTGCTAAAGCATATGGTATAGGTGCTCTCCAGAAGTTTTTTGAAAAGTAATTTGATCTTTGTAAATTGTGCTAAAGGAAATATTTACTTTGCACTTTGAAATCACTAAGTTTCTTTAATTATATAAAATCAAATCTTGTATGAATAAAATGAAAATGAGTGTTTGCATTCTTGCGATTATTTTGTCAGTAAGCACACAAAGCCTGGTCCTTTCTTCAAATCCTGGCAACACCAATCCCGTTGAATCGGATGAGCGTACCAACTGGAACTTTGAGACTAATGGTAGAATATACAGCTCGCCTGTAGTTGACGGTGATTTGGTATTGGTCGGCAGTGGAGATGCTCATATTTACGCCATTGATAAAAATACGGGCGATAAGGTCTGGTCGTATAAAACAGAGGGTGAAGTGCATTCGAGTCCGGTTATTTCTGATAATAAGGTAATTATAGGTAGTGCTGATGGCAACTTGTACGCTCTGGATGTAAAAACGGGTAATCTACAATGGAAATTTAGTTCAAAGGGAGAAACACAGAAGGATCTCTGGGATTATTATCTTTCATCACCGGCTGTATACAATGAACTTGTGTATTGGGGCAGTGGAGATGGATTTCTATATGCACTGGATGATGAAACCGGAACAGTCAAATGGAAGTTTGACTCAGGTGCCATTATTCATGCATCACCTTTGGTATATGAAGGGAATGTTTATGTTGGGAATTATAATGGCTTTTTCTATGCAATTAATGCCGCCGATGGTGAAATGAAATGGCAATTCCGAACCATCGGTGATACCTTTTTCCCAAATGGAGAGGTGCAGAAAGAAGCTGTTGCCGATAATGGTGTTATTTATTTTGGCAGCAGAGACTTCAATGTTTATGCCCTGGATGCCAAAACCGGACGCGGAATGTGGAACATGAAAGAACAGGGTAGCTGGGTTATTGCTGCTCCTTTGGTATATAAGGACAACATCTACTTTGGTACTTCTGACACCCATCGTTTTTATAGTATGAGTAAGAACAGGGGAAAACTCCAATGGCAAATACAAGTGCCCATGAGGGTGTATGGCTCTGCTGTGGCATACAACGATGTGGTTTATTTTGGTTGCTTCGATGGAAAACTTTATGGGGTCGATTCCCTTTCAGGTGAAATTGTTTTTGAATATCAAACCCTGGGCAGCAAGCAGCATTATGATGGGGTATTTACCAGCGAAGGAAAGTTTAGAGAAGACTTCGAATTGTATGGAACCAATTACCTGGAATCTGAACGCATCATTCATACCCTTGGAAGCATCTTATCCACCCCTGCACTTCACGATGGAAGCATTTACTTTGGGAGTTCTGATGGAAACGTTTATTCGGTCAATTTGGAATAGGTATCTGAGGTTTCACACTTGGTTTCCGGGTTTAGAGACGCACGGCCGTGCGTCTCTAAAATCTGTGCCTCTATATCCACAAACCACATAGATATGGTTATCTGTTAAATAAATGTAACCGATCAAACAAAACAGGGTGTTTTTTCTTCTTTTCTTTTGTCTATAAATAATTAATATTGTACTAAAGAAATGAATCACTTAATAAAACTCTCCCTCTCCATCCTGCTGTTTTCCTATTCCTACCTGACCTTTTCATCTGAGATCGAAACGGCTGTCCCTGCAGGCACCATCAAAGGTTTGGTATATGATGCCCAAAGCAATACGCCCATGGAATTTACCACAGTGGCGTTAAGGACACTGCCCGATAGTTTATTGGTTACAGGTGTCATTACTGATATCAATGGCTTTTTCCGGTTAAAGGATATTTCGCAGGGAAACTATTATATAGAGATATCATTTATGGGCTATGAAGACTATCAATCTGAGCCTTTTGAACTAAATGATCAACAGCCTTTTCGTGATTTTGGTGAGATTACCCTGACCCCATCAGAGGCTTTTCTGAATGAAGTGGTTGTATCGGCAGACCGCCCTACTATGTCTTATCAGATTGATAAGAAGGTAATCAACGTGAGTCAGCTTCATACCTCTGCATCCGGTACTGCCGTCGAGGTGCTCGAGAATATACCCTCTGTTACGGTGAGTATTGAGGGTGATGTAAGCCTAAGGGGCAGCAGCAGCTTTACCGTACTTATTGATGGTAAACCTACCATTCTTGATGCCAGTGATGTGTTGAACCAGATCCCGGCCAGCCAGATTGAAAATATTGAGATTATCACCAACCCCTCCGCGCGTTTCAATCCTGATGGTGTGGCAGGTATTATCAATATTGTTATGAAAAAGAACCGGATGCAAGGTCTCAACGGGGTTGTGAATCTTAATGCAGGCACACCGGGAAGATATGGAGGTGACCTGTTGCTCAACTATCGAAAAGAACGGATAAATGTTTTTTTTGGAACCGATTACAACAAACGACAATATATTGGTAATTCAATTCGTAGAAACGAAACGTACGAAGAGGGACTCACCAGTTTCCTGAACAGTGACGGTGATTATACCCGAAGTGGTAATTCCTTGAGTTTTCGGGGTGGACTTGATTTTACCATCAACCCATCCAGCTCATTCAGTATGGGTTACCGGTTTAATGATCGTGATCGTGGTTCCGACTCTGACCGGTTGTTCAGAGAGTGGACCTCACTCAACACCGATCCATTATTGTATTCCAGTTTTGAGGAAGGCCTTAGAGGGGGATACTCTAATTCATTGTCTATGGATTATAAACTTGATTTTAATCAGCAGGGGCACGGAATTCTTGCGCAGATTGTTTTGGAGTCCAGTGATTCAGAAGATAATTCATTTAATTTTTTGCTAAACAACCAGATGGACACCATTAGTGGGCAAAGTTCGGTTGAAGCTGGCCCTTCACAGGAGTATACCATAAAAGTAGATTATACCTTACCCTTATCTGAAACTCAAAAGCTTGAAGCAGGTTATCAGACCCAGATTGATAATTCGGATGAGTCAAACGTCTTTAATGAATTCAATCCTGTTACATCGCGTTTTGTGAGCAATGATCGGTTTTCAAAGCAAGTAAGATATGAGCTTGCTGTTCATTCCCTTTATTCTACCTATAGTGGGAGTATCAACAAACTTGGCTATCAGTTTGGACTCCGAACTGAATACACCGATAGGCTGGTGGATCTTTTGGGAGAAACGGAAGAGTTTACCCTCAATCGATGGGATTTCTATCCAACCCTTCATTTTTCTTATGAATTGCCTTCTGAACAACAGGTTATGGCCAGTTATACCCGGCGTTTGCAGCGGCTCAGGGGTTGGTATCTCGAACCCTTTTACACCTGGAATGATGCCTACAATATACGCATTGGTAATCCCAGCCTTATTCCTGAGTATATAGATTCCTATGAAGTAAGCTACCAGTATCGCTTTGAAAACGGAAATGTCTTCTCTACCGATTTGTATTATCGTGTCACCCATAACAAAATTGAACGGGTGCGTAGCATATACGAAGATGAAGCCAACATCCTGCTTTCGTCTTTTGCCAATGTAGGGAATGATTATTCGTTAGGAACAGAAATAATGACAGGATTTGATCTTGCCTCCTGGTGGCACCTGGATGTAATGACCAATATTTATGATTACCGGCAGGAAGGGCAACTTAACGGACGCGATTATTCTGCCTCGAGCTTTAACTGGAACGCCAGGCTGAACAATGATTTTAAAGTAACACCTTCTACCCGTATTCAATTCCGGGGGATGTATAACAGTCCTACCGTTACGGCACAGGGAGAACGAACAGGATTTTTTATGACTCACCTGGCCCTTAAACAGGATTTTCTCGACAGAGATCTCTCGCTTACTTTCCAGATTCGTGATGTCTTTGGTACCGTCTCCCGCGAAAGCATATACCGGGATCTTGAGTTTTACAACTTCAGCAGCTGGAATCCCGATACACCATTCTTTTCTCTCACCCTATCCTATCGGATCAACAATTATGCTGAACGGCGGGGCCCTAATCAAAGAAGGGATGACATGGATCCCGGAGAAGAAATGTAAAACTAAAAGACAAAAGCCATTCTGTGAGGGATGGCTTTTGTCGTTTTTAGCTGGCCGAACAATTAATATAGACTACTCCCGAACATTATTCCCAGGATAAATAGTAACCCCGGTTTGGCTGACGTTGTATGAAAAGTCTGTGGATTGTTTGAATAATAAAGCTAACGGGCCATTTAGTCGTATTAAACGACAATATAATTCTATGTATATAGGAAGAGATTGAAATTTGTTGTAATTTAGCTCTTGATTTCTTCAAATGCTTGTGGTAAACAATTTGAGAGAAAGAAATGGGTAAACATTAACAATCCTTCCATGAGAACTATTGTGCTGGTTGTTTTGATGTGCCTGTATTCCGGGCTGGTGTATCCACAGGATTTGCTGTATCGCACGGATGGTTCTTCTCAATCAGTCAACATTATTGAAGTGGCTCCCGCCAGTATATCCTACTCCTTACCTGCCGGCAATTCCATATTTGTCGTCAGCAAAGATGTTGTCGCACGCATTGTTTTTGAAAATGGAACAGAGGTCGCTTTTAATGAATTTACCTCTTCTCAAGACCTTTCCAATTCACCTCATCTGCGTATTTTAGATCACCGAAACATCATTTCATTTAATACCATAGAGCTGATATTTGGTGCCGTTACCCTAAGCTATGAAGGTTTTGTCCCTTCTCGAATTATCAGTGGGAAATTTTCTTTTTCTATTGGTTTGCTCGATCTCCCTGATTATGATCAAACCTCATGGGAGCTTTGGGCTTTTAATGGTGTGAAACTTTATAGCGGAACATTGGCAGGTAACTTTTTCCCTTTTGGGCATGAAAAAATTACCTGGTATATGGGAATGTCATTTAAAACAGGGAAGAACAGGTATTATGACTACAGTTATAATCCTGTTTATGATCCCTATACAGGCAACATTATCAGCTACCACTCAAAAAGCGATGGCACCTTTTATGGATTCTCTGTGCATAACGGATTCCACTTTCATGTACATGATAATTGGTTGATAACTACGCAATTTGGCATAGGACGAATGGCCTCCGATTTACAGGAGCGGATATGGTTTCCTCTTGAATTGGGTGTGGGGTATAAATTTTAAAAGCTACAGAGATGAAAATAATTCGTGCAAGATACCGGTTGATAACCTTCCTTCTTATGCTGGCTTTCCTGAACCTGTCGGTGGGTTGCCGGAATTATTATAAGGTTAACACCTATGGTACCCAAAGGGCTCAAAATGCAACTGAAATTAGCAGGCTCAACGATCAGGAGAAATTCTTCATCATTCATTTTGCAGGAGAAGCTCATCTGTTGGATAATATCACTTTGAATCAGTCTTCCTCAACCCTGACAGGAGTATTTAAACGATTGCCCGAATATCGGCAAAGCTATAAAACCACTGATCCGGAAGGGGTGAACCGATATAAAACTGTGGAGAAAGAAGTTTTGCAGGAAGTACACATTTATATCAACGAATATGAAGAGGTCGATGAATCCATGGTTTCCATTCCCCTTTCTGCCATAAAGAAAATTGAAGTGTACGACAAAGCACAGGGAGCAACCATCGCCTCATGGGTTTTTGGAATTGGTTCGGTGGTGCTGAGTGCCTCTGTTTTGCTGATCATCATAGTATTGTTAACAAAGGAATCATGCCCCTTTATATACGAATACAATGGTGAGCATTATGTCTTTACCGGTGAAATATTCAGCGGAGCCATCCGACCCTGGCTCGAGCGCGACGATTATCTGCTGCTTCCTGAAATTAAGCCTTATAATGAACATTACCAGTTGAAGGTTACCAATGAAATAAAGGAAATCCAACACATCAATCTCATGGAGCTGATGGTGATCGACCACCCTGAAGATGTACAGGTTATGGTCGATAAGTACGGCAATATTCAAACAATAGGCAATGTGGTGAACCCCGGCCTGGCCGAAACTTTCTCTGGTTTGGATGTACTGGATCGGATAAACAGAAAAGATGCAACCGCTTACTATTGCGATGAGGCCCTCAGCACCCAGAATACCCTCGATGGTATCATACTGGAGTTTGATAAACCCCAAACCCATTCCGAAGCAAAACTGATCCTACGGGCCAAAAACTCCTTCTGGATAGAACATGTAATGAGTAATTTCCATGGCTTATTTGGGAAAAGATACGACTCCTTTACCAAAAAGCAGGAGAATAATCCTCCCGCACAACCCCATGAGTGGATGCTCAACCAGAGTATTCCCATAAAAGTGTACCTCTGGAAGAATAACGAATGGGTTTTCACAGATTTCTTTAATATTGCAGGCCCAATGGCTTTTAGAGACGACATCCTGTCGATTCCTGTCGCTGATGTGCCGGGTGAAAGCCTCAGAATAAAACTGGAAACAGGTTTACTGTTTTGGGAGATCGATTATGTCGCTATGGATTATTCAGAAAACATTCCTCTAAACGTGCACAGGGTCGCTGCTGCGGAAGCTATTGATGAGCAGGACGTCGATGTGCTGGCTGCTATTGCCGGCGATGATCACCTTTATTATGTTCAGCCTGATATAGGAAATGAATCTATTGTGAAATACCCTGTCCCACCATTCAGCGATCAGAGCCGCACCATACTCTTGCATAGCAAGGGGCATTACAAAATTCTCAGAGAGGGGCAGGGACGTCCAAACCTTAAAGTCTTGAAGACATTTCGCGATCCGGGTCGACTGCCGCTCTTTTCAAAGCAGTTGTATGAACAAATTTTAAGTACAGCCGAAAATTAAACTATCCACTGAAAAAAGCCTTACCTGTTGAAGATGATTAATCATTTCGAAGAGCTTATGATTAAAGGAATAAAAGCAAAATGGATTCGTTTCAGAATTCTTCTCAACATCCTGTCTGTTGCCATGGCTAATGGAAGCAATCCTGTTGAAGGGTTGAGAAAGGCAAAGGCCATTCGTGAAAAGCGAAAGAAAATTCATGGTTTACCCGGCATCAGTAGGTTTGTTAAAACCAGGCAGAGGTATTACTGGTCGGAAAACATACCGGGATGGCCATCGGGGGCATTGGATGCTTTTTTCAAAGGAGAGCTGCAGCGTGGAGCTATTCAACCCGCAGAGCGTGTACCTTTGCAAACCATTATTTTTTCCATCACCAGCCGATGCAACCTGCGATGCAGGCACTGTTACGAATGGGAAAACCTGCATCATACCGAGCATTTGCAACTTGACGAGTTAATTCAAATACTAAAAAAGTTTCAGTCCGCAGGACTCACACACATACAGTTCAGTGGGGGAGAACCTCTGGAAAGGTTTGATGACCTGATCACCCTCATTTCTATGGCCAATCAGACGATGGATTGCTGGGTGCTCACTTCAGGGTACGGACTTACCCAGGAGAGGGCGCTTCAGCTGCGTAAGGCCGGTCTTACGGGAGTTAATATCAGCCTCGACCATTGGGACGAAACCCTTCACAACGAATTTCGCAACGACCCAAATTCTTTCCACTGGGTCCGGCAGGCAGCCAAAAATTGCAGGGAAGCAGGAATCCTTGTCAGCCTCTCTTTATGTGCAACCCATTCCTTTACTACCCGCGACAACCTTTACCGCTACCTTGAGCTGGCACGGCAATGGGAAGCCTCTTTTGTCAGGGTGCTGGAGCCCAGGAAAAACAAACATTTCAACGGACAGGAATCCATGTTGAATGCTGATCATATCAGCCTGTTGGAGGATTTCTTTCAGCGTACAAACCGCGATAAGGCATGGCGGAGTCACCCCCTGGTGATGTATCCGGGTTTTCATCAGCGCAAAGTAGGTTGCTTTGGTGGCGGGGATCGATACTTGTATGTCGATTCAAGGGGAAACATACATGCCTGTCCGTTTTGTAATCATGCCGTGGCCAATGCCCTGACCGATTCTGTTGATGCGGCCATTGAGAGGTTAAAGCAACGCTCCTGTCATGTATTTGAGAAAGCTATGGTGTTAGAGGAGACCTCCTAGCGGTACCCAAACCGGCCCAACTGCATGTCGTTGTCGCGCCAGTTTTTGCTTACTTTCACGTGCAGCTCAATAAAGACCTGCTTACCCAGGAATTTCTCCATCTCTTTGCGCGATTCTATACCAATCTTCTTAAGGGCTTTGCCCTGATGACCAATAAGAATACCTTTTTGCGATTCGCGTACCACATGGATCACGCAGCGGATGTGAACCATCTTTGCTTCTTCCTTGAAGGAATCTACGCTTACCTCTACTGAGTAGGGAATTTCTTTCTGGTAGTTCTTTAGTATCTGCTCGCGAACAATTTCACTGATGAAAAACCTGACAGGCCTGTCGGTTAATTCATCCTTCGAGAAATAGGGGGGTGATTCGGGCAGCAATTCAATGATCTTAGCCATCACCTGGTCAAGGTTAAAGTTGTTGAGTGCCGATATGGGTAAGACCTGGAAGTGGGGATAATCTCGCTTCCATTGCTCGCATTTTTCTACCACCTGATCCTGGGTGCCCAGGTCAATTTTATTGATCAGCAATAAAACAGGTATTTCTGTTTGCTTTAGCCTTTCCAGTATGCTTTCGTCGTCAAAGTCGTTGTCGATTTGCGAGATGAGCAGAAACAGGTCGGCATCTTCAATGGCCGTTTGCACAAAGCTCATCATATATTCCTGCAGTTTGTAACCGGGTTTGATGATGCCGGGGGTATCGGAGAATACGATCTGGTAGTCCTCTTCATTGGCTATACCCAGAATACGGTGGCGGGTGGTTTGAGCTTTTGGGGTGATGATGGAAAGATTTTCACCCAAAAGGGCATTCATCAGGGTTGATTTACCCACATTGGGTTTGCCTAATATGTTTACGAATCCGGCTTTATGCATGAAGAAAGGAATTTATTGTATGTGAAAAATGCTGATAAATAAGGCGATATGTTTATAGAACTGCAAAATTACAATATTTATTTAAAAAAAGCGTGTATAGTTTGTAGGAGTTAAAATAATGCATATCTTTGCACCTGCAAATCAGGGAAACATTTCCGGTTTACAAAAAAGTTCTTTAGTAATTAAAAGCATAACGCTTTAAAGATATATTGCGGGGTGGAGCAGAGGTAGCTCGTCGGGCTCATAACCCGAAGGTCATAGGTTCGAATCCTATCCCCGCTACTAGGTAGCCCCTTTAAGTCAGCGACTTAAAGGGGCTTTGTCTTTTAAGTGGGAGGGGTCAATTATAATCAATAGGGTAGAACTAATATTTCCCGGATGCTTAGTTAACGATAAATGTGCTGGAAAATGAATCATCGTTATTCGTTATAAAAACATGATAAAATCCTTTTTCCCAATTGGATATATTGATTCTCATACTATTACCACCCATGTTTTCCGAAAAATAAACCAAACCAAAATTATTCACAATCCTTACTGAATAATTCATTTCAGCATAATAAGGTGTATTGTTTTCAGAATTTAAACTTTGTTGCTCATCAAAAATCAAGGTAATTTCATTACTGGCCGGATTTGGGGAGATTGTAAAAGGACCACCTCCATCCCCGTTGTCCTGGACCAAAACATAAATGTATTTCATAGGGCTGGGACCACAAACATTAGATGTAGTTACCATTGCCTGGCCTGGTCCAGGAACATCAGCAGAGAAAAAGCACGCATTTCCTGTTGTGAATGATGAGTAGGTGGGGTATAAAACACCAGAAGCAGACCATTGACCAGAAGAACTACTGGCGCCGGGTGTGTTGGTCAAAGTCAATAAAAGGTCATCCGCTATTGTCATCTCAATTCCTTTACTTGGATTGACTGTGGGTAATGATGGTTTTCCCACCCACACGTTTTTTCTGGGAAGTGTATCGTTGCCGCAAGGGGAGTTTAAAGTTACCTCCACCCAACCATTTCCGCTGGTTGAGGCTGTTGCAGCCTTTACTGTGTAACTGCCTGTCCCCACAACATTTACATAGGCCAGATTATTACTTTTACTCCAACTTAGAGTGCTGCCTGGTGGTGGGTTATTGAGCGTAAAGGTAGTATTAGAATTGCAGACGGTGGAAGTACCAGAAACGTAAGGCATCACCTCATATATCGCCTTTAGCAACGAATTTGATTGATCAGCAGGCAAATCGAACCCCAATTCCCAGATAAACACACCGCCAAATCCATTATCGCGGGTGTAGATAGCCTTGTTTTGGACATCTGCGGGTAAATCGCCGCGGTTGTAGTTGCCTCCGCCTGAATATGTGGCATAACTTACTTTTTTATCTCCATCTCCCCAAATTGTATTTCCATTGCTGTCTTTTTTATAACCATAAAACGCGCAACCTACGAATAATTCTCCCTTACATAGATTTCTTCCGCCAGTTGTGCCCCAATCACCCCAATTACGTATTGTGTTATTAGATTTAGTAGTATCGGAATGGGTGGGCCAATCGCCTCCTTCATCGTAGGTCATAAGATGAATCCCATCTGATATTTGCCAAATTTGCTGAGGAAAGGGATGTTCGCCAGGATTTGGATTGGGGTATTGACTTGGATGTGCTGGCCGGAGTGAAATGGATAACTTCTTGTTGTTTGGAAGTTCCGACCTTATGGCTACTAAAAGTGAAATACACTGGTTCCATTGAACAGTTCCGATCGGATGCTCCCAGTTTATTTCTACCCCATCAAGTCCGTGGATATTGACAAAATTTACGATCTCATTTGTAAATGCATTGATTTTCTGGGGTGAACTGGTTGCATTATTAAATTCTGATTCTCCTGTAATAGAAATACTTACTTTTGTACCTCTCTGATGGGCCCTGCTTACAAGACTGGCTAACCATGTGTTCGTATTGCCATTCCAAAAGTTCGGCAGATCGTTTTTTTTTAAAGTGCCAGATAGGTTTACCCCTAATCCAACAGCTATCACATGGGTAAGCCTGTCTAATTGCGCGTTGGATGGAAAACTTGTTAAATTATTCGCATTTACACGCTTATTACCATCTGCATATCCCACAACAGCTCCTTGCGCAAACAAAGACAAAGGAAGAATCAAAATAAATAAAAAGCCTAATGCAAATATAAAAATGTACTTATAATTCATATGAGTAATGTTTATCGTTTTTTTAATATTTCTTCTTAAGGTAAACATGGACTATATAACCAATTCTTCTCCTGCCAAATACTGTGGTCAGCATCCTTAGAACCTGGGTTTGATGAATAGTCTAAAGTTGCAAATTCGCCTGCTGGTACGAAAAAAAATGTTTCGTACAGATTATTTAATCCAGTAGCAGTAAATTGATTACCCTGAATACATAATGCCTTGAGCGAAGTGTTTTTGCTTATATCCAATTTTGTCAATTGATTTCTGTTAAGGTTTAAAAAATTCAAATGGGTATTGGCACTCACATCAATATTTGTTATTTGATTATTGTAACATTTTAAGTCTATTAATGCAGTATTACTGCTCACATCTAAGGTGCTAATTTGATTACCATTAACATACAAATCTTCGAGCAAAGTGTTATTGCTCACATCTAAGGCGATTAATTGATTATTGTAGCAAATTAGTGACTTTAATGCTGTATTCCGGCTCACATCCAATTTGGTTAATTGATTATTGTGGCAATCTATATTTTTTAGCTCAACATTTCGGCTAACATCTAAAGCTGTTAATTGCATATTATCACATCGTAACGTTTCCACCTTACCGGTAATATAGATAGTGCGCTTAGCAGCTGAGGAATATGTGTGAGAATATCT
>JBEPXC010000012.1:0-33317 GCA_041642035.1 Sphingobacteriia bacterium
ACTGCTTAAAATAGCGGAGCAGGGAGGCTGGCTGCCCACATGGGCCTGGTCAGAAGGATATACGGGTGGAATGTTTGGCGATCATTCAGTATCTGTTATTCTTGATTCCTATGTAAAAGGCATACGCGACTTTGATGTAAATAAGGCTTATGAAGCCATGTATAAAAATGCTACCGAGCAATTTGTGGGCGTTCCCTGGTCAAGAAGAGGCCTTTATAAATATATGGAGTCAGGTTTTGCTCCCGAAGATGCAGGGATAACCAAGTCATTGGTTGCAGAAACTCATGCATACGGGCCCGGAGGGGCAAAAAACACGGGTTACTACCCCGAAGTATCCGGATCTGTTTCTTCCACTCTTGAGTATGCCTATAACGACTGGTGCGTTGCTGAAATGGCAAATATCCTCGGCCGGAAGGATGAAGCAGAATACTTTGCTGAAAGAGCCCTTTCCTATAAAAATGTTTACGATCCCAATGTTGGGTTTATGCGTCCACGCAACAGTGATGGCTCCTGGGCAATGCATCCATTTGGACCCACTATAAGTGGCCAGCACAGTCAGTTTTACTGTGAAGGCAATGCATGGACCTACACCTGGTATGTTCCCCATGACATAGAAGGACTGGTAAACCTGATGGAAGGAAGGGATAACTTTATCAGTAAGCTTGATACCGCATTTGTTGGAATGGAAACAAGACAATCCTATTATGATCCCGAAAATGAACCTGATATCCATTATCCCTATTTGTATAATTATGTGAACACTCCCTGGAAAACCCAGCAAATTGTAAGGTATCTTACTGAGAATATGTTTACCGCTGATCATGAGACAGGATTGCCCGGAGATGATGATGTAGGGACCATGTCGGCCTGGTATATTTTTAGCGCAATGGGTTTTTACCCGGTATTGCCCGGTTCGGATCAATATGTAATAGGGAGTCCTCTATTTGATGAGGTGAAGATTTTCCTGGATGAAGAGTATTATGATGGGAACGTGCTTCATATTGAATCTGTAAACAACTCCGCCGAAGATCAATACATCCAGAGCATGAAAGTAAATGGAGCATATTATAACAAAACATGGATTTCTCATAATGACCTGGTTAATAATGGGCACTTAGTGTTCAATATGGGAAATTCTCCTAATAAAAACTGGGCGACAGGAGAAGATGCTTTACCAAGGTCAATAACAACCAGCTCTCCTGATTTTGTTTACAGTGAACTGACGGCACCTGAACATGCCATTGCAGGTGAATATGTCAATGTTCAGGTTCGGGTAACAAATAAAGGTAGTCATGGAACTGCCCTTGTCAGATTGTTTCAATCCGATCGAAATATCCACTTTCGGATGCAGCACCCTATAGGTGAAAAACGACTGGTTTTAGATGCGGATGAATCTAAAATAGTGGAGTTTAACGTCCCCATTTATTATCATGGCGTTAATACGCTTCAGGTTGATACCTTAACAACTTCAATTACGGTACCGAGGCCTGATTTCAAGAAACGGTATTATGCTGATGAGAAAAATCAATACGAAAAGCATATTAATAAATCTCTTGAAATAAGAAATCAAAGCCAAAACTAAAGAGTTTTCTGAAAGCAAAGGTTGCCATTAATATGCAATGAGAGAGCGGCTGATAAAGATACTTCCATCAAGGATTTATAAATGGGTATAATAATTCCAGATATTTAAGATTTTAAACATTATAGAGAGAACAGATATGAAAAGAATTACAAGCTTCATTATTGCAGTATTATTTATCTCATTTATTTTTCCCTCTGGAAGCTGGGGTCAAAATGATAGCTGGGATACTGAAATCTGGGATGCAGAAATAACAAGAAAAATAATTCGTCCCTGGCGTTCTACTACTGAAATCGTGAAGCCGGGAGAAAGTTTCCAGGTATGGTTTAATGCAGATGCAGGGCAGGAGGTTCTGTCGGTTCGGTTAGAAGGTCCTTACAGTAGGATTACCTGTACCGATTCTGTCTCAAATGGTGACTGGGAGTTTGATCCCTTATCCGGCAACAGGTACAATACCCGCATCACAGTGACCGTTCCACCTGAGGCGCCGGCCGACCGTTATGATCTTGTTTTGGAAACTTCCACTGGCGATGAGGTGTCCTGGGGTGGGGTTAAAATTATAAAGGAGTATAAGGATAATTACTACCTGATGCACTTTTCTGATGGGCATATATTCCAGAGTGCCGGTGAGCATGATTCCGAAGTTCTTTTGGCAAGAAAGTCTGCAATGATAGATATGGCCAATATAATGGACGTTCCGATCATTATTGAAACGGGCGACAATATGTATAACATCCGTAATAATCCTGAGCATGAATTTGCATTTTACCTCGGTATTCCCAGTATAAACATTAAAGGCCTTACTGATGCGAACGCGGCTACATTTCTTTGCCCGGGGAATCACGATGCACATACAGCCAACGTATGGGATCGGGCAACAGTAGAAGTAAATTCGGATTGGTGGAATACCTATTATGGCTTGCAGAATTCTTCTTTTAAATATGGCAATAGCCGTTTCATGCTGCTTAACAATGGATGGGATTGGCGCGAACATCAGTACCAGGCCCATAAAGCAGGTGAATGGCTTAATGGCGATGGGGCAGGAGGTAATTTTTTCCTGTCAGCGGCACATCACTACGATAAAATGCATAACATTATAGATGGCTATGAACCATTGAATCTGGTTCTGGCCGGGCATAAGCATTATGCAAGCGGAGATAACCCCTGGACGTTTACTGGTGGGAAGGATGCCATTGCCTATATTGCAGGTTCTATCCGTGATAAATTTGAATTCAACCTTTTTAGAGTTAACAACACTACGGGAGAATATATCCCTGTTGCTGGTTCTACAGGAGTTGTTCAGGTCCTTAACAGTGGTGACAAAAATGATCGTTCTACCTGGGAGCCTAACCTTACGCTCTCTTATTCTGCCGATAACGATGGAAGTGCGACCATGAATACGGCAACCATTGTTAATAAATTCGATTTTCCCATCATGGGTGCGAGGGTACGTTTTGTAATGCCTAAAGGGGCCGATTTTCAAATTGTAAACGCATCTGTCATCCAGCATTTTGAAGGTGATCTATTTCAGGTGGTTGATGTAAAAACAGATGTTCCTGCCAATGGTACAAAAATGGTATACTTAAATGGAGACGTAGATTTATGCCCTGATGACCCGAATAAAACTGATCCGGGCCTTTGTGGTTGCGGAGTTCCCGAGGGTGAATGCGAAACGTCTGCCCTAATTGTAAATGATGGTATAGGTGATGGAGATTATCTTCCCCTGCAAAATGCTACCATAATAGCAGATCAGGCACCACAGGGACAGGTATTTGATGCCTGGGAAATTGTATCTGGCAATCCGTTTATATATGATTTGAATGCTCCTTTCACAGAGGTTAGACTCGAAGGCGAACCTGCTGAAATATCTGCAACATACAAGGATATTCCCATAGTGCTGGTCAACCAGGCTGTTTTTTTTTCTCAGTATATTCCCCCAGTTTCACCAGGTGAGAAGGTAAACGTCAGCCTGACAATGAAAAATACAGGTACATCCAGCTGGACTAAAGAATCAGGCCATAATTTAGGAAGCCAGAATCCTCAGGATAACACAACATGGGGGTTCACACGTGTGTCTCTGGATGTAAATGACAGCATTGAACCAGGCGCCGAAAAGACCTTCCATTATGAAATAACTGCACCCGGAATACCCGGGACCTACAAATTTCAATGGCAAATGTTGCAGGAAAAGGTTGAATGGTTTGGTGCCAAATCTAACAATCAATTCATTAATATTGGTGGAAACAGTGATTATATCGACTATTGTGATGCCTTGACAGGCTGGGAGACATTAAGTAATATAAGCCTTGATAGCACGAATCAAAAACAGGGCGAGGGTTGTCTCGTTTTTACCGGCAATACCAATGATGAGTTTAAGAAAGTATTCACAGATCCCTTTAATATAGTAGGGACCCAAGCTGATGCCATGCTGGAATTCTGGTATTATGTTTCCGATGTTTCCAGCCGGAGTGACTTGAATCAGGTAGAGTTAGGAAGTGGTGGTAAGGCAGACGTTGATGAGTATAACTGGAACCTGACTGGGTTAGTAGACGGGTGGAACTATATCAGACTAAAGGTCAGCGAAGCAGGAAAAACCGGTAATCCTGATTTAAGTTCAATAAACTGGTTTCGGGTGTATAGCCTGAAGTCGGGTAGCATTACCACGATGATCGATGGTATTAAAATAACAGGAATGAACACCAGCCTTAATGTAAATACGTTCAACCCCAATGGCAAGGTACGAGTCTATCCAAATCCCGTTTATAATGACGGCGTTTCTGTTGAGTTTGATTTAAATGCTTTTTCAAAAGTAAGCGTATCGGTTTTAGATATAAATGGCTCTATAGTAATGCAGCCTTTTTACAATCATTCTTTCGATCCGGGAATGCATAAGGTGAATATTCCTGTTTATATTCTCCCTGGAACATATTTCCTGCAAATTACATCGGATGGTTTTTCGCAAACCCATAAAATTATAGTCATGTAAAGAGTGTTTTTCCGTGAATGTATCAGGAGAACAGATTTTAATAAGAAAAAATAACCACTATGATAAGAAGTTTATTTAACATCCTAATAGTATTGCTTTTTCTGGGTTGCAATTCAGTAAACCAAAACAGTTCAGAAAAAGTAACAAAGTATGTTGATCCAACCATTGGGAATGTAGCCAGGTTTTTAGTGCCTACTTATCCTACTATGCATCTGCCCAATCAAATGTTAAGAATGTTTCCCGTAAAAGATGATTACCTCTCTGACCAGGTAAAGGCATTTCCCCTTCAGGTGATTTCGCACAGAAGTAAAGGTATCTTTCAGATGAAGGTAATCTCTGGTGTTGTCAAAGAAGACTCCTGGAATACCTACATGCAAATCGATCATGACCTGGAAATTGTGCATCCCTGGCTTTATTCAACCTATCTTATTGACGATGATGTCATGGTAAGCTTTACACCTGGTGAGAAAGTGGCCATCTATAAATTTGATTTTCCCGAAGAGGAACAGGTAAACCTTTTATTTGCCGGGACAAACAAGCTGATTATTGATCAGGGCAATGAAGGCGAATTTAAAATCAAAGAAAGCATTACCCAAAAAACAAAAGGTATTTTCTCCGAAACACGAGTTTTGGATGTATACATTTATGGCAGGCTTACTGATGAAAATGGAAATACCCTTAGTATAGCAGAGATTGATCAACACAATGGCAGATTTGCTATAACCTTACCTGCTGATGCTCCTTCTTTAGTTCTTTTTAAGTATGCTGTTTCCTATATTGATCATGAACAGGCAAAATTTAATTACCATGAAGAACTGGAAGGGGTAAGTTTTGATGAACTGGCATCTTCAGGCGAAAAAAGATGGGAAGAAACTCTTGGTCAAATACAGGTAAAAGGAGGAACAGACGCACAAAAAAGAACCTTCTATACTTCGTTATACAGAACGTATGAGCGAATGGTGGATATTAATGAATATGGAAGGTATTACAGTGGATTTGACGGAAGAATACACAAAAGTGATCGTCCTTTTTACATAGATGACTGGATTTGGGATACTTACAGGACTACGCATCCATTGCGCACCATCTTAAATCCTGAATTGCAAAATGACATATTGAATTCCTTTACGCTGATGTATGAGCAAAGTGGATGGATGCCGGCTTTCAATGAAGTTTTTGGCAACAAGATGTGTATGCACGCCTATCATTCGTCATCAATTTTTATCGATGGTTATCGAAAAGGATTAAAAGATTATGATGTTGAAAAAGCATATGAAGGAATTAGAAAGAATTTGATGGAGGGTACCTTTATTCCATGGCGCCAGGGGACACCACGCAGGCCAATTGACGATTTTTATCATGAATATGGATATTACCCGGCACTGAAGATTGGTGAACAAGAGACTGAACCCCAAATGGATGTTTTTGAAAAACGTCAACCTGTGCCCGTAACGCTGGGTATAAGTTATGACTTTTGGGCACTGTCGGAATTGGCTAATGAATTAGACAAAGAGTCAGAATATGAGCAATTTAGTGTCAGGGGCAATGATTATAAGAATCTTTGGCATCCTGAACATCGATTGTTTATGCCGAAAGATAAAGATGGTGAATGGGTGGATATCGATCCAAAGTTAGATGGTGGACGTGGTTATCGTGAATATTTTGATGAAAATAATGGATGGACTTATGCCTGGCAGGTTCAGCATGATATTTCGGGTTTAGCTAGACTGCTTGGAGGAAAACAAGCGGCTGAAAAGAGATTGGATCAACTTTTCAGAGAACCTTTGGGGATTCGAAAAACTGAGTTCTATGTGGACGGGGGAAATTCTACCGGGATGGTAGGACAATTCTCAATGGGCAATGAGCCATCCTTCCATATTCCATACTTATACAACTACTTCGGGGCGCCGTGGAAAACCCAAAAGCGAACACGATTTTTATTAGATGTTTGGTTTAAAGACAATATATTTGGTATCCCCGGCGACGAAGATGGAGGTGCCATGACAGCCTGGGTGGTATTTAGTTCGATGGGACTTTATCCTGTGACTCCGGGATTACCTTTTTACGATATTACCAGTCCTGTTTTTGAGGAAACTGCCATTAACCTATCCGATGGGAAAACATTCACCATTAAAGCAGATGGAGCCAGCAAAACCAAAAAGTATATCCAAAAGGCTTTTTTAAATGGAGCGGAGATTCATTCGCCATTTATTACCCACGATCAAATTATGGCCGGCGGAAACCTGGAACTAATCCTTGATGAACTCCCCAATAAGGAATGGGGAAAGAATCCCGAAATTCCTTTAATGAAGTAGAGTTCTTATTGATGATTGAGAGTTATTATCTCGCTCTGATAAAGTTTATTCAATGTAAGCACAGCTCAGAATGAGATGTTTTTTGCTCTTTCAATAAATATATAATACCTGCAAGTAAACTTGCCGCATTCCGGGCTGATATGGATGTATGCACCATGGCTGATCGGTAGTGACAGTAGAGTATATTATACTCCCGGGGAGAATAGATAGAGTAATGAATTAATTTTTATAAAAGGATAAATATGAAGTTGAAAGGAATTGTTATTGTCATAGGAGCCATCATAATTTGCTCTTACGTTCTTGCTCCAAAAATGAGTAAAGATTCAAATATTGAGTTTTCAAAGCTTGATGAATCGGGTTTACTGTCTCAAAAGCTTCTTAATGTTACTCCCATTGAAGGGCTGTTAACCAGCTATGATCTGATTTTTCCTGAATTTGAAAAAGGGGTAATCAATAAATCAGATATTTTTAGCTGGGTTGATGGTTATGCAACCATGGGTGAACCATTTACTAATTTTAACAAGTTCAAGAATCCAAAATATGATACAATAAATACCAGTTACTTTGCTCACGCATCCCAGTTAGGATATTATCTTCTTATGAAATTAAAAGACGGAAGATACCTTGCGGTGTTGCCATTGGTTTCAGACAGCGTTATGTCTCATTTATCAGTTAGTCAGGGAGAACCAAAGCTAAAGGTTACTACTTATGGCACAGATGTTTTTAATGGGAAAGCCCCCTTGTTTAGCTACGCTTTTGCCGCAGACCCTTATTCTGCTACTCAGAAATGCTGGGAATTAGCTGTTGATTCAGAATTCTGTAAAGACAATGTTCAACTACGAGCAAAAAAAGAATACCCCGAAGTGTTTGAATACCTGGGGTGGTGCACCTGGGAAGCCTACGAAGGAAGTATTACAGAAAGTATAGTTTCTCAAAGCATTAAAAACATACATGAAAGTTCAGTCCCTATTCGATGGATCATAGTTGACGATGGGTACCTTGATGAAAAGGTTCCACACGAAGGGGCAAAAAGACAATTGCTTAGTTTCGGAGTGAACAAAAAGTTTCCTAACGGATGGAAACCCATTACCTCTTTAAAAGAAGAAAATGGTGTGAAATGGATAGGTATTTGGCGCAATATGAGTGGAGGAATGGGAGGCGTAAGCCCGGAGCATACCATGAACGAACTAAACGATAACCTAATGGCCAAAACAGTGCACCGAATCAATAAACCATCCATGGAAATGGTCACTGAGTATAGTATGATTGTTAACCCTGATGCAATCTCTTCCGAGAAATTTTATACCCATATGGTGAATAACTCAATTGAAGGAGGGTTCGATTTAATGAAAGTTGATTTTCAGACTTATAATTTTTGGATGTACTCTGGCACCGGGAATGCTGTCAATAGTGTCCACCAAAATAATCAGGCCCTTGAGGCTGTTTCTAAAGCTAACAATATACCCTTACTCAACTGTATTTCACAATCCAGTGTAAATGTTTTCAATACAAAGTATAGCGTAGTAAGCAGGGCAAGCGTTGATATTAAGCTTGATAATGATAATATGCGACGCACTGCTCAATCTTTTGCCAATAATATGTGGTGGGGAGATGTTCTTGTCGGAGATCTGGATATGTATCATACAAGTAACGATAGTACGGCTCAATATCTTACGATCGCAAGAGCTGTTTCAGGAGGCCCAATATATTTATCGGATAAACCTGAGCATATAAATAAGCAACTTGTTGAGCCGCTTATTTTTAATGATGGTAAAATCATTAGAGCTCTTGCTCCGGCAGTGCCCCTAAAAGAGTCATTATTCAAACGTATTCAAGATCCCTGTTACCGTGTTATCGCACCCACACGTGAAGGTTCATGTGCTATTGCAGTTTTCAACTTTTCAGAGCAAAGTAATGCACAAAGTTTTGTTAGTAAGGACGATTATCCTTTTGCCGCAGCCAAAGAGCAGCCTTTTAATGGTTTGTGGGAATTGCCTGTAGAGGGCTTAGTGATTTATGACTGGGCCGAAAAAACAGGTGCAGAATTAGAAGCAGATTATTTGTTTAGTGTGGAAAGAATGAAAGGAAAAATCTTCAATATTGCACCTGTTAATCATGGTTGGGCGGTTATGGGGCGCTCAGATAAATATCTTGGGGGATGTACTTATGATATAGAGAACTGTTCGAATAACATGCTGGATTTGATTCTTGATGAGTCAGGACCTGTAATTGTTTTTAGTAGAGACGGTGAACCAAAAACAAATGCAGGTAAATTGGTGGCATTAGGGAATGGATTTTATGAAATTGACATGCCCGTTGGAGAGTTGAATAAAACGGTCAGGCTTGAAAAGTAAATACCAATTTGGCTATGACGCCGATCCTTCAAAAGGTTGGATGTTCGTTAAATGGCTGTTATGTCAATTTTTAAAATTAATTTCTGTCATCCAGATCGGGTGGGTGAGTGATATAAATGTTCATAATGTAAACTATTTATCTCTAAACTAATGACAAGGAAGATAAAGGGAATATTGACTTTAATGGGTAGTGTATTCTTATTGCTTCAAAATGCCTTTAGTCAAAATCATACTAAACTAAATTTTCTGTTTGTTTTGGTAGATGACTTAGGATATATGGATGTTGGCTGCAATAATCCGGAAACCTTTTATGAAACACCTAATATCGATCAGTTGGCTGAACAGGGTGTTCGTTTTACAAATGCTTATGCTGCCAGTCCGGTTTGCAGCCCAACAAGGGTTAGTATTTTATCAGGAAAATATCCTTCCCGCCTGGCAACGACAAACTATTTTGGAGCGCCGCAACCGGAAACCTGGAATCGAAATACTCCATTATTACCAGCATCATATGTTGAACATTTACCGGAAGATGAGTTTACATTGGCGGAAGCTTTGCAAGAAGCCGGTTACCCAACTTTCTTTACCGGTAAATGGCATTTAGGTCAGGCTGGATGTTGGCCGGAAAACCATGGTTTCGACATAAACAAGGGTGGTTGGACGGCAGGTGGTCCTTATGGAGGGAATAAATATTTTTCACCCTATGGTAATCCACGCCTGGAAGATGGGCCGGAGGGTGAACATCTGCCCGACCGATTGGCAACAGAAACAATTCAGTTTATAGAGGATAATGCTGATAAGCCCTTTCTTGCTTACCTTTCATTTTACTCCGTGCATACTCCTCTTATGGGCAGAAAAGATTTGGTTGAAAAATACAGAAAGAAAAAAGACTCGCTGTCATTTTCTGGTCCTAAATGGGGCCATGAAGGTTCTCGTAGGTTGCGGATGGTTCAGGATCATGAAATTTATGCCTCAATGGTTGAAGCAGTGGATCTGGCTATAGGAAGGGTGTTAGATAGACTTGATGAGCTTGATATCGCCAATAATACGGTTGTAATTTTCTTTTCGGATAATGGCGGATTATCAACCTCCGAAGGGCATCCAACAAGCAACTTGCCACTGCGGGCCGGGAAAGGTTGGCTCTATGAAGGTGGAATCCGGGTACCTTTGATTATTAAGTGGCCATTATCTGTTAAAGGGGGAATTAGGGAGAAAACACCCGTTATTAGTAATGATTTTTATCCAACTATTCTCGAGATGGCCGGTCTAACGCAAAAACCAGGACAATATATAGATGGGGTTAGCTTAATTTCCTTGCTAAAACAGGAAGAAATTCCCGATCGGGAAGCCCTGTTTTGGCATTATCCGCACTATGGAAATCAAGGAGGGAAACCAGGAGCTGCTGTGCGTAAAGGTAATTTCAAGTTAATAGAGTATTTTGGGGAAGATACAGTGGAGCTTTATGACCTTAATGATGATGTTGGTGAGTCTAAAGATCTATCATCATTAATGCCAGAAAAAGTGGATGAGTTGAAATTTATATTGCACAATTGGCTGGATGAAACGAATGCCAGGTTTCCATCGAAGAATATAGAATTTGATCCGAATAGTCCATAGTCCGTTAAATTTTACGTGGCTATAGCCAGCTAAATTCACCTTTTTTACATTTTTATTTTCCGAAGAGGGCTTAATTAATCAATTATTAATGCCGAATTAATTGGCCTGGAGTTTCTTTGCAGTGTTGTTTTGTATTAATAGTACGTAATAAATTATTTAAATGAAAAATCAAATCTTTATTTTAATGCTCCTGGCATTGGTGCAATTTTCTTGTTCTTCAACTCAGGAAATGGAACTTACAAAACATGTAGACCCCTTTATTGGCACCGATGAACATGGTCATACCTACCCTGGCGCCGTTTTGCCCTTTGGGATGGTCCAGTTAAGCCCCGACACCAGGCTTTTGGGATGGGATGCATCTTCAGGTTATCACTATTCCGATTCATCCATACTGGGATTCTCGCACACCCATTTAAGTGGAACGGGGATAGGTGATTACGGCGATATTCTTTTTATGCCTGTTACAGGCAATCCGGGGATTCTTCAGGGAGATGAAGAAAATCCTGATAGCGGATACCGCTCCAGGTTTATGAAAAGCTCCGAAGTGGCTTCACCGGCTTATTACAGGGTTTTTCTCGAAGACTATGATATAGATGTGGAACTTACGGCTACAACCCGCAGTGGATTCCATCGGTATACCTACCCGGAACAATCGGAAAAGGGGCTTATAATTGACCTGGACCATACCATTCATGGTCATCGGAATTTCCCGGGTGAAATCAGGATTGTTAACGATCATGAAATTGAGGGTTTAAAACACACTAAAGGATGGGCTCAGGACCACAGGGTGTATTTCCGGGTGGTTTTTTCCGAGAAATTTGACGCCGTTCTTTACTCCGACAACGAGGTTGTATCAGATGCTACAGAAGTTACTGGACGGAATGTAAAGGCGAAGCTTTCTTTTACCGATTCACAGAGTGAAGTGGTTACTGCAAAGGTTGCCATTAGTGCAGTTGATTATGAGGGAGCAGATAAAAACCTGAAGGCAGAGGCCATAGACAAATCATTTGATGAAGTTGTGAAAGATGGAAAAAGGGCATGGAATGAGCAACTTTCTAAAATTAACGTGGAGTCTGATTCAGAGCCTGACCTTACGGTGTTTTATACAGCCCTGTATCGGGCCAGTTTAGCCCCTCATGTATTTAATGATGTGGATGGCAGATACCGGGGCCAGGATTTGCAAGTGCACCATTCCGACAAACCCTATTATACTGTTTATTCATTGTGGGATACTTACCGGGCCTTGCATCCCTTATTTACCATTATTGACCCTGATTTCAACCAGGATCTGATAAGGGTATTGCTTAAAAAGTATCAGGAGGGTGGCATTTTACCCATGTGGGATTTAGCCAGTAATTATACTGGTACCATGATTGGATCTCATGCGGTTTCAGTAATTGCCGATGCATATATGAAAGGCGACAGGAATTTTGACGCCGAACTGGCGCTTGAAGCCATGATTCATGCTGTTACTTATGATACTATTACCCCCATTCTTTATGACGGGACTGCCTCTCACGCCAACCTTATGACTAAAGCCAAGCGGTATCTTGATGAATATGGATACGTACCTTGCGATTTAGAGGGTGCTTCCGTATCTAAGGGTCTTGAGTTTGCCTATAACTTTTGGTGTATTGCCAGGATGGCTGAAGAAATGGGTAAAGATAATATAGCCAATGAATATTATGAGAAATCGCAAAGTTATCATCACTACTTCGACAGCGAAACAGGATTTATGCGGGGTAAAAAACAGGATGGGAGTTGGTCTGAGCCATTCGACCCCCGCCATTCGGCACATTGGAAAACGCCCTATGTGGAAGGTAATGCCTGGCAATGGAATTGGTACGTGCCTCATGATATTGAAGGAATGATTAATTTGCACGGCGACATTGACCAATTTGGGGATAAGATGGATTCTCTTTTTACTGTGTCATCAGAATTGGTTGGAGAAGAAGTCTCTTCTGATATTTCAGGTCTTATTGGACAATATGCCCATGGGAATGAACCCAGTCACCATATTATATACCTGTTTAACTATGCGGAACGTCCATGGAGAACACAGGAACTGGTAGACCAGATACGGGATGAGTTTTATACCGACCAGCCCAATGGACTGCCCGGAAATGAAGATGTTGGGCAAATGTCTGCCTGGTATATTTTCAATGCCATGGGATTCTATCCGGTGGCCCCTGGCGATAACAGGTACCTTATTGGAAAACCCAGTTTCGGGAAAGTAGAGATACCCTTAGGAGACAAAATATTTACCGTTATCGCCAATAATCTATCAGAAGATAACAAATATGTTCAGACAGTATACCTTGATGGGGTGAAATTAACCCGTTCTTATATTATGCACGATGACATTACCTCAGGGAAAACACTAACATTTGATATGGGACCAGAGAAAGTTATTTTTTGGAAATAGCAAGGGTCGATTTTTAGTAAGGCCTGTCTGTAAAGTCAGAAAAGCGCACATAATTCAAGTGTCTGTTCAGAAGGTTTCGTAACACAACAAACGGAACCTTTTGGACTGATACCATTTAGTTTTAGTTTGTTTAATACCAATAGGTTATGAGAAAATTGGGCTTATTCTTTTTATTCTTACTGCCATGTCTTATGGTTGGTAATGCTATGGCCACCGGAATGAGAAGTATTCAGGAGTTTGGGGTCAGATCAGATAACAGTCCCGCCCTTAATAAAGAGAACCTGCAGAAAGCCATTGACTGGGCCTCTCTTTCAGGAGCTGCATTATTCGTAGAGCCCTCTGAAGATCCTTATCCAATAGATGGTGGGATCCATTTAAAGAAGAATGTTTCTCTGGTGGGCGTTCATGGACCTACTCCCCGGGGCACTGTTCATCCGACAAAAAGGCAACCGGTAGGAAGTGTTTTTGCCATTACCGATAAAGACCAGGTTTTTATTACCGTATACACGGCAACGCAAATCAAGGGTATTCAATTTTGGTATCCCGAGCAAACCATTGATGACCCTCAGGCAATCATCGCGTATCCACCTACCATACAGGTGGCTCAGACAGAAAACGCCCAGGGCGTTTATCTTTCCTGTTTAACCTTTTATGGTGAGTATGTAGCGATGGATTTTAATGCCTCGCAGGGATATGCTTGTGAATTAATGACTTTTGAGCACTGTTATGGCTACCCCTTAAGCGGTGAATTCATAAAGATTGATTATTGTTATGATATTCCCCGAATTCTTCATTGTCATGTAAATCCGGCGATACAGCGATTTATTAAAGGTCAGGTAAAAAAAGAGGTGGTAGATGCAGTTATTGCCAGAAAGACCTTCTCTTACATCATCAATCATACCGACAACGCACAACTTATTGATGTTTTTACCTTTGGCGTCTATGGCGGGGTTTATTTGGGTGAGCAAACCTATGGTCAGCTTACCAATTTTAACCTGGACTGTGTGGCTGTTGGGATTCATAAAAAAGGGGCCAATACAAAAAACCGCAACTGGATGATTGCACAGGGCTCAATTATAGCCAATACGGGCGAAAACGTCGAGAATATTCACCCCATAATAGTTGAAGGACAGGGGCATACTTCTATAAGTAATGTAGAGGCCTTTTCGGGACCCAACAGAGCATTAACTACAGTGCCTGAAAATCAATCCTGGGACTATATGCTGGTAAAAGGAGATGAAAAACTAACCATTACTGTTATGGGAAGCAGAATGCGCGATTATATGTCGGATAATCCTTTTACTGTGGAAAATAACAAAGCTGTAATTCAGGTTATTGGGGGAATTGATAAAGAGGAGAACCCTTATAATAAAATAATTTTCAATGATTAACGGTGGCTACTGGCAAAGGCCTGATGTCTTTGATGCATGCCGACCTGAATTCATTATCAACCTCATTCCTTGAAATTGGCTGCAAAAAGCATACATTTGGAAAATTGAAAAGGAATGGCTTTTGTTGAGCGTGTAGATAAGACTAAAGCAATTATAATCTTAAATAAAATATTATGTTTAAGCAGAGCTCCTTTAAAAATATTTTTCTGGCAACTTTTTGTATTGGTGCTTCACTCCATTCAGTGGCCGAAGCCCCCAGGAAAAACTTACTGTTCATACTGACAGATCAGCAGAGCTATGATGCGCTGAGCATCGCGGGTAATACAATCCTTAAAACGCCCAATATTGACCGGCTTGCCAGGCAAGGAGCCTTTTTTCAAAACGCCTATACCCCGCAAGCCGTATGTGGCCCGGCCCGGAGCTGCATCTTAACAGGACATTCTGCTGAAAATACGGGGATTACCACCAACACGGTATACTTCGATTGCGACTCAACCGCTATGTCCATGCCCACCTTTGATGAAATACTGACAGAACTTGGTTATCGTTCTGAATACTATGGCAAGTGGCACTCCAGTTCTTATCGTGCTCCCAAAGCATATAAAAACCCGGTACAATATGCTTCCAATGGACAGTGGATATTTGGCCCGGGGGGGCAGGCGCATATGTATCATGGCTACCTGCAACAAAATGCGATTAAACCCATGTTGCAGAAGGGTGAGTTTATTGAAAATATGTCCAGATTTCCTTATATACCTGATCCTATTGACCGGTTTTATGGCATGACGATGCAGGAGTTGAAGGCCAATGATTTAAAACCTGTTCAGCCTGATCAACACGGTAAACTTCGAATGGATAAGGAGCATACCCTCACTGCATTCCAGGCAAAACAAACTCTCGAAGCCATTGAACGACTGAAGGATACAACTTTTAGCATCACTCTTTCCCTGCACTATCCGCATTCACCCATAACACCTGCCGAGCCTTATTACAGCATGTATCCGCCTGAGGAGATGATTCCCCCGGTTAGTATTGCCGATAGGATGCAAAATTCACCCTATCAAAGCACCAATGGCAGGCAAAGACTCTCTGAGTATGCCAACACAGAGAAAATAAAATATATGATTTCCAATTATTACGGACTTATAACAGAGATAGATGATTGGGTGGGCAAGATACTGGATAAACTCGAAGAGCTAGGACTGGATGAGAATACGATGGTTATTTTTGCCAGCGACCATGGCGAAATGCTTGGAGCTCATGGTATGCGCGAGAAGAATGTTTTCTATGAAGAATCATCTCATATTCCATTAATCATGAGATTGCCCGGCGAAATAGAAGCTGGAACCACCGTTGACGGTTATGTTTCTCTTATTGATCTGTTCCCTACCATTTTGGATTATCTCAACGTTGCTGAACATCCTTCTGATGGCGTAAGTCTTCGGGGTCTGATGGAAGGAACGGATACCACTCATGGGGAGTATGTAGTAACAGAATGGGATTTTAGAGGTCCAGTGGCACCCAATTATATGATCCTTAAAGATGGCTGGAAGCTTATGATTCCTTATACCAAAGATTCGCCGGTTTTGAATGCTTTATACGATTTAAATACCGACCCCTATGAGATGTATAACCTGATAGGCAACAACCCAAAGGCGGATAAGTATAAAGAAAAGGCCGAAGAATTGCGTACCAGTCTTCTGGAATGGCTGCAAAAGACCAATTCCAGGCATTATGATGGGGTTGCTGCCCGCATCCTGGTTGATGAACATTAATTATTAAAGCGCGTTAACACGCTTCATCCTTATGAAAAAAACAATCTTTTTTTTGCCGTTTACACTCTTGTTCAACATTTCACTAACCCTAATGGCAAACGATCCTCCTGTTGCTTCCATCGTATTCTCAAACCCTGTTGAAGAAAATAATATTTCACTGGTTGTGAATACCAATACGGGTGCCGAAGCCTATACGGAAATGACCAATAAGGACGGTAAAAGTTGCCTGTTCGTTCCTTCGTCTAAGTATGCTTACTTTCGCGTAAATGATGCCACCATCACCCTAAACGACCACAACCTGATTGTTGAAGTCACCTATTTTGATGAAGGGAATAGTTCTCTTGCATTACAGTATAATGCAACCAATGGGGTCAACTATGAAAGGCAAAGTTTCAATAAGACCAATTCAAATACATGGATCACAGTTAAGATTGGAATAAGTAATGCCTCATTTCGCAATGCCCAGAATAATCAAGCTGATTTCAGGATAAATTCAAATAATTACATAAGGAGTATTTCTATATCCAAAGGTATAATGGATCCGGAGGCAGAAGAAGTTCCGGTTACTCAGGGAAGTTCTTATTCCGAGTTTAAAGGCAAATCGGTTGCTGGTTACCAGGCCTGGTTTACGGCAAGTGAAACAAATTCAGACTGGGTTCACTGGCCAAAGGGGGGCGGACAAAGGCCTGAAAAAGGGAACTCTTCATTTGAAATCTATCCTGATCTAACAGATTATGATCCAGGGGAGCTTTATCAGACAGGATTTGCCGACCTGGGCAATGGAGAACCTGCCAGCTTGTTTTCTTCCATAGACGTCATTGACACCCATTTTGAATGGATGAAGAATGCCAAAATTGACGGAATTGCCCTTCAACGGTTTATTGGTGACAATCCTTATCCTATTTCCTATTCTCCTGTATCGAAACTGAGCAGGGTAAAAGCCGCAGCAGAAGAAAATGAAAAGATTTTTTATATCTGCTATGATATGTCATCAGGAAAGGATGAGAATGCCTGGGTGGAAAGCATCAAGTTTGACTGGGTTTTCAATATAGAACAGACCAATACCCTTACCTCGTCTCCTGCTTATGCTACGGTAGATGGCAAACCGGTGGTTCAAATTTGGGGTCCCGGTTTTACCTCCAGGGCTGGCAATGCTGCCGGAGCCATTGAGCTGATAGAGTTTCTGAAGAGTCGCGGCTGCTATGTCATTGGAGGCGTTCCTACAAATTGGAGAACGGAATCGGGAGACTCAAAGCCAGGATTCATGACAGTTTATCAGTCATATGATATGATTTCGCCCTGGACCCCGGGCCGGTACAGAAACATCTCAGGCGTTGATCAATTTAAAGACAATTACCTGGTTCCGGATAAAGAATTTTGTGATGCCAATCAAATGGACTACATGCCGGTGCTGTTCCCAGGTTTCGCATGGTCAACCTGGAAAGATGGTGAACCCAACTCCTATCCGCGACTTGCGGGTGAATTTCTCTGGCGTCAGGCGTATAACATTGTTGAAAGCGGTATCGGACAAATGTATTTTGCCATGTTTGACGAATACGATGAGGGTACTGCCATCATGAAAGCAGCTACCGACTGGAGCATGATACCCACCGATCAGTACTTTCTGACTTTAAGTGCAGATGGAATCTGGGTGGCATCCGATTTCTATCTGCGTTTGGCTGGTGCTGCCACCCAAATGGCCAAAGGTGATAATACTCCTTCTCCATCCTTTTCCATTCCTTACTCCCTGGGGCCGGTTTATTATCGCAATAGCTTTGAAAAACGATATACAGAATATCTGGAAAAAAATACGGATATTGTACGTAGCGGTTTTTTCAATATTGACCCTTGCTTTTATAATGCAGAGTTGCTCAATAACAGTTCTGTTGTTTCGGCTATATGTGAAATAGAAGAAAATGTTCCTAATGCTAAAAACGGTCATTATGCGGTTAAGGTATCGGGAAATCCAAATTCATCAAGCAGTGCAAGCTTTGACTATAAAATTGCAGAGGTGAAAATTCCGGTTGTCGAAAATATGAAGCTAAGTTTTTGCAAGAAAACCGTGGATGAGCTGGGACGATTTGTTACGGTTGATTTGCTGTTTGCTTCCGGCAAACGATTAAGTCAGTTAAATGCCTACACCGATCAAAATGGTAGCAGTATGCATCCTTCAACCGGTCATGGAACACCTGGCCATGGCTATGAACAGTTTGTCTGTGAGATTGGTAAAGGGGAGCTCGTAAACGACAGCATTACAGCAATTATCTTTTCCTATAACAAGGCGGCAACATCAGGTTCTTTTACAGCTTATCTGGACGATGTTTTAATCACCACAGGGGATATTTCATCTTCTGTGAGAGATTATTGGGTTTCAGAACAAAGAAACCGGATATATTTTTCGGGCAATACTTTGCATTTTAACGACACTCCAATTCATTCACAGGTTACCATTTACAATATTTCTGGTGTGGCATTAAAATCATTTAAGCTGGAGAGCTCGCAGATTCCTGTTCAATTGCCTTTTGGTGTTTACGTGGTCACCACAGAATCGGAGGGTAATTTTTATGCGCAGAAAATTTTCATCACACAGTAGTTTAGGTTAACCATTAGGGAAGGCAGCTATTTGATTGTTGTAATACCAGATCAAAGGCCTTCCTTTTTACGGCTGTTCAAAGCAACTATATCTGCCATGTATGGCTAATTGCTTTTTCCCATGCTATATCCTTAGCCCTACCATCCTCGGACTTAAACCGTATTTAAACCGTAAAATTACGGTTTAAATACGGTTTAAGTCTGGAGATGGTCAGCGATTGATCCGAAGGATTCACTATGAAGATCTTGACCCTTCTTTTAGAACAAATATATCAATACATGATGAGATGAATCTGAAATTCAGCTGCAAAGAATAAAGCTTTTCTTAATGAAGGTTTGCCAAATTAAGCTATATTTGTGATTGGTTATTTGTCTGAACACAAGCACAGGCCTGTTGTATTGCAGGCAGGTTAAATATCAAATCACGAAAGATTTGAATAAGCTGAGAGCGTTGCTTTTTAAAGCCTGATAGATTCAAGCAGACAAGAGAAAATGTTGGTAGATATGCAATTAAGTGAATATGTAAGAATAAAATTTTTCAAATATACATGAGCCTGTTAAGTAGTGTAATAAAAAGGGATTTTTTTAAATATATTTTTATTACTGCTGTTCTATGGAGTTTCTCTGGTGTTGAACTTTCAGCTCAACCAGATTTGGTTTCCGGGCTTTATTTTTCTTCTCATGAGGTGGTTATGGATAAACGTACCTCCCTGGATCTTACCCCTGAAAAACCCTTTTTGCTTCGCAATGGATTGATGCTTGATTTTGATGCCAGTTTTAGGCGAGATGATGGCTATTATGGTTATATTTTCAGAGTGATTGGCGATGGAGAAACCAATATTGATTTGGTTGCTAATCTGGCATCACCGGTAGCTAATTTTTGGCTTGTTGTAGGCGACCAGGTTTTGGTCTCCTATGAATGGAGTGATATTCCCAATGGAGCGTATGACCGATGGTTAAATATAAAAGTGGATATAGATTCTGAAAATTCCACCCTCGGGATTTCTTTCAATGGTTTGAAAAAGGAGGTCAATATTGAAGAAATCAAGGGATTAAAAGAATTCGACGTTATTTTTGGTGCAAACAGAACCAAAACTTTTTTCAGTACCGATGTATGCCCCATGTCTTTAAAAGACATTCGTGTATTCGATTCTGAAGGAGCGGCTTTCCGACATTGGAAATTGTCTAAGCATGGCAGAGAGAATTTTATTTTCGATGAGGTAGAGAACGCCAAAGCTTATGTTGCAAATCCTGAATGGTTTATCGACAGACATATTAAATGGCGGAAAAGGAAAACCATTGCTGTTGATCCTTTATTGGGTATTTCTCATGATACAAAAGATGGCAGCGTATTTTTTGCAGAACAGAACAATGTATACGTCTTAGATACCGAGACATGGCTTATAGATTCTATTGCTTATAAAAGTGGGCAACCCTATCAGAGTTTGTTGGAAAAACCTTTAATTTATAATGCATACACCAATGAATTATGGTCCTATAATTTCAGCAATCCTATAATCAATAGATTTGATTTTAGGACAAGAGAATGGAGTAGCGATGAGCTTCTGGAGTCTGAACTAGCCTATATACATCATAACAGCTTTATTTCACCACTTGATAGTACCCTTCTTACCATCCTGGGGTATGGGTTTTATAGTTATAAAGCTGATGTAATCCATTTTGATCCCGATAAAGCGTTGTTAGAGAAAATCGACAGAAGTGATCAGATCGAACCCCGGTATTTAAGTAGCACGGGTTTTATGAATGATCAAACCGTTCTTGTTTTTGGGGGATATGGAAATAAAAGCGGGCGACAGGAGCTATCTCCCCGGTTTTTTAATGATTTATTTGCTTTCAATATAGAAGATTTTTCATTTGAAAAACTTTGGACCTTAGAAACGCCCACAGAACCATTTGTGCCTGGTGAAAATCTGGTTTATAATAATGAGACGAATACTTTTTATACCCTGGTTTATAATAATCTTAAATTCGAAACCAACCTTCAACTCGCGCAGGTTCATGTTGAGGAACCTCAAATGCACTTGTATAGTGAGACCATCCCTTTCAAATTTCTGGATACAAAATCCTGGGTAAATCTTTTTCTGAACCCACAAACATCTGAGCTGGTAGCGATAACCACGCACGATTCTGAGATATCAGTGTATACCTTAGCTTATCCTCCTTTAGAGTCGCATGAGGTATTTCAGGACTTTGAAGAAGAAGATCTTTTAGCCAGACAGTGGGTCTATATTGTAATGATTATTTTGATAGCTTTTTCTGTTGGGTATTTAGTGATAAGGCATAAAAAGCAAATAAAAAAACTTCGCCAGCGGGCAAAGAAGAAAAAGGTGCAGACTTATTCTCAACGGTTGAATATTGACAGGGCCGAGAGAATAAAAAAATCTTCCATATTATTAATTGGTGGATTTCAAATTTTTGATTCCAAAGGCAATGATATTACACCCGACTTTTCTCCTAAAATGAAGGAGCTGTTTTTATTCGTTTTTTTAAAGACCATAAAAAATGAGAGAGGGGTTGCATCATTGAAAATTGATGAGAACATCTGGGGTGATAAGTCAGAAAAGAGTGCTATAAACAACAGAAATGTCAATATTAGTAAATTGAGACAGTCTCTGGAGAAGATTGGTGATGTAAAAGTTTTGTGTGAGAATTCATTTTGGAAAATTGAGCTGCCCGATTCGGTTTATTGCGACTACCTGGAAGTGATTAAGATCATTGATGATAAGAATGAAGTGGAGATTGGCGAAGAGCAATTAATCCGATTGATTGGATTACTTCGCGGCGGTGAATTTCTGGCCAATATGAACGCATACTGGACAGATCAGTTTAAGGCTGATTTTGCAGATAAAGTGATTGATTTTATCATAAGTTTAAAGGAATCTCCTGTTTTTCAGAATAATATCAATATCCAGCTTGGATTAATTGATTGTCTTTTTGTTTATGCCCCATTAAATGAATTCGCGCTCATTGAAAAATGCCGGATATTAAACGATTTAGGAAAAAGAAGCTCTGCAAAGAATGTTTACGATACCTTCTGCACCCTATATGAAGAAGTTCTTGGCGAAAAGTTTTCTATTTCATTTAAAGACTTATTAAAGAAGGATCATTAGCCTTTTCTTTTTTAAGAGAATTCAATCGTGGTAAGCTTTATAAGCAGAACTAAGGTTTGCCAACTGTTACCTACCGTCTTCCCCTTGCTTTTCCGTTGAATCAACATGTAAAGGTTTTTTGTAATGGCCGGAATCGGGCATTATCAAAAATGTTTTTAATCCATCAATCCAGCCCTTCTTTGGAATCAGGCTGGAGGAAAATTTATTGGGAAATGATGACTCTTTCCGTATAATGTTTACCCCCCTTAAAAACCCTTCTTGCTTTCAGTTTAGATCTTTTTCAACAAGATGGTGTGCAGAAATGATAATTTCTGTTTTTGTTGTGTTTTTTTTTACAGAAAAATGAAAATTAATCAAATATTATGTAAGAATTATGTGGGTATTAATTTGTGATTATGTCATGGATTAATACCCCTGGGGTAGTTTTGAGCATTATTTCCAGTAAAACATTTTATTTTCTTTTTATTGATGATTGAATTATCCTTTTGACTTTTATGCTTAACAAATGGCAAAAAAGTGGTTAAAAAGTGACTGTATGAAATTCTATACTATAAAATCAATGTAATTTATGAAGATTCGACTATACCATTATTGCTTTGCCCTGGTGTTTTGGTTTTTTTGCGCCTGTTCATTTGTACCCTATGCTGATCATGAAATAAAAACAGAGAATCCGGTTGATTTTGTAAACCCTTATATGGGAAATATAAGCCATTTGCTGGTGCCTACCTATCCCACGATACACTTGCCAAACAGTATGCTAAGGGTTTATCCGGAGCGCCGGGATTTTACGGGTGATCAATTGCATGGACTGCCTTTGATGACGACCAGTCATCGGGGAAGTTCAGCTTTTATATTAAGCCCTTTCCAGGGTGATGAGAGAAAAATGAAACCAGTGGTAAGTTCGGGTTATGATCGCGAGAGACTTACACCTTACTCGTATTCGGTATACCTGGATGAGATGCAGGTACAGGTAAATTATGGATTATCGCATCAGTCTGCTATTTATGATATAGAGTTTGTAGATAAAGAGCAACCGGCCTATTTAATCCTAAACTCCAAAGAAGGGGAACTAAGGTGGGATGGAATGACCTTAAGTGGGTTTCAGTTATTGAAAAATGATACCAGGATTTTCTTGTTCCTGGTTCCTGATATCTTGCCTCAATCTGTACGTGCATTAGAAAACAACACCTTGGTGGGCGACCTGGATGCCGATGGCCATAACGCAACAATTGTTTTAAAATACCCAAAGGGAACCCCATCGTTAAAGCTGAAATATGGTGTTTCTTTCATAAGCGAGGCGCAAGCCAGAAAAAATCTGGAGCGGGAACTGGATGGACAGAATATTGATCAATTACATAAAGAGGGGCGAAGATTATGGAATTCAGCCCTGGGTAAAATTGATGTAAGTGGGGGTTCGGATGATGAAAAGACAATTTTTTATACTTCTCTTTACCGCTGCTATGAAAGACCTGTTTGTATTTCTGAGGATGGAAGATATTATAGTGCCTTTGATGGCAAGGTACACGATGATGAAGGAATACCTTTTTATTCCGACGATTGGATATGGGATACTTACAGGGCGACACATCCATTAAGGGTTCTTCTGGAACCTGAACTTGAAACCCATATTATTCAGTCTTTTTTGCGCATGGCTGAACAAATGGATAATTTCTGGATGCCCACTTTCCCAGAGGTAACAGGCGATAGCCGACGAATGAATGCCAATCATGGAGTGGCAGTTATACTGGATTCTTACCGGAAAGGGCTTACAGGATTTGACCTGGAAAAGGCTTATAGAGCAAGTCGAAATGCCATAATGGAAAAAACCCTTGCACCATGGTCTGATGCTCCTGCAGGAGAACTTGATGAATTTTATCATAAACATGGATATATCCCTGCATTAAAACCGGGCGAAGAAGAGCATATTCCTGAGGTGCAAGAGTTCGAAAAGAGACAACCCGTGCCTGTTACCCTTGGCACCTCCTACGATCAATGGTGTCTGGCGCAAATTGCCAGCGAACTGGGAATGGAAGAAGAATATAAATATTTTTCTTCAAAGTCATATAACTATAGAAATTTATTCCATCCTGAAACCCATTTTTTTCATCCCAAAGATTCAAAAGGTGATTTTATTGAACCCTTTGATTATCGATTCTCCGGAGGCCTGGGAGCACGGGAGTATTATGGGGAAAATAACGGATGGGTTTATCGATGGGATGTACAACATAATGTTGGCGATCTTGTGGATCTGATGCAAGGACCTGAAAATTTCGTGGCCAATCTTGACTCTATGTTTGCTGAACCCCTGGGTGTAAACCTGAAGTATGGTTTTTTTGCGCAACTGCCTGATCATACAGGTAATGTAGGTCAGTTCTCTATGGCCAACGAACCATCATTACACATACCCTATCTTTATAATTATGCAGGTGCTCCGTGGAAAACACAAAAACGCATCAGGAAATTGCTCAATATGTGGTTTCGAAATGATCTGATGGGCATGCCCGGGGATGAGGATGGTGGCGGGATGTCGGCTTTTGTCGTCTTTTCGCAATTGGGTTTCTATCCTGTTACACCCGGTTTGCCCATGTATAACATTGGTAGTCCTACCTTCCAAAAGGCAAGTATTACATTACCCAATGGTGAAGTCTTTGAAATTGTTGCCGAAAATTATTCTTCTGAGAATATATATATCCAGTCTGCAAATCTAAATGGTGAAATATGGACTAAGCCATGGTTCTCGCATTCAGATATCATTAAAGGTGGAAGATTGGTGCTGGAAATGGGAAAGTACCCAAACAAACAATGGGGAGCAGAGCCGGATGATGCACCTCCCTCTTACTCAATGGAAAATAAAGAGATATTATAATATATCAACACACAGGAAGATTTTTTGGAAATTGTTGCATAAGAAAGAAGATCATAAATTTTATAAAACATCAGATATGAGCAGAAAACTACATTTACTTATTGGTATTACGCTATTGCTTTTTTTAAATAGTTTTTCATTAGTTGCCCAACAAGCAGGCATAACTGGTAATGTTACCGATGCAAGCACAGGGGATCCTCTTATAGGAGCTACCGTAGTTTTGGAAGGAACCAGTATAGGAGCTGTCACGGATATATATGGAGATTATAAAATTTCAAATATTCCCCAGGGAGTTTATAATGTTAAGTTTAGGTACATTGGGTATAAGGAAATTGTTAATCAGGCTGTAGAGTTAACAGCCGGAGAAACGCATACCCTGAAGGTGAGCATGGAACCCCAGTCCATACAAGGGGCTGAAGTGGTTATTACCGCCCAGGCCCGCGGACAGAGGGCGGCCATAAACCAGGAAAAGGCTTCAAACTCTATCGTTAACATTGTAGCTGCCGACCGTATCAGAGAGGTACCTGATGCCAATGCAGCAGAGTCTATAGGACGCTTGCCGGGTGTATCCCTGCAACGCTCGGGAGGCGAAGGATCCAAAATTGTGATTCGTGGATTATCACCAAAATTCAGTGTAGTAGAGGTGGATGGAGTAAGAATGGAAGGCACCAGTGCCGACAGAAGTGTTGAACTAAGTGGTATTTCATCGGAGATGCTTGGAGGAATTGAGCTTTCAAAAAGTTTAACGGCCGATAAAGATGCCGATGCTATTGGTGGCATTGTAAACCTCAGAACACGGGTGGCTGATGAAGGTTTCCATTTTAATATTTATGCCATCGGCGGGTATAACAATATGAATAGCAGTCTGAGTGATTATAAGGTGAGTGGTAGCGTGGGTAATCGGTTTTTCGACAACAGGCTTGGTGTCCTTTTAAGTGGTGGAAAGGAGCTTGTGAATCGTTCATCTGACGAGTTTGTTGGAAATTATGATAAAATACTTACCGAAGAGGAGAATAGCATAAGAACAACAAGTTCACGAATTATTGAAAATACCAGGTTAAGGGGAAGAAATGATGTTAGCCTGGTCATGGATTACAAAACGGATTTTTTGAAGATCAAATTTAACAACGTATATGCTCAAAAAGCGGATAACATGGTTTCTCGTGAGGGAATTTACAGGTTTATGCAAACGGAATACGAGTATGATATTTCAGAAAGATTATTTGATAATTACTTTCAGATGCATGCCATACATACTGAGCTGAATTTCTGGAATACCCTTTTTGATGTGGGTTTTTCATATAGCCGCTCGAAATCTGATCATGAAAGTGACCTTTATCGATTTGAAGATAAGGATTCATTTAAAGACCAAATAAATCCCTCAACGCTTATTAACAAACAACCGGGAGATTTGATGGATGAATTTTATCATGATGTTATAGGTATGCAAAATTCTATTGTAGGAAGTAATATCAGGGGTGATGAATTGCAGGATGATGTGTCGAAAACACTGAATGCCAATTGGGAAATACCTTATCGCATGGGCGATATCTCGGGCTTTGTTAAAACCGGAGTTCGTTATAAAAAGAAAGACAGAAGCCGCGACAGGACCAATCGATGGACCTATTTTAACGGAGGTATTGGCCTGGGACGCTTGAAAATGTTTTATGATAATATTTATCCTGATTTTACTACCCAGGCCGATTTAGGGCTTGAAAATAGTGTAGGTATTGCAGGGATTAATTTTGAAGATGCTGATTATGATAGCGGTGATTTTCTTGAGGGGCGTTACAATTTTAACTGGCATGCTGATTTAGATAAATTACAGGAGGTGTTTGACTACACCTATAACTTCGTAGACAATCATGCCGACATGAACCTGGAAGCTTTCCACCAGTATATGGGCGTTGAATCCAATGAGAGTGATTATGAGATAGATGAGGAATTAAGCGCAGGTTATTTGATGACCGAAATTAATATTGGGAAAAGCATCACCTTCGTGCCTGGTATCCGTTATGAAAAAATGAATACGGTATATTCGAGCAAGTTTGTACAGGAAGATATATTTGATAATTATGGGATTGACAGGCCCACATACCCTAAAGATGTATCCGCTTATCGCGAAAACATCAATTGGTTTCCCAGCCTAAACATGAAAATCCTGCCTACTGACTGGATGGCAGTGAGAGGTGCATATTATAAAAGTACTTCACGACCCGATTTTCAACTCCTGTCTCCCTCTTTGGTGCGCGATTATAATGGGGACAGGATGAGGGCCTACAATCCTTATTTGAGACCGGCCATGGCCAATAACTTTGATCTGGGGATCTCATTCTATGCCAATAAGCTGGGCCTGTTTACCATAAATGGTTTTTACAAACAAATAGAGGATTTGGTTTACAGACTGCCTGATTATAAACCGACTTATCTGCAGAAACTTGAAGAAGGTGGAGCCCCTGAAGCTTTTACAGAATCATTAAGGGCTCCCCAGTCGCTTTATGACTCTCTCTTGTATACTCCCCAGACCAATATCCGCGGAATGCCTGTAAACAATTATGAACTCGCCGAATACACAGGTTTTGAGGTAAGCTGGCAAACCAGTTTTTGGTATCTGCCGGGAATGCTACGCGGGCTTGTGTTAGATTTGAATTACTCGATGATTTGGTCCAATACAAAACTACCCTTTATAAATACCAGGGCGGAAGTAGATTCCTCGGGATTTATTCCTGTTACCCAATACGTTCCCTTCTATGACACGCGCGAATCGCGAATGCTTGATCAACCTTCCTTGCTGTTTAATGCCCGCATTGGATGGGATTATAAAGGATTCTCCTCACGTTTATCTTTCCGCCATCAGGGATCTACCATCACTCAGATTGATCCAAAACATAACTTGTTGGATGAATTAACCCGCGAGATGTTTCGAATTGATTTGAATCTGAAGCAAAATATTACACCCAGGCTTGCCATTTCAATGGATGTTGTTAATATGAATAATTATATTGACGATAGAGTGGTGGATGCCGCCGGAGTTTTTTACCCCAAAAGGTCTGAATACTATGGTATGAACATAAACCTGGGGATACGGTACGACTTTTAATTTGCGATTCCTTTCTAATTATTAACCTAAATTAAATCAACATGAAAAATTTCAGACGTTTAATTTCATCTACTTGTGCTTTAATGTTATTGAGCACAGTTATGGCCTTTGGCCAGATTCCCGTCGATCAGGAGATCGTGGTGATTGAGCCGGGAACCCCTGGTATCATTGAGAATACCATTAATGCTGATACTATTGCCGGTGGTTTCAGAGCCAATCCAAATCGTATTTACCAGTTAAAAAAGGATGCTTTTTATACGGTGACTTCCCCAATTCTTTTCGGCGGTGGAACGGATACTACTGCTACTCTTATTATTGTTGGTGAAGAAGGGGGTAAAAAACCTATTATTATTACTTCTCCCGTAGACGATGGCAACATGTTCAGGAACGTTGTAAATGGCAACCTGAAATTGCAAAATCTTTACTGGCCCTCCATGGCAACAAACGGCACCGGAAATGCATTGTTTGAACTTGCCGGTACCGATTTAAGACTTGAGGTATATGACTTTGTTGGAGGAAACCAGGTTTCTGGCGATATGTTCGTAACAGCAGATGTAAAAGGCACGATGGATTATTACTTTAAAAACTGTTACTTCCGCGATGTAAGCAAGTTTAAGAATCCCTGGAATTTTGCCATCCTTAAACGTGCTGATGCTGGTGCTATTGATACACTATGGGTAGAGAATGTTACGGTGGTCAACGGTGGTTTACTATTTCTGGGTAGCGGTTCTCCCATTAATTTTGGGTATTTTAATCACAACACCATTATTAATGTTCCAAAATACTGGTTGTATTTTGAACAATGGAAAGAAGGGTATTTTACCAACAACATCATGATAAATTGCAACTGGCAGGGTGAGTCGCAGGAACTAATGATGAGCCAAAAACAGAGCCAGAAAGAAATGGGACCTCACCCAGTGGGACTTATTGACCTGATGGAACCTACACAACAATACTGGGAAAATGCCTTTGGTGAAGGTGCTACCCCGGCTATTGCAGATATAAAATGGATGGCTTCAAATAACCTTAGTTTTACCAGCCCCTTCTTAGATAAATACTACAACGGTGAATTTAATGATGAGGGCGATTATCCCATTTCAAATATCGATTGGGGCTTTTCTGCTGATGCCGGGCTTACCCTCCCAATGCCACATCCGGTTGTAAATGTACCTACCATGTTTTTTAGTCATATAACACAAGCACTCATTGAAACGCATGCCGGTATTAAAGCCGATAACAACCACGATAATGTTGATCCTGATATGGTTACAAAAATGATTCCTGATCAAACCGTTGGTGACGCTTATGCACATTGGGCCAGAAACAATTATCAAGTTGCTGATGCTGGTGAAAAAATCCCTGATGCTAGTGTATTCTCAGTTGGCGACTACAGTCCAACAACCGTTCCCGGTCTCGAAGGAGAAAATGGCAGTGGTTTTGCTAATGTTCGTGATTTACCCGAAGACTTTACCTACACGGCAGATATTAAATCAGGTATTGACGCCAGATCTTTAGGTTCCCTTGCATGGTGGGATGGCGGTCTTGACGGCTGGGACAGCGAAGCTGAACTGGAAAAAGTGAAGAATTATTATGATGGAACTACCGGGCTTGATGATAACAAGGAAATACACAAGGGAGTAGGTAGGTTTATTGTACATCCCAACCCGGCACAAGGTATCCTTAACCTGAATAGTAAATCAGGATTGTCTAAGGTTATGATATACAGTGCCATAGGTAAGTTGGTTAAGCAAATTGATTATAATGGATCGTTTGATGTTGCTGTAGATATTTCAACTTTAGATAGCGGGTTATTCCTTATCTCTGTTGAAACCATTGATGGTAAAACAAGCGTAAGTAAGTTTATCAAGAATTAATAACAAAATAATAATAGGGTGTCTTCAATAGACACCCTATTTAATAAAGTTGAAACTCACCTAACTGACCTGGTCAAGTGCCGTAAATATCTTGTGAAATGAAAAATAAAATTTATCAATCATGGCTGATTGTTCTGGCAGGTATGTTTTTGTGCTTAAGCTCTTGTGATTCAGACAAACAAAACCTTAATCCGGTTGACTATGTTGATCCGTTAATTGGATCAGGTGGCCACGGGCATGTATTTGTTGGAGCAAGTGTGCCTTTTGGTGCAGTGCAGATTGGGCCAAATAATATTTATAAAGGTTGGGACTGGTGCTCAGGCTATCATTATTCGGATAGTTTAATCATTGGTTTTTCGCAATTGCATTTAAGTGGCACAGGAATAGGTGATCTGGGTGATGTCTTAATCATGCCATATACTGGAAATGTGCAACTTGATAAGGGCAGACAAGAGTACCCCCACAATGGTTATTTGTCAACCTTTAGTCATGAAAATGAAATAATAAAGCCCGGATATTATTCGGTTCATATGGATAATGGAGTCAAGGTAGAACTGGCAGCATCTGAGCGAGTTGGATACCATAAATATTACTTCCCCGACAACAAAGAAAAGGCACGCATTATTATTGACTTAAAAGAAGGCGTTAATAATATATCAACAGAAGCCCAATTAATTCAAGTGGATGATTATACCTTACTGGGGCATCGCTTTTCTAGTGGATGGGCAAAGCATCGACAAACCTATTTTGCCATACGAAGCTCTGTTCCCATTAAAGATCTCCAATTGTATGAAGATACCTTAAGGATTTCAGAAACCACCAGTGATAGTAAACATGTAAAAGGATTGATTGGTTTCAGTTCAGCGCCGGAAATGGTGGCTTTAAAGGTTGGTATCTCGCCTGTTAGTTCGGAGAATGCACTCGAAAATATCGAAAATGAAATCCCCGACTGGGATTTTGAAAAGGTAGTTCAATCGGCCAGCGATAAGTGGAACAACGAATTAAAGAAAATAGAAATAGAGACACAGGACGAAACAAAAAAAAGGATTTTCTATACTGCTGCTTTTCATGCTTATATTCACCCCTCATTATTTAACGATTACAAGGGCGATTACCGGGGAACAAACAACGAGATATATAAAAATCCGGGGTTTGATAACTATACTGTTTTATCAACCTGGGATACTTACCGTGCAGCACATCCACTGTTCATCCTGACCCAGCCAACCAGGACAGGTGATTTTATAAATACCATGTTGGCCATTAACGATCAACAAGGTTATTTGCCCATATGGCATTTATACGGATACGAAACCGGAACAATGGTAGGCATTAGCAGCCTGCAGATTGTGGCAGAAGCTTACCTGAAAGACATTCAGGGTTTTGATGCGGATCGGGCTTACCAGGCCGTGATGTCGACCTCGATGGCAGAAATTGGTGAAGGACTCGAATATCAAAGAGAACTGCGGCCCATTCCTTACGATGGGGAGGTAAAAAGAAGCGTTGCCCAGGCCATGGAACTCTCGGTTTCAGACGGAAGTACTGCATTAATGGCCCAAAAAATGGGTGAAGGGGAAGACTTTGAATATTTCAGCCAACGGGCAAAAAACTATCAGCAATATTATGACCAGGAAACCGGATTTTTCAGGGGCATTAAAAGTGATGGTACATGGAATCCTATATTCGATCCACTATCATCAAAAAAAGAAATAGCCATAGATTTGGCAGAAGGAAATGCATGGCAGTATTTATGGACCGCTCCTCAGGATGTTGAGGGTTTGATGGAATTGTTGGGTGGTGAAGACAGGTTTGTTGAACGCCTGGATAGCTTCTTTTCCATTGAGTCAAAAGGAGAGGTAAGGATTGACCTGACAGGTTTGATTGGCCAGTATGCCCATGGTAACGAACCCAGTCATCATATTGCCTATTTGTATGCTTATGCCGGTCAGCAGTGGAAAACAGCCGAAAAAATCCACTACATCATGAACGAATTTTATAAAGATAATCCAGACGGAGTTATTGGTAATGAAGATGCAGGCCAAATGTCGGCCTGGTATATTTTATCCTCCATGGGTTTTTATCCTGTATTTCCTGCATCCGAAATGTATGTATTTGGAACGCCCTTATTTGAAAAGCTTACCCTTAAACTTGAAGGAAATAAAAGATTTATTGTTACAGCAAATCAACATAGTGATCAAAACATCTACATTCAGTCTGTTGAGTTAAATGGAAAGCCCTATACCAAATCATACATCATGCATGATGATATCGTTGCCGGGGGTGAGTTGATATTTAACATGGGCGATAGTCCATCTGACTTTGGACAAAAAGAGGCTGACAGGCCTTAAAAGAAATAGCATGTAATGGAAGTTTATTGTTTAATAAATAGTTATCAATAAAAAAAGGAAAATATCAGATGGCTAGTATTTCATTCTGGGGATTAACCCTTTGGGACCTTATCGTTCTTTTTCTGTATTTTGCTCTTATCCTTTATGTAGGTATACGGGCATCATTATCCATTAAGAACCGTGAAGATTATTTTATGGGTGGTCGCCGTTTTGGGAAGTTAATCCAGACGTTTACCGCTTATGGACAGGCTACATCGGTTGAAAATGTAACGGCTACAACCACTATGGTAAATACTAACGGAGCAGCAGGTATTTGGGCCATGCTGGCCGGTGGTTTATTGAATTTGCCTGTATTCTGGATGACATCCATCTGGTATAGAAGGTTAAGAGTACTTAGCCTGGGTGATTTTTTTGAAGAAAGGTACGGGTCAAAGCAGATGGCGGCTTTTTATGCTTTGTGTCAAACGATATTTTTTGTGATGATTGGAGCTTTTGGTTTGGTGGCTATGTCGAAAACGGTGGCGGCTATTACAACAAAACCTGAGACAGAGCTGACTAAAGCTGAATATGCTGAGTATTCACTGGCTCTTGAAAAGGAACACCTTGAGGCAGCTGATTTTGTTTTGTTGTCAGAAAATGAAAAAGAAAGATTGGTAGAGCTTCAATTGTTAAAACCCCGGAAGGAATATTCTTACATTAACGAGACTATGTTTATCTGGATCGTGGCCCTGGTTACCCTGATTTATTCAAGTATAGGAGGGCTTGCGGCGGTAGTGCTGGTGGATTTGATACAGGGTATCTTTACCATCATCCTGTCGATCATGCTTATTCCTTTTGCCATGATGAAGATCAATAGCCTACATGGTGGTGAAGGTTTTTTGGGTTCATTCCGCACCTTGCATGAAGTATTACCCGACTCGTTTATGGAATTGTGGGGATCTCCTCATTTGATTGAATTTAGCTGGTA
>JBEPXC010000013.1:0-9583 GCA_041642035.1 Sphingobacteriia bacterium
CTCCTGCAGGACGAATACCATGAAAAGTAATGACGTTTTGTGCTGAAACCACCATGTTGAATATTTCCAGCTCTCCTTTTGGTATGAGATCAACAACATTATGGGGGAAAACAGAGGCATCAACTTTTTTTAGGCTATGCTGGCCATTGTCCAATCCGGACAAATAGTAATAATTATCGTTATTAACTCCCCTAGTAATAGATGAAAGCCCCAATTCACTTAAGTTGAATGCTTTCAGGGTTTGCTCATCATTGTATACTTCGGTTACTACAGGGCTGTTGGCTGTGGAATTTGGATTGGATACAATAATTATTTTATTGAGTTGTTCCAGTTTAAATTGAAAACCATTTTCAAGTGGCACATTTGCCAGAGCCGGATTATTAAATTCTCCAATGCTTTCGTAGGCAATTTCGTTGTTGTTTATGATAACCTTTATGATTTCGGGGAAGCCTTGTTCATTAAGATGTGAGTAGTAAAAGCTTTCATCAAACCCCAGCCAGTAGGGTATCATTTCTCTGGGAGAATTGATTATTTTTCCATTACTAAAGCGAAATTTTATTCCTTCGGGAGCTTCTTCATCCATAGTGGTAAAAACCATGTGCTGGTCTTTGTTAATTCTAAAATTTAGTATGCCATCTTCTGCTCCACCATAACTTAGTTGTTCGATCCTAATGTTTGCCAGGTTCTGCACATTGAGTTTGTGAAGTATCCAGCCACCTAAATAATATAGGTTTCCTGCGTTATCTTCCTGTATGGTGCTTTGTTCATTATAAAACATCTCGCTGTAATCTTCGCGGTCGTTCTGAACAACAGGAATGAAACCGGGAAAATAAAATACACTCCCGTCTGATTTGCGGACGATGAAATTATAGGCAAAAGGTTGTTCTTCGTTCTGACCGTTTTCTTCTCCGAAACTGGCTAATATATATCTAGAAGATAGATCGACCATTTGAATTGGGTATACATAGTCGGTTAACTCGATAGAGTCTGTCTCCACAAAGACACCCTCCTGGGTTTGGGTAATCAGTGAGTCGATACGATAATATCTCACTTTAACCAGTTGTCCACTTTCTGTTATTTTCAGAAGGGATGCCCCCGGTTTGGAAGTGCCTGATTTGGTATTGCCCTTAGCGGTAACCACCAATGCCCTGGCATCCATTATATCGAGAAACCTAAGCGTGCCGGTTACATTTTGTTCCAGGCGGAATTCATCATCTTTCAGGCAGCTGCTGAGACTTATGGTAATTATTCCAGACACCATAAGGAATATTATGTTCTTTGCTATACTTCTCATTTGCTCTATGTTTTGGAGATACAAAAATAGTCTTCCTGGTAAAAGTAAAAATAGTTTAATACGTTTTATTGTTTTATTTTCTTCCAGCTTTCATGCTTTCGTTTTCCTGCCGCAACGTGTGAGTAGTGGTTAGATCTGAAATCTCTCGATTCTTTTCTAACGTTTAGAACAAAGTTACTTACAATATATCACAAGTATGTCTAAATAAAAGTCTGTTCTGTTATATTAATGATTAAAGTAAGGAGTTATTTATTGCCTTAGGTGCCTTCTTATGGGTGCTGGATAAAAAAAGAGACGCCGATGGGCGTCTCTTTAAAAAAAACAGCATAAGTTGCGAAACTAAACACTTTCTTTATCAACCAGGATTAAAATAGATCTTTTAGGGATGCTGGTTTTTCCTTTTTGTACTTCATTGAATCCATCAATGGTGGATCCGGATTCCTCTATATCATACTTAGTGGCAACGACCATCCACTCTCCCAGTGGCAGTTCAACTTCCTGGTCGGTGGCATTGGCATTGTAAAACACCAGGATATCTTTCCATGAATCCTTGTTGGCATTTCCACTAATCTGATAACCCACTAATAGGGGTTGTTCGATCTCGAAGAAACTAAGATGTTTTTGAAGCATTTCTGTTGAAGACATGCGGAAGGCAGGATGATTTTTGCGAAGTCTGATGAGTTTGCGATAGTAATCAAAGACTTCCCTGTAGGAATGTTTATTATGCCATACCAGTTGATTGATCGAATCGGGCAGGTTGTAGCTGTTGTGCTCTCCGAATTTGGTTCGGACAATCTCCTCGCCGGCATGCAACAAAGGAATTCCCTGTGAGGTTAGAACAATGGCATTGGCAAACTTCTGCAAATCGAGTTTATCGTCTTTATTGCAATCCGTGCAGGTTTCAAGTACTTTATCCCATAAACAGGGATTGTCATGACAGGTAACGTAGGTGATGGTTTTAAGTGGATTGTCGGAATAAGGGGCCTCTGAATAATTTACCAGCTCGTAGTTTAGTTGGGGATGTTCCGTTGAAGCAACGACACCAAATTTTATACTTTCCTCCAGATCTTCTTTGCCTGCCATAAAACCGGGTGCTTTGCCATCATACCAGGGGCCTCTGATAGCATCCCTGATATCGTCGCTGAATACGGCTATGCCCTTTAACCTGGCTGCATGATGTTTGTTGGCACGTTTTTCTTCCGGAAGGGTTGTTTCTCCTGCTGTCCAACCTTCACCGTAAAGGAATATGGTTGGATCAATAGCGTGCAATTGCTTGCTGATGGTGTTCATGGTCTCAATATCATGCAGTCCCATCAGGTCAAATCGAAAACCATCAATATGATATTCCTGTGCCCAGTATTTAAGCGACTCTACCATGAATTTGCGCATCATGGCCTTTTCTGAAGCTGTTTCATTTCCGCACCCTGAGCCATTGCAATAACTGCCGTCAGGATTCATCCTAAAGTAATAGCCGGGCACCAGATTTTCAAAGGCAGATGAATTGGCATCAAACATGTGGTTATACACAACATCCATAATCACCCGGATACCGTTTTTATGCAAAGCCTGCACCATTTGCTTAAACTCTTTTATGCGCACGTTGCCATCATAAGGATCGGTAGAATAGGATCCTTCGGGAACATTATAGTTTTTGGGATCATAACCCCAGTTAAATACAGGTTCATCCAATTCTGTTTCGTCGATGGTGAAGAAATCGAAAGAGGGTAGAAGATGAACATGGGTAATTCCCATTTCGACCAAATGGTCTATACCTGTTCTATGGCCTTGTGGGCTGCGGGTACCTTCTTCTGTAAAGGCCAGAAATTTGCCTTTATTTACTATGCCTGAACTGGGATGTATGGAAAAATCGCGTATGTGAATTTCCCAAATCACCATATCGGCAAAACTATTCAGGACCGGACGAGGCGTATCATCCCAACCCTTAGGATTGGTTGAATGTAAATCGACAATCATACCCCTGTCGCCATTTACTCCTACTGCTTTGGCATAAGGATCGGGTACTTCAAGCTTCCATTCTCCTTTATGATTGGCCTGATAGGTATAATATTTGTCTTTCCAGTCTCCTTTTAGCTTCATAACCCAGGTTCCCCTGGTATCTTTTTTCATCTCAAGGGAATCCAACAAATTACCTTCATGACCCTGATCATAAATCCGCAGCATTATGGTTTCTGCTGAGGGAGCCCAAACCCGAAAGGTGGTTTCCTCAGGTGTATATTGTACGCCCAGATCTGTTCCGTTATAGACAGGAAAATCTGTGGGTTTTTTCTCTTTCCCTGCTAATTGGCAACTAACCATACTCATAGTAGAAATGACTGTTAAAATGACTAAATAATATTTTTTCATGATACGCGCCGTTGTCATGTTAAGATATTTTTCTATTTTTAAGTTTGTAAAGGTAGAAGAAAAAATGATTTTTAAACACGGTTTAATTCTGAAAATATAACCGTAGTTTTTGCGGGTAAAGGGAAAAAAAAGCCCATATGGTTTGTAAAACAATAAAACGATATTAAATTCTTATGAACTGCCTAAAATCATAGTGCAACTGTTTTTTACTTGCCAGTGGGCAAGCACATTCATTTTTAGATACCATCTTTCCTTATTCTTTTTTCGCTCAATTTCTAAATCCAAAGCTTTATTTATCTTTGCAAAAAAGATTTCTACTGTAATTATTTATCTAACTATATATGAGCGACGACAAGAAGATTATTTTTTCCATGGTTGGGGTGAGCAAGGTATTTCCCCCTTCAAAGCAGGTTTTGAAGGATATTTATTTGTCATTTTATTATGGTGCCAAAATAGGGATCATTGGATTGAATGGTTCGGGTAAATCAACATTAATGCGCATTATTGCCGGAGAGGAAAAATCTTTCCAGGGTGATGTAGTATTTTCTCCCGGATACTCGGTTGGATACCTGGAACAGGATCCACACCTGGATAAAACCAAAACGGTAAGGCAGGTGGTTGAAGAAGGCGTGCAAGAAATTGTTGATGTGCTAAAAGAATATGACGAAGTAAACCTTAAGTTTGCCGAGCCTATGAGCGATGATGAAATGGCAAAGCTCATAGATCGACAGGGCGAGCTTTCAGACCTTATCGAACAGTATAATGGATGGGAGCTGGATAGTAAGCTCGAACGTGCCATGGATGCATTGCGCTGTCCCGACCCCGAGGAAAGTGTGGAGCATTTGAGCGGGGGTGAGCGACGCAGGGTAGCACTTTGCCGGCTTTTACTGCAGGAGCCCGATATATTGCTGTTGGATGAGCCTACCAACCATTTGGACGCCGAGTCGGTTGAGTGGCTGGAGGTGCACCTTAAACAATATAAGGGTACCGTAATTGCCATCACCCACGACCGTTATTTCCTGGATAACGTGGCCGGATGGATACTCGAACTCGACAGGGGAGAGGGTATTCCCTGGAAAGGGAACTACACCAGTTGGCTGGAACAAAAGTCAAAACGGTTGGCTCAGGAGGAAAAGACTGAAAGCAAAAGGCGCAGAACCCTTGAGCGTGAATTGGAATGGGTGCGCATGAACCCTAAAGGACGTCAGGCAAAAGCCAAAGCAAGGCTCAACTCCTACGATAAAATGCTTAACGAAGACGTGAAACAAAAAGAAGAACGCCTGGAAATATATATACCTAATGGTCCACGACTGGGTTCGCAGGTGGTAGAGGCAAACGGTATCTCCAAAGCCTTCGGCGATAAGGTGTTGTTTGAAGATTTCTCTTTCTCTTTGCCTCCTGCCGGTATAGTAGGTATTGTAGGACCCAATGGTGCGGGTAAAACGACTCTCTTCCGTATGGTTATGGGACAGGAACAACCCGACAAGGGCTCTTTCAACATAGGCGAAACCGTACAGCTGGGGTATGTGGATCAGGCTCATGCCGATATTGATCCGGAAAAATCTGTATGGGAAGTGGTTTCTGAAGGTAATGAAATCATCAATCTTAGTGGCCGACAGCTCAACAGCAGGGCCTATGTGTCGCGCTTTAACTTTAATGGTGCCGACCAGGGAAAGAAATGTGGGGTACTCTCAGGAGGGGAGCGTAACCGCCTGCATTTGGCCTTGACCCTTAAGAGCGAAGCCAATGTGCTTTTGCTCGATGAGCCCACCAACGATATTGATGTAAACACCCTTCGGGCCCTTGAGGAAGGCCTCGAAAGTTTTGCCGGATGCGCCGTAATCATTACCCACGACCGCTGGTTTCTGGACCGGGTTGCAACCCATATCATTGCGTTTGAAGGAAATTCGGAGGTGATCTTTTTTGAAGGTTCTTATTCTGAGTACGAAGAAAACCGTAGAAAAAGACACGGCGATGAGGGGCCCAAACGTATCCGCTACAAAAAGCTAATTTCCTGATGGGGCCATGATTTCTTCCGGTCTAAATAAGTCTCAACGCGATATGGTCAGGGCTTCTCATAAGAGGAGTCTTGATTTTGGCGTGGAGCGCGAGAGAGTGCAGCCTGTTATTCATGTTCAGGGCATAGAGCTGGAACGAAAGCTTGAACGAAACAAACGATTACTCACTATCGCTACCCCTTTTGTACATCTGCTGTATGAGTTTGTAGCCGGTAATGGATTTGTCGTGTTGCTCACCGATGAACAGGGATGCATACTTGAGATGACCGGCGATGAGAATATTATCGGCCAGAACCAACCCTATGGCATTGCTAAAGGCGTCTTTATGAGCGAAGAAAGTATTGGTTCAAATGCCATCAGTATTGCCCTGCATGAAAATTCTCCTGTTCAGATAGGCGGACAGGAGCATTTTGTGAAAGTTTTCCATCAATGGTATTGTTCGGCAGCTGCTATTCATGATGAAAAAGGCAACACCATAGGATGCATAAATCTGAGTGGATACCGCGAGAAAGAATTCCCCTATATATTGGGCCTGGTCGTGTCGTCAGCCAAAGCCATTGAATACCAGCTAAAGAGCTCCTTTTCCGAGATGCGGCAGAAGGAAACCTACAATTTCGTTTCTCAGATTTTAAATACCCTTGAATTTGGTGTACTGGCCACCGATATAAATGGGAAAATACGCAGGGCAAATAACCTGGCATCAGGCCTTTTGCGCACCCCTATACATAAAATAGAAAACAGAAACCTGGAGGAGTTTTTTGTTTCATGGCCCCATTACCTGAAGAAGGTTAAGAACCATGACATCATCACGGATGAGGAAGTTCAGGTAAATCGCCCGGGGATTCGTGAGAGCCTTAATTTTAATGTATATCCACTTACCGATGGCGACGGTACCATCAGCGGAACTGTTGTAACCCTGCGCGATATGAAGAGGGTGTACAAGATGGTGAACAAGTACACCGGTATGCAGGCACGCTATAATTTTGATGATCTCATTGGAGAGAGTGATGAAATGAAACGAATTGTGGAGTATTGCCAGAATATTGCTGATAGCCCCAGTACCGTATTGATACAGGGTGAGAGCGGTACCGGAAAGGAAGTACTGGCACAATCGATTCATAACTACAGTTCCCGTCGTGAGGGTGGATTTGTTGCCATTAACTGTGGAGCCATCCCTGAGAGCCTGATTGAAAGTGAACTTTTCGGTTATACCGAAGGAGCCTTTACCAGCGCCAGGAAAGGTGGCAAGCCGGGCAAATTTGAGCTGGCTAACGGAGGAACCCTCTTTTTGGATGAAATTGGTGAGATGCCCCTTGATATGCAGGTGAAGCTCTTGAGGGCCCTGCAGGAAAGAAGTATTACCCGGGTAGGTGGTGATAAGGCTATCAGCCTGGATGTACGCATCATCGCGGCCACCAATAGAAACCTTCTTGAACAGGTCAGGGAGGGGAAATTTCGGCAGGACTTATATTACAGACTTAGTGTGATTCCCGTTTATATCCCCCCCCTAAGAAACCGAAGAGAAGATATTCCTATGCTGATCAGTTTCTTTCTGAACCTTAAATCAGTGAAACTACGCAAGCAGTTGCCAGATATGGACAACAAACAGTTTAAGAAACTTATATCCTACAACTGGCCGGGAAATGTCAGAGAGCTGGAGAACTATATTGAAAAGTATGTGAACCTTGAAGGAAAGCTCGATTGGGCCGATGCTATCATGAACCCCGATATAATGCAGGAGGCCTTGCAGCCCGATGCGAATACAAGGGATAGCAGACTGGCTTCAGAGTCTCATCTAAGCCAGGCAAATCAGATGGAAGGCAAGGTGATTTCGCTGGGACAGATGGAGAGAATAGCCATTGAAAACGCTTTAAAGGTGTTTAATGGAAATATGACTAAAGTGGCCGCTGCTTTGGGCATCAGCCGGAATGCCCTTTATCAGAAGATTAAAAAATTCGCTCAACAAGACTCCCCCTAAATTACCTATCTGAAGATTCAATGACTTACATAATTGTTTTGCTTGGCTTTGTGGTAAACAAAAGTTTTCTTTCTTTTTACGGGCCCCAAATAGCTTTTGATTAATCCCAAACCAAACAAAACAATACAGGCCATAAAGATATGGCTCCCCGAGTGCATGTCCCAGAACCATGCACGGAAATATTCCAAATACAGGGTGTCGTATAAAAAATGCATTACAGGAAATTCCATTCGCATTACAATGGAAATGACTATATCTACCAGCAATACGACTACCAGCAAGGCAAGGGCCAGGCTACCCAACAGGGCAACTGTTGCTGTTTTAAACACCACCACAAGAGTTTCTTCCGGCCTTAAGTTATTGAGCATATTGGTAAAATCTATTTTACCACTGGCAAATAAGGCAATGGCTATTACGAAAGTCGATACAATGATAAAAACATCCCAATTTTTCATATCATTCGATTTATTATCTATGAATCTTTCAAATTATATAAACGTACTTCTGTTTTTAATTGTTTTGAAGTGGCTAAGTGGCTTTTTTTGACATAACCTATCGTTAAGGTTAAATATTCAGATAATGTATACGGTGTTTTTGACAGAAAGGTTGTGATTCTGCCTCTTTTAATTAACCTATTGTTTGATACAGATAAATACATCATTCTTTAAGAGCTTGCAAAAGTGTCATTATTTAGTACACTGTCATGTTTAGTGACAGTGAACTGTCATTAAACATGACAGAGGAGCCAGCTATGACTGAAGGGGTATGATTCATTATTAATGTATTAAACAGTATTGTAGGAGCTTACAAGTATTGGCACAACTATTGAAATAAGCTGCGCGTAGCCGGATACAATGTTCTTTTTTGAAAGAGAAGGTTCTTTTTGAAGTCAGATGGTTTATCATCACCATCAACACTCCGGTAAAGCAGTTGTTCTGTGAACAACGCTCTTCAAATATCCTGATCTTCATGTGTGTTTTTGGTTTTGGTTTCCGGTAGTTATGAGTTTTAAATTCATAACTACCGGTTTTTTTAACCTTAGATGTTTTTGCTATCCGACGGGCAGACTTAAATTATGTAACAAGATTTTTTACCCAATAAAAAATCTCTGATGGAACGAGATACAACTTTTAATCAATTACCAGAAGCTACCATTAAAAGGTTTCATTTATACCAGCCATTGCTTCGGCTATGGAAGTATAAGAATAAACACCAACTTACCATAGCCATGATCTCGGAGTTTCTTGGGATCGATCAACAGAACATTTACCATGATTTTGTATTTTGCCCCAATTGGAACAAATCAACTGATGATTTGATTGAGGTAGATGCGCTCATTGATTGTATTGATCTGCTGTTGGGAGAGAAAGAGTTTAAAGAGGCTTCGCTGATCGGTATTGGTAAGCTTGGTACTTCACTCTTGCGCAATGAAACCATTGCCGGTAGTGGCCTGAAAATCGTTGCCGCCTTTGATATAGACCCCGAAAAGGTAGGCAAAGTTCTTTCAGGAATAAAGGTTCAGAACATGGATAAACTGCCGGTCTTCGTTAAGCAAATGCACCTAAAAATGGCCATCATTGCCTCTACACCCGAAAATGCACTTCAGGCTGTCGAACACGCCATCGCTGCCGGAATTCATGTTATATGGAATTTTACTCAAACGCACATCCCCGACACAAAAGGGATCATCATACAGAACACCAAATCTATGTTGGAAATTGATGAAGATTATCAAAAAATTCTTGCCAGAATGTAAGCATCTTAGTTCTGCCCGGGCTGCTGCAGCGTGGTCTTGAATTAACTTCCCCCCATCAACCAATAGAAATCGCCTGTCAAAATTCAGGTTTATACTACCATTTCTGCTCCTTTTTATATGCATAGCTTTGCTTGTGGAAATTTATACACGTTTTATAACATTAAAACCCTTTG
>JBEPXC010000013.1:9593-33291 GCA_041642035.1 Sphingobacteriia bacterium
GCTATGCGTTTGATGAAGAAGAACTTTATTTTTATATTCCCTGCTTTAATGCTATGGGCTGTAGCTTGTCAAAAAGACGAAGCACAAAACATTATTGATCCTGCACAGATTCAGCATCTCACCATAAAAAATGATCCGGTTCAGCTAAATGAGCGTCTTAGCATAAAGGATGAGTTGGTGAAGATGAATCCGCGGTATCAAAGTGAACTAAAATCAACCACGAACCCCGAGAAAGACTATTCGGCCAACTTTACCTTTAAACTGCGTGCAGACGTTGATGCTCCCACTGATCATGGCCGTACACTTATGGCTACCCATGTTGCCCTAAAAGATAAGTACGCTTTTGTTTCGTATAACTATAGAGGCGAAGAGTTTGGGGGAGCCGTAGAGGTTTTTGATGTTGAAATACCTAAACAGCCAAAGATCATTTCGAATGCCACTTTTACCGACGCTGATATCAATGCCGTTGATTTTAAAGAGGGAAAAATCTTTATTGTGGGAGCAACCGCCGATTATGTTGAAATGGAATTTAGCAGTCCTGCCTTTTTTCAGGTGCTCAGCCTCAACAGCCAAATGCAGATTATATCGGTTGATACCCTCATCGACATCCCATCCTTTTCAGCAAACGGTATAAAGGTAACAGATCAGTACATTTACATTACCAGTGGTGATAGTGGTGGTTTAACCATTTTTGATCGTCAGTATAATTTGATAAAACAGGAAAGTATTGTTGATGCAAGGTCTGTAGATACCAATTCTGAAAATGTATATATCCTCTCGGGTCAGCCCGGCAAAATCAATGTCTTTAGCAGGGCTGATAATGAACTTACCACGGGCTATGAAATCTATGGAGCCAATACACCCTGGTCTAAATCAGAAATTTCTGTTACAGACCAATACATTTTTGCAGCACTCAACGAAGAGGGCGTCAAGATGATCAATACAGACGGAACCCTTAAGCAACATATACCCAAACCCGAAACACCCGCAGGCGATCTGGATGAAAATCACGTGAGCAACAGTGTTTCGGTAAACAATACCCTGGTTTTTATGGCCAACGGACAATCGGGCATAACGGTAGGAGAAATCGTTTCCAGGCTTGATGATGAGGTGGTGATTTTGGGTGAAATGGTTTTTAATGATATGCAATCAGCCAACTTTGTAAAATCAAACGATAGTATAGTCTTTGTTGCCAGCGGATTGGGCGGATTAAAAATATTATCTGTGAGTATCGACGAAGGGGTGCCCGATGATATAATCCCTACTGAACCTTGCCCTGCACTTATGAATGCCATTAATTTATACCTGCCCGAAAGAGAGAATGCCCAAAACCATTCTCCGCAACTATTTGTGGCTGAAAATGCCCTAAACGTAGTTACGGCAGAAGAAACTCCTGTATATGTTGTCTTTGTAAACGAAGGGGCCGGTTGGAAAAATTCATTTGGTTATTACGCCTATCCGGCCGATAATCCTCCGGCTTCTGTTGAGGAACTGCAAAATCTTGTCGTGTTTCCCAATGTGTCTTCAGTTAATGATGGGGGCGGGTTAGAACCAGGAGATATGGTGCAATTGGGTAGTGAGCCCTTTCCTGCCAACACCGTAGTGGGGTTTTTCCTTGTTGCACAGGGTTGGAAAAATGGTCAGATGGTAAATGGTGTTTATACCCACTATACCAATAGAGAATTTAATCCTTCTTCCAAACAACAGCATCTTTTGTTTATAGAAAATGGATGTCAGGATATGGTTCTGGCTTTTGAAGATATTCGTATTCCCGGAGGTGATAAAGATTACAACGATATTATTCTGGTAATAAAAGACAATGATAAGGAATTGCCCAATACAAAATTCAATATTGATGGTATTGTAAATATCAATGTAGTAAATGACGAGGATGTGAAATGATATCTTGTAAATAAGCAGTAATTCTCAAAACCCGCTAGTCTTTAGAATAGCGGGTTTTATTTTTTGGTTAATAAAAGGATATTGTTGTGCCTTTAAGTTGAGTCACGTGTCTAGCCTACCTTTAGAGACTGCTACAATAAATCATTTTAAATAAGTTTCTATTCTGTATTATTATCGGTTCATTAGCGAATCATAAGCGCATTATAACCGTATCTGCACGCTTATGATACGCTTATGATACGCTTATGGTCCGCTTATGGTCCGCTTATGCTACGGTTTAAATATCCGCTTGATTAAAAAAAAGGCTACCCCAAGACACAATGTAGAAACCTTAAATATTGTTATGAAACTGCCTGCTACCCTTTTAAAAAAAAGGAAAAAGTTGGGCATCAAAAGCAAAGCCCGCTATCAGCATGATAACGGGCTTTGCTATGATGTGCAAGGCAATGAATTGGTTGTTACTTTTAATCGCTTTTATTGCAAACGTTTCCATGTCCTCCGCACAGCCATTCCCGGTTTTTTCGTGAATGGAAAGTCTTCTCATGCTTCGAGCTTCGGGCTTCCAACTTTTATTTAAAAAGTCTCATGATATCGTTGTACTGTGCAAATATGACAAGTGAAAGCAGCAGCACCATGCCAACGGTTTGTGCATACTCCATAAATTTATCTGAAGGCTTTCTTCCAGCAATTATTTCGTACAGCAAAAACATTACATGTCCACCATCCAATGCGGGTATAGGCAGAATATTCATAATAGCAAGGATAATGGAAAGAAATGCCGTGATGGTCCAAAAACTCACCCAATCCCAGGTTGGGGTAAAGATGCTTCCAATGGTAATAAATCCACCAAGGCTTTCACTGGCTTTTACTTCGGGACGGAAGAGCAGGCGCAATTCGCCAAGGTATCGGGTAGTAGTCTCCCAGGCCTTAACCCCACCGGCCGGAATGGCTTCAAAAAAGGAATACTGCTTTTTCTCAAAATCAAACATCTTATCCATAGGTTGAAGGTAAACACCAATCAAACCTGTTTCAGGGATCTCAAGAGGGATACTTAAGGTATCTCCCTGGCGTATTACTTTGAGGCTTATTTGTTTTCCTGCATGGTCACCAATATGAGCCCTAAATTCATCAAAAGACCAGGTTTCAATATCATTAATCCCTATGATATGATCACCGGTTTGCACGCCAGCCTTTTCAGCAACAGAACCTTTGAGAAAGCCCGATGCTATGAAGGGAAAGCGGATACTCATGAAATTGGCTCCCCTGCTGGCAATTATTTTGGAGAAGAAATCATTGGGTACCTCCAGTTCTACTAGATCACCATCTCGTTCAACGGTTACTGTATTTACATTACCCATTACAAATTCCCTGGGTACCTCGGCAAAATCTTCAACATGTTGGTTGTTGAGGTAAAGGATTTTGTCTCCGGTTTTCATCCCTATATCCTGGGCTAGTGAGTCGGCTACAATGCCATACCGTACATTTTGAGCAGGCAGGTATTGCTCACCAATAAAGGAAAGCATTGCAATGTAAATCAATACAGCGAAAATAAGGTTGAAGGTTACCCCGCCTACCATAATAATGAGGCGTTGCCATGCCGGTTTAGCCCTGAATTCCCATGGTTTGGGTGGCTGTTTCATTTGTTCTTTATCCATCGATTCATCGATCATTCCCGAAATCTTAACATAACCACCCAGGGGCAGCCATCCAATTCCGTATTCGGTATCACCGATTTTCTTTTTGAAAATGGTAAACCAGGGATTGAAAAACAGGTAAAACTTCTCGACACGGGTATTGAAATATCTTGCAGCAAGAAAATGACCCATTTCATGGATAATGATTAGAATCGATAAACTCAGAATAAATTGTATTATTTTAATTGCTATGTCCATTTGTTTTTCTAATTGATTTGCTTCTATGTATTAATGATGTTGAATTCTTTGTTTTACTTTGATAACAACCAATTGTGCAATCAATTGTTTATCATGGGGCTACTTGTATTATTTGCAACAACCGATAATCATAAACGGATATTCAGGTTATTTATTTGATTGCTTAATCGCAGGGAGCATCCGCCCGATGTTGGGAACCGTAAATGATTTCTCTGGCCAAAGCCCTGGCCTCCTTATCGCTTTGAGCCAACTCATCATAAGAGGGGTTGGGCAAAAAGCTAATGCGATCCATGCACTTCTCTATCACTTGGGGCATCCTTAAAAAGCCCACCTGGTCTTTGAGAAAGGCTGCCACGACAACTTCGTTGGCGGCATTTAGAATACAAGGCATGTTGCCATCCTTTTCCATTGCTCTAAAAGCCAAATCCAGGTTTTGGAAGGTTTCTCTATCGGGCTGCTCAAAGGTTAGTTCAGGATAATCGACAAAGTTAAACCTGGGAAAATCAGATTTTACCCGTTGTGGATATGCCAAGGCATATTGAATAGGAAGCTTCATGTCGGGTAGACCCATTTGAGCCTTGATGGACCCATCTTCAAATTGAACCAGCGAATGAATAATGGATTGGGGATGAACAATGACTTTGATCTGATGGGGTTTGAGAGCAAACAACCATTTGGCTTCAATCACTTCCAGTCCTTTATTCATCATCGAAGCAGAATCGATGGTAATCTTACAACCCATATCCCAGTTTGGATGTTTAAGGGCATCTTCTTTTTTTACCTGTTTAAGAAACTCCTTGTCTTTTCCTCTGAAAGGGCCTCCTGAAGCGGTAAGATAAATGGTTTCAATGGGATTATGAAACTCTCCGGCCAGGCATTGAAAGATGGCTGAATGTTCAGAATCAACCGGATAGATGTTTACGCCGGCTTGTTGTGCTTTTTGGGTAATAATATGCCCGGCTACCACGAGGGTTTCTTTATTGGCTAGTGCTATGTTTTTACCTGCTTCAATGGCCTTCAGGGTAGGTTTTAGCCCTGCAAATCCTACCATTGCAGTCAACACCATATCAATGGTGTCAAACTCAACAATTTCTGATAAGGCATTCTCACCTGCAAATACTTTAATGTATAAGGGCTCCAGTTCTTGTTTTACACGTTGATATAGATCTTCATTACCGATTACAACAGCATTGGGTTTAAACTCCTGAGCCTGCTTTATAAGTAGGGAGGCATTGTTTTGAGCCGTGAGAATCTCTACCTGAAAATGATCAGCATTGGCACGTATTACCTCCAATGCCTGTGTCCCTATTGAACCGGTAGAACCCAAAATGGCAATATTCTTTTTTTTCACCACAGTTATTTCTTTTTATAGTTAGGAATTGTGCCGGGATGAATTAAAAAACGATATAGTCAAGGGGATTAATGGGGTTGCCATTGAACCAGAGCTCAAAATGCAGGTGAGTTCCTGTTGAAAGGGTTCCGGTATTGCCGATAATAGAAATGGCTTCTCCGGCCTTAACGTAGCTTCCTTCCCCTTTAAGCAAAACATCATTGTGCTTGTATATTGACATGAGATTGTTGGCATGTTGAATACCAATGGTATAACCTGTGCTCAGGGTCCATGTGGCAAGCACCACGGTGCCATCAAGTGTTGCTTTGATAGGAGAGCCTAAATCGGCAACGATATCTATTCCAAAGTGATTCTGGGCTGCATTGAAATGGTTTGAAATCATACCATTTATAGGTGGGAAAAAGAAGAATTGCGATACCCCTCTGTTTTCAGTAACGGTCATATCTTCCTGTGTCCACTCCTGGTATTGCAGTTCGCTTTCCATTTCAGCCCGTAAAATAGAATCTTCACGCGATCGGGTGAGTTCAGATATTTCTGCAAATTGTTGAGTGCCAATCGAATCAGGGATTTCTTCAATAAGATCTTTGCCCTCAAAGATATTTTTAATATTCATGATATACAGATCTTTGCTTTGTAATTCAGCCTGCAGCGAATCAGCTTTTATGTTCAGTTCGCGGAGTACTTTGCGGGTATTGAAATCAGCATAACCGGGTATATACTCCTTTAAGGGTGTAAAAGCAATAAGATAGGAAGTTGCTACAACCAGAAAAATAACCAGGGTACCAAAAAAGAGAAATACATTAAAGCGTGTTAATCTGAAGGATATTTTCTCTTCAAAGGTATCATCGTTCATCAGCACCAAACGGTATTTGTCGTGAAGCTTAGCAAAAAAACCTTTATCTTTCTTTTTATTTTCGGACATTTATGGGGAAATATGTTTGCTTTTTTTTCTGTGTTTTAACCGTTGCTGTTTTTATTAAGTTGCAAATATCGCAATTTTAATTCTTTCGGGGACACTTTTCTTTTGCAAGAAAAACGGGAGTGAGAAATTATTATTCACTATGGGTGGATAAAAATCAGGAGATCTAGCTTCGCTGCTCCTTTGTGGCCTCTGGGCGGTAGAGATGACAGAGTATTCTAGCGTATCAATTATGGAGGCTAATTATTGGTCACCTCGAACCTAGTGAGAAGTCTCTTTTAAACAAATCATAAAATAACCGTACACCAAATGAAAAATTATTTGAAATGCAGGTCAATTTGAAATAAATTTGCAATTTAGCAGTTATACAAGCTATAAACCAATCATACGCACTTTAATGCACTTGTTAAAGAGAAAATTCATCTTCCATTTTTTTGTCGCTATTGCTTTGCTGGTGTTTACCTGGGGCTGTTCCACCCAAAAGAATACCTTAGTGAGTCGCAATTTTCATAGTATAACAACAAAGTACAACGGTTACTTTAACGCCAGAGAAAGCTATCGTGAGGGCATCAGACAATTAAATGATGCGCATGAAGATAATTATGAAGACGTGTTGAGCATATTCCGCTATGGAAGTGATCAGCAGGCCTCGAGGGTGGCAGGCAATATGGATGTAGCTTATCAAAAAGCCAGCGTTGCTATCAGAAAGCATTCGATGAACATCAATGGAATAGAATACAACCGGTGGATCGACGATTCATACTATTTGATTGCACGCAGTCATTATTTTAAAGATGATATTAATCTTGCCATTTTAACCTTTCAATACATAATCCGCCAATTTGAAACCCCTCTTAAATATAAGTCCAAGATCTGGGTTGCCAAATCATACATCAAAAATGATCAATACAGCAATGCACAGCAGATATTGGAAACCGTAACCCAGGACATTAGTGAAGGTCTGCTTGATGAGGAGACAAAGCTGATGTACAACATGGTGTATGCCGATTTATTTCTTCAGCAAAGAAATTTTGAACAAGCTATACCTTTTATCGAAAAAGCATCAGAGCTTGCCCCTAAGCGTAGTTTAGAAACACGCCTCACCTACATTTTGGCCCAGGCGCATCATGAGCACGAGAACTATGCCATGGCACAGCAAGCCTATAAAAAGGTATTGAAACTCAGCCCTGATTTTCAAATGGCTTTTCAGGCCAGAATTAATATGGCCATGGCCTACGACAACGACAGTGGTGACAGCCAGTTTATCCTTACAGAGCTGAACAATATGCTTAAGGATAATAAAAACCGCGAATTCAGGGATCAGATTTATTATGCCCTGGCACAGTTTTCAATGCGGCAGAAAAAAGAAGAGCAGGCAGGAGAATATTACAAACTCTCCCTGGAGAATTACCGGGGTAATGAATCTCAAAAAGGAATAACTTTTCTGCGACTGGCTGAAATTGCCTTCGGTAATGAGCATTATATACAATCAGCAGAACTATATGACAGCACAATGGTTTACCTGTCTCCCGAATATCCCGAATACACCAAAGCAGGTGAGAAAAGTACTGTGTTGCAAAAGCTGGCCATGCATCTGAGAAGAATTGAGCATGAAGACTCCTTGCAGCACCTGGCCGGGCTCAGTGCTGAAAAGAGAAATGAAGTTCTGGATGTCATCATTGAAGAGATCCAGGAGCAAGCCCGGCAGGAGCAAATTAAAGAACAGGAGCGTGCCCAGATGAGACAACAAATGGCAAGAGGTGGACGGAGTCAAACCCCCGGAGCAGGCGAAGGAGGGTGGTATTTCTACAATCCATCTGCAATTAGCTTTGGGCGTAATGAGTTTTATGCCAAATGGGGTGAAAGAGAACTGGAGGATTTATGGCGCATCAGCAATAAGAGAGTCATGGCATTTGGTGATACGGGTGATATGGTCATGGATGAATCCGAACAGGATCAGCCAGGGGGTGCTATAACCAGAGCTTCTTTATTGAAAAATGTACCTACTACTCCTGAGCAGATGCAGGAATCCAATAAGCAGATGGCCAATGCTTATTATAATGCTGGGATGGTTTTTAAACAAAAGCTGAAAATGCCATCCGAGGCTATTGAATACTTTGAAAACCTCGTCAGCCGATTCCCTGAAAATGAAAACAGATTGCTTAGTGCTTATTTTCTTTATGATTTATACACTCAGGCAGGGAATACCACCCAGTCGAATATCTATAAAAATATCATCATTCAGGATTTCCCTGATACCGACTTCGCTAAAATATTATCCGATCCGGGTTATCGTGAGAGAATTAATTCCCGGCAAAACGAATTCAGAAATCTTTATCAAAAGGCTTATAATGCTTACACGAGTGAAGACTATTCTTTGGCTATGTCTTTTGTGGAACAAAGCCAGAAAGATAGCCTTACTTCTGATCTTCCCAACGATTTAGCTGCACGATTCTCTTTTCTTAAAGCCCTTATTCTGGCCAGGACTTCCACGCGCGAGAAGCTTGTTGAGCAACTCACATATGTGAAAGAGAATTTTACCCAAACAGAAGTGCACGAACCGGCCAATAATCTACTGGCCTATCTTGAATCGGGTGCCGGTGCAACCATGTTATCATCTTCAGAAGAGATTGAAGAAGATAACGCTGTTGATAATATAAGGGCTGAAGGGTTATCGCCCGAAAGTGCTGTGTTTTCTTATAAACCCGATGCCGTTCATTTCTATGTTATGGTGATAAATACCAAGGATGCGCCAATCAGGGAGCTCAGGAATGAAGTCAATACCTTCAATAGGGAAAAATTTGAAGATGATAATCTTAACCTGAGCACCTTGTTTTTTGATCAAAACCGTCAGCTGATTACCATCACCAATTTCAGTAATGCTGAAAAGGCACTTCTTTATGGAGAAGAACTGATTAGTGAAATGCACAAAAAAGATTATTCAAAGGAGGCGATTCAGGGTTTTGCCATTTCTGTAGAAAACTATCCGGTTTTTTACCAGGAGCGCAAGCTGGAAGCATATCTTGAATTTTTTAATTACTCTTATTCTGTAAATGAATAAAAATCTTTTAATTAGTGGAATTTTGTTTTACTTTTGTTTAGTCTGAAAATGCTCTAACACCTATGTTTCTTTAGAACCTTCGGATAATACACTGTAAATAACAGGAAAAAAATCATAGAATAATTATAATCTCAGACTAAAAAGAAATGTTTGGTAATAAAAAAACAACTGATACGACAATGGCAAAGAACAACGAAGCAGAACACACATCTATCAACCTGATTGGAAACGGAACCACCATTAAAGGTGAGGTAAAAAGCAACGGAGATATTCGTATTGATGGTACGGTTATCGGACAAGTTTATTCCAAAGGAAAGATCGTGGTGGGTAACACCGGCATCATAGAAGGTGAAATATACTGCCAGAATGCCGATTTTTCGGGAAGTATAACCGCGAAAGTGGAAGTTTCCGAATTGCTTTCCCTAAAAGCCACCTCCCGCTTGAAAGGTGAGATAATAACCAATAAACTCGCCATAGAACCCGGTTCAAGATTTACAGGCAACTGTACCATGGAAAAAGAAAAAGATGCAGGTTCTTCAGAAATAAAATTTGTTCCTAAGCCTGATCAAATAAAGAAATAATCTATAGCTTTTCTTCAACCGGAATAAAATATATCTTTTATTCCGGTTGATTTTTTGTGCCCTTTGGCCGGCTTACTTCAGCGTGCTGTTCTTAATTTACCCCTTGGCATTTAAACTTATATCGTATGTTTCTCACCAGAACTCCATTTTTAAAATTGACAATTGCTTCAATTCTGCTTTTTCTTGGGGTGATTGTTTTTTCTTTGTATGCTCCCAGCCAATGGGTAAGCCCTAACATATATTATATTGTACCCTTTTTCTATTTGATAACCCTCCTTTCTGTTCTTATTCATCTAAGATTAGAGAAAACAGGATCGGTTCATTCAAAGATGTTTTTCCTGGTCTCTTCGGGTGTAAAACTGATGCTTTATATCGCTCTGTTGATTTTATACGGTGTATTTTTCAGAGATGATGTCATTCCATTTTTTATTAGTTTTTTAACTATATATCTAATATACAGCTATTTGGATGTTAGGGCTGCCTTCTGGGTGCTCTCTAAGTGATACACGTAATTTTTTATAAGAATTTAAGGATGTGTGTTATTTCAATGGCTTGATATTCATTTTTTTGTAAAAGATATTCCTAAACCCATTTTTATAGTTTTTAAAGTTATCCTGTTTAACAGTGCATGTACTTAGTTTTTAAAGAGAAATAATTTATAAATTGCGGCCCTAAATCTGAGACAAAAAATGGGTCTAATAGGAAGCGAATACAAGAAGTTTTTTCTAATACAAAAAATAGTGGCAAGAATTATACTACTGATTGTTTTTATAGTTTCTCCGGTTTACCTCAATGCATCAGAAGTACATGCTTCCGAAGATAATCAGGGGGCAGGAAAGAAATTTGATGCAGGTAAAGTTATTATAGAGCATGTACTAGATTCGTATGAATGGCACATAGCTGATTATGGGCAAACACACTTTAGCCTACCCTTGCCCGTAATTTTACTATATGAAGGCAATGTTTATGTTTTTTCTTCCGGGCGATTTCATCATGGCGCTGATGCCTATAAAAATTTCAGAATAGCGCACGAGGGGCCTAAAAAGGGGAAAATTATAAGAGTATTGGATGATGGAGTTACCCCTGACCCTAATGCTTCTTTTTTACTGGATTTATCTCTCACCAAAAATGTTGTTTCGATTTTTATTACATCTGTTCTTTTATGCCTTTTGCTGGTAAGTGTAGGCAGAACCTATACGCATTGTGGTTTTAAACGTGCACCCAGAGGCTTCTCTGCCTTTCTTGAGCCATTAGTTTTGTTTGTAAGAGACGATATTGCAAGAGCGGCTATTCCGGAGAACAAGGTTGATAAATTTCTTCCTTACCTGCTTACGCTATTCTTTTTTATATTCTTCAATAATTTATTTGGATTGATACCCTTTTTCCCGGGTGGAGCCAATGTAACCGGAAACATTAGTGTTACCCTTACCCTGGCCTTGTTTACTTTTTTTACCCTACACCTCTTTGCCAACAAAGAGTACTGGAAGCATATATTTAATACACCGGGAGTTCCTATTTGGCTGAAATTTCCCATTCCTCTCATGCCTATAATTGAAATAATTGGTGTCATCATTAAACCTGTTGTGTTAACCCTGAGGTTATTTGCCAATATCACGGCAGGGCATATGATTATTCTTGGTTTTGTGAGTTTAATTTTTGTGTTGGGTGCATCAAGCCCCATGATGGGATTTGCTGTATCGCCTTTATCTGTGCTATTTGTTATATTCATGAATTTTCTCGAATTGCTTGTAGCTTTTATACAGGCATACGTATTTACCTTTTTTAGTGCCATCTTTTTTGGAATGGCCGTGCCCCAAGAACATCATTAACTTTTATTTATATTGTCAAATAATTTATTTATTTTTAAAACTTAAGAACTATGTTAGACTTATTTATTTTATTGCAGACTGGTGCTACTGAATATGCCGCTGAAATAGCTGCTAATTATACCAAAATGGGTGCTGCTTTTGCTGCTGCTATCGCTGTTATTGGTGCCGCTTTCGGTATAGGGAAAATTGGTAGTACGGCACTGGAATCTATAGCCCGTCAGCCCGAGGCTGCCAATGATTTACGTTCATCAATGATTGTTGCTGCAGCGCTTATTGAAGGGGCAACCTTCTTTGCTATTGTAGTTTGTCTGCTGGTTCTTTTTGTTTAATAGTATTGAAGCAGGGAATACTGATTTTCAGTATTATTATTAGCTTTAATGTGTCGGTTGTAACTGGCCGGTAGTGTATTACTTAAATATTTATTGTTATGGAACTGGTATCCCCCGGAATAGGGCTCATTTTCTGGATGACGCTGTCTTTTGGATTGGTTTTGATTATTCTGCGCAAGTTTGCCTGGAGGCCCATCTTATCAACTATTAAGGAAAGAGAGCATTATATTGCAGGTTCAATACGGCACAGCAAGAAAATTGAACGTGAGATGGCTGAATTGGATGTAACCAAAGAAAAGTTGCTCCTGATGGCTAAAAATGATGCCAACGAATTGATAAAAAAAGCCAAGCAAGATGGCGAGGAACTCATTCAAAAGGCACAGTTAAAAGCACGCAAAGAAGCTGAACAAATAATTGAAAGTGCAAAAAACAGCATTCTGGCCGAACGAAGAGCTGCTGAAAAGGAAATCAGGGAGCAAATTGTTTTGCTTTCTCTCGATGTTGCCCAAAAAGTAATCAGAGAGGAGTTTCAGGATGTCCAGAAAAAGAATCAGTACATTACGAAGTTGCTGGAGGATGTGCAGCTCAATTAAGACAGCATCATAAATTTTTTAATCAAATCGGTTTCAAGTGAAGAATCTTCGCGTATCAAATCGTTATGCAAAAGCATTATTGGGATTGGCTGAAGAAAATGATTTTTCTGAAAGAGCCTTTGAAGACATGAAGCTTGTTTATGATTCACTGGAATCGAGCAAGGAACTGCAGACTACATTAAAAAGCCCAATTGTACGTGTATCGAAGAAATTAAATATTCTCAGGGCAATATTTGAGAGTCATTTGCATCCCATAAGTATGCACTATTTGAATATCATTACCAGGAAAAGAAGAGCTTCTCTTATTATGGGTATTGCTTTTGAATATCTTAATATCCACAGAGATCAGCTTGATGTTGAAATCGTTACCCTGATAACGGCTGGTGACATTGATGATGAGTTAATCACCAGAGCCCGGGCCATAGCATCAACGATAACCCCCAGGGCCCATATTGAATTTAACCATGTGCATGATTCCTCTGTTGTTGGTGGGTTTATTCTTAAGATAGGGGATTTACTATATGATGCAAGTGTAAAACGCAAATTATTAACCATCAAAAAGCATTTACTGGAATCATAGTAGGGTGGGTCAGCAATGATCTGAATTACGATTCGGAATAAAGAAAAATAAAAATTATGGCAGAAATAAAACCAGCAGAGATATCTGCAATTTTACGCAAAGAGATGGCGGGCTTTCAAGTGGAGTCTGAACTGGAGGAAACCGGTACAGTGCTTCAGATTGGAGATGGCATTGCCCGCATTTATGGACTTTCGAAGGTTAAGAGTGGTGAGTTGGTGGAATTTGATGGTACTGATCTTCAGGGGGTAGTGCTTAACCTGGAAGAGGATAATGTAGGTGTTGTTTTGTTGGGTGAAGCCCATGATGTAAAAGAAGGTCATCTTGTTAAACGCACTAAGCGTATTGCCTCCATAAAAGTTGGGGAAGGCCTGCTGGGAAGGGTTATTAATACCTTAGGTTACCCCATTGATGGTAAAGGGGCTATTCAGGGAAAGCTTTATGAAATGCCTCTTGAGCGAAAGGCTCCTGGTGTTATATATCGACAACCGGTTACGGAACCCATGCAAACGGGAATAAAGGCTATTGACTCCATGATACCCATCGGCCGTGGGCAGCGTGAGCTTATTATTGGTGATCGCCAAACGGGTAAAAGTGCCATCGCCATCGATACTATTATCAATCAGCGCGAGTTTTTCGACAAGGGAGAGCCTGTTTATTGTATTTATGTTGCTGTGGGACAAAAAGGTTCTACCGTGGCCAATATCATGAGTACCCTGGAGAAGCATGGAGCAATGGAATATACGACCATTGTAACGGCTAATGCAAGTGATCCAGCTGCCATGCAATTCTTTGCTCCCTTTGCCGGGGCTGCCATAGGGGAGTATTTTAGAGATACCGGTCGTGCCGCTCTTGTAATTTATGATGATCTCTCCAAGCAGGCCGTTTCATACAGAGAAGTGTCGCTTCTATTGCGCAGGCCGCCCGGTAGAGAAGCTTACCCTGGTGATGTTTTTTATCTGCACAGCCGTTTACTCGAAAGAGCTGCAAAGATTATTGCTTCCGATGAAATCGCTGCACAAATGAATGATGTGCCCGATTCTCTCAAGGGAATCATAAAAGGGGGTGGATCACTGACCGCATTGCCTATTATAGAAACACAGGCCGGCGACGTATCTGCCTATATTCCTACCAATGTTATTTCCATTACGGATGGACAAATCTTTCTTGAACCCAATTTGTTTAATGCCGGTATACGTCCGGCCATTAACGTAGGTATCTCGGTATCCAGGGTAGGGGGAAATGCTCAGATAAAATCCATGAAGAAAATTGCCGGAACACTCAAACTCGATCAGGCACAGTATCGTGAGCTAGAGGCTTTCTCCAAATTCGGCTCCGATCTTGATGCCAGCACACAGGCTGTATTGGATAAGGGATCGCGAAATGTGGAACTGCTTAAGCAAGGGCAATTCAAACCCGTGCCCGTTGAGAAACAAGTGGCACTGGTTTATTGTGGTACAAAAGGATTGTTAAGAAAGCTTCCACTACGTAAGGTGGCTGCTTTCGAGGAAGAGTATCTTGAATATCTGGATGAAAAACACGCTGATGTGCTTGAACAGCTTAGACAAGGAGTTTTTAATGATGAAATCGCCAAAATCCTTGAAGATTCGGCCCTGGTTATCGTAACCAAACTTAATGAACTACAATAGCACCTAACTAAAATATTTTTTCCGCTTTATGGCTAATCTTAAGGAAGTAAGAGTACGTATTGCCTCTATAAAATCCACACGACAGATTACCAGTGCCATGAAAATGGTATCTGCATCCAAGCTGCGTAAGGGGCAGGTGGCCATTCAAAATCTGCGTCCCTACGAAGAACAATTGCGTTTAATCCTGAATAATTTAAACAGTGGATTGCAGGAAGAGGAAAAAAATGTATTGTGTGTTCAACAGCCGGTAAAGAATGCTCTTGTTGTAATCGTTGCTGCCAATAAAGGATTATGTGGTACATTCAATTCCCATCTGTTTAAACGGGCGGTGATACACCTACGTGAGCTCAAAGAAAAGGGCTATAATATTAACCTTTGGCTTATCGGCAAGAAAGCAGAAGACTTCTTTAAGAAAAGCACTTATAAAATACTGGGTACATCTCACGAACTGATTGAAAATGTAACTGTAGACAAAACCTTTACCTTTGCCCGCACGGCAATGAAAGATATTGAGGAGGGGGTTTTTCAGAAAATAGATTTTGTATACAACCGCTTTATCAATGCTGCCCGATATGACCTTATGGCAGAACAAATTCTTCCCCTAATGCTGGATAAAGTTTCCAATTCTGATGCTACCGCAAAAGAAGCAGCGGAGGTAGATTACATTATGGAGCCTTCAAGAAAAGATATTATGGATGAACTGGTACCCAAAGTTATCCAGACATATATCTATCGTATTCTGCTAGACTCCTATGCCAGCGAGCAGGGAGCACGAATGACGGCTATGCACAAGGCTACGGATAATGCCACCGAATTGCTTAAAAACCTCACCATCACCTATAATAAAGTTCGTCAGTCGTCTATTACCAACGAGATTGTAGAAATTGTAAGCGGTGCTGAAGCACTCAATGGGTAAGAGCGATGCCTGCCCGGAACAAATAGGGTATAAAATGTAATTTTCAATTGTTTAGCAATTTTTCTTTCTTTATTTGCTAACTTTGTGGCTCAATAGTGAATTATTAACCATTAAAGTAAGAAGATATGTTACCAAAGAAAATCGAGAGTGCTTTAAATCAGCAGATTGAAAAAGAAGGATATGCTGCACAACTTTATCTGGCAATGGCTTCCTGGGCAGAAACAAAAGGATATCAAGGTATCTCTGGTTGGTTCTATGCTCAACATAAGGAAGAAATTGAACACATGCTCAAGTTTGTTAAGTATGTTAATGAAAGAGGCGGAAAGGCCGTTATTCCTCAAATAAATCAGCCCCCAAAAAGCTTTGAAGGAGTAAAAGAAGTGTTTGAAGCATCTTTGGAACACGAACAATTGGTTACCAGTTCCATCAATAATATTGTTGGCCTTTGCATGGAAGAAAAAGACTTTACTACACAAAACTGGATCCAGTGGTTTGTATATGAGCAGCTTGAAGAAGAATCATCCGTACAGGCTATTCTGGATAAGCTAAATCTTATTGGTGATGGTAATTTGTATATGTTCGACCGTGATATCATATCCTTACGAACAGCAGCATCTAGTGCCGAATAGTTGTAAATACTGAAAATACTTGTATAAAACCGGAACCCTTTTAAGGATTCCGGTTTTAGCTTTTACTGTCTTATCAGCAACACCTATACATATGGCAAAAAAAGAATTGAAAACAAAAGGAAATATCGTTTATTCCACCAATAAGGATTTGGATTTTAGCCTCCCTGAATCTCAAACCAACACCCTGCCCCCTCAACAGCAAAACTTAAAAATTATGCTTAGTAAAAAGGGCAGAGGGGGCAAAACGGTTACTCTTATTGCCGGTTTTGTAGGCCAGGATGATTCACTACAAAGCCTGGGGAAACTTCTCAAGAACAAATGTGGTGTAGGAGGTAGCATTAAAGATGGCGAAATACTACTGCAGGGAGATCACCGCGATAAGGTTATGGAAATATTACTTAAGGAAGGATACAAGGCCAAAAAAGCCGGAGGCTGATTCATGACCAACAAATCAGTAATTGTATTTTTAGCTTTTCCTCTTCTTGAAGTGCTCTGAATCGCCCCATTCACCATAGCCAATGGCTCCGCCCGACAGGTGTATGCGTGCCTCAAGACATTTTTTGCACTCATCAGCATCCTCGTCGGTACAGGGTTTATCCTCATAAAGCAGATAATCCTCACGGTATTTGGTAGGTGTTAGATTGGGCATAATGATGTTGGCTCCTATCTTTAAGGCTTTTTCTCTGCCCATGGGGTCGATGGCCTGCATGGCTGTTGTGGCAGCTATATTGATATCCTTCATCATGATTCTTAATATGGCAACCATTTTCAGGCTTAAATAAAATCTGTCGGTACGGGGAATCAGTTGCTCTTTATATTCATACATGGGAGTACTTTCATGCTCAATGTAAGGACCCATTCCCACCATATCTATATCAAAATCACGCAAAAATATCAGGTCGTCGGCCAGATCTGATATCTGCTGAAAGGGCAGTCCTATCATTACTCCACTACCAACCTGGTATCCCACTTTTCTCAGTAACCGCAGGCTTTCAATGCGGGTGTTGTAATCGTGCTTCTTGTCGTTGGGATGATATTTTAAATACAACTCCGGGTTAGACACCTCTATTCTGAGCAAATACCGATGGGCGCCACTTTCATACCACAAGCGGTAGGTATCCTCCGTTTGTTCTCCCAATGACAAAGTAATACCCAGCTCACCATTGCTCATCTTCTTGATTTGAGCAACAATATCAGCAATTCGCCTTACAAACCCGGCATCACTTCTTTCTCCTGCCTGGATTACAATACTTCCGAATTTATTATCGTAAGCATATTTTGCTGCGGTGAATATCTCATCTTCGGTTACTTCATACCGGTGAGTATTAGTGTTCCCGGCCCGGATACCACAGTAATAGCAGTTTTTGCCACACAAATTCGAAAACTCTATAAGCCCACGGTAATACACCTTATTGCCTATATACCTTTTCTTTATCTCTTCAGCTTTGGCGAATATGAGTTTCCTGTCTTCCTGCTCTGCCGAAAGAAGGATTTCAAGATCAGATTTATTGAATTCGGATTGGGATAATATCTGGTTGACGGATTTAATCATTGGAAGGTATTTGTGGTATGTAAACAGCAATATCTTGCATTGAAATTGAGCTTGCTGTGGTTATTAGACTTTGTGATCTGACAATTTCTTTTAGGCATTAATCCAGAGAAGGTCATAATTTTTTTACTGGTAAAAAAAACTAAAAAAGCTGTGCAAAATTACAAATAATCTTCGGCATTGGTATCGACATTTAAGAAAGGAGCAACTGCTCTTTTAAATATCCCATGCATCCATGCTATGGCCATGCCATAATTGGTAACACTGACCCCTGCATCGATGGCAGGCTTAAGCCGTCCTTTAATTTGCTTTTGGGTAATAATGCAACCACCACATTGCACCACCAGATCATAGTGGTTGATAGGGCGAGGTAAATCATTGAGGCCTGATACCACATCGTATTCGAGTTTCTTACCCGTAAAGCTGTTCATCCATCGGGGGATTTTTACTCTGCCAATGTCGTCGCAGGCAACATGATGGGTGCAGCTTTCGAGCAGAAGTATTCTATCACCATCTTTCAGTTCGGAGATTTTAGGAGTTCCTTTTACATAATTCATAAAGTCGCCTTTCTGGTGTGCCAGCATTATGCTAAAGCTGGTGAGAGGAATATCTGCAGGGATGGCGGCATCTGCTTTAAGAAATACCTGGCTGTCGGTGATAGCCAATGCGGGCCGGGGTCTTAATACTTTTATCAGGGAATCAACCTCCCGTTCTTTTACAACCACACAGATGCAATCGTTGTCAAGAATATCGCGTATGGCCTGTACCTGTGGGAGTATAAGTCGTCCTTCGGGTGCCTCAATGTCTATGGGTGTAATTAATAAAACCAAATCGCCATACGAAAGCAGTCCTCCCAGTAAGCTGTTTTTTTTCCATGCCGAAGCAGGAATCGTATTCCTCATGGCGTTGATGATCGTATCCTTATTATCAGGATTTACCGATGAGAATTCCAACAGGGGAACCAGAGGTTGATCCCTTCTTATCAACTGTTTTGCAGGAAGTTGTAGTGGGTCTCTATCTGATTTGTTATGGATAATGATGAAGGGAACCTCCTGCTCTTTAAACTTGCCAATGAGTTGGCTTTCAACTTGGTCATATTGATTATGGGCAATGATCAATATGGCCAGATCGACTGTTTTTAATGCGGCCAGTGATTTGGCAATTCTTTTCTCCCCCAGTTCTCCTGTGTCATCTATCCCTGCGGTATCTACAAATATTACCGGACCAATGCCTGATATCTCCATCGATTTCTTTACCGGATCGGTTGTGGTACCGGCAACATCAGATACAATGGCGATATCTTGCCCGGCAAGGGCATTTATAAAGGAGCTTTTTCCATTATTTCTTCTGCCAAATATTCCTATATGGGGCTTATTTTCTTTTCCTTTGGACATGTGATTAAAGTTCGGTATTCTATTGTTGGATTTAGGTTAATGAATTAAACGGTGTTGAATTGTAGAGTGAGGTTGAGCTTATGGTACTCTATTCTTAATACGGGAGTAAAGCATAATTATTGTAAGCCTAGGTATCGTTGAGTGAGTAACCCAATTTTAAAAGATTTTCGGGTAGTAATGCTTTCAAAAGCTTATTCTCATCCAGCAGTTGCAGTTTATTGTTGGCTTGGGTAATATTCAGGTTTTCCTTTTTCATCATCCTTGCCAATTCAGAGGCATTCTCATAGCCTATAACAGGAAGTAGAGCCGTGGTGATGGAAGGACTCTTCATTAGCTTCTGATAGGCTGTATGCGATTCAATGATCATGTCTTTGAGTAGATTGTTGAGCATGGATTCATTGGCACTGATGAGCAACTGAAGGCTTTCGAGCATGGCGTGGCCAATAACCGGCAGATAGGCGTTGAGTTCAAGATGGCCCATGGAGCACATATTGCTTATCAGCATGTCGTTGGCATACACCTTATGCGCACAGCTAATAATAAATTCATTGATTACCGGATTCACTTTCCCCGGCATGATGCTGCTACCGGTTTGTTTTTGTGGCAGCCGTATTTCGTGCTGTCCCATAAGATCTGATGCCAGCAGGCGTAAATCGGATGCAATCTTATCCAGGTTAACGGCATGGGCTTTTAGGATGGCATGCACTTCAACGAAAGCATCCAGATTTTGTGTTGTATCGATATGGTTCTCGCTTCGGGCAAGGGGCAGGCCGGTAATTTCGCGCAGCCGGTTGGTAACTTCCATGATAAAATATCGCGGGATGGCCATTCCTGAACCGATGGCACCACCACCCAGGTTGGTCACCTTTATTCTTTCCAGGCACTTGGATACCCGCCACCAGTCGCGTGATAAGGCATCTGACCAGGCACTGAAGAGCAAACCAAAGGAGGAAGGAACGGCTTCCTGCATCTGTGTATAGGCTATCCTTAGTGCATTTCTGTTGGCCGATTCGTGTTTCTCCATGGCGGAGCGTAAATCATTTATGCCCGTTTCCAACTGATTCAGCAATTGCATTAACGCCACACGCAAAGCCGTTGGAATTACATCGTTGGTCGATTGAAAAATGTTGGCATGAATAAAAGGACTTACTACATCATACTCCCCGGGCTTATAGCCCAGTTTCTTTAGACTAACATTAGCGATAATTTCATTGATATTCATATTGATGGCTGTGCCTGCACCACCTTGTATGGCCGGAACTATAAAATGATCAAAGTAGTTGCCAAGGGCAACTTCCTGCGCCGTTACCTCCATTAGCTCAAGTATATGCAGATTATCACATCCCGGTGGCAGCGTTTTCTCGGGATACTTTTGCCGGGCAGCCTTCACAAAGGATATTGCCGTTTGATAGCATGCCTGCTTCACCAGACCGGTAGCCTGGTACCACTGTGGTGAAAAATTGCTGGGGTTTTTGAAATTCTGCGATGCCCTCCACGCATTGATGCCGTATAGGGATTCCTCGGACAGTTGCACTTCTCCTATAAAATCTTTTTCTGTTCGCATATAAGCTTGACTGGGTTTGAGTTTATAAAATTAGGCATTTCTGTCAAACAACAATTAACTGGTAAGATAATTGTATTTTTGCACTGAAATAAATAATCATCTGCTTTCACCTTACATGTCTGTTCAACTTTCTCTGGCACCTTTTTTAGGGATCACTTCCAAGATATACAGAAATACTTTTGCCAGGCACTTTCAGGGTCTGGATCAGGTGTATGCGCCTTTTATATCGGGTGTACATCCTGAAAAGGCAAATATCTCCAAATTTTCTGATGTGTTGCCTTTCGATCAAAATATGGTTTCTACAGTACCTCAGTTTATCAGCACCGATGCCAGGGAGGTTTTAGCTGTAGCACATATACTAAAAGAGGAGGGATATAAGCGCATCAACTGGAATATGGGCTGCCCTTTTTCTCGTTTGGCCAATAAAAAGAGGGGATGTGGCATTCTGCCCTATCCGGATGAAATAAAAAGGATGCTCGATGTTGTAATGCCTTCCATCGCTTTGGAGCTGACCATTAAAACCCGATTGGGGTATTACCAGGTTACCGAACTACCTAAGGTCATTGAAGTCTTTAATCAGTATCCCCTTAAGGAGCTAATCATTCATCCAAGAACAGGCACACAGCTGTACACCGGTAAGACACATCTTGATCAGTTTGCTTATTGCCTTTCACTGAGTACGATTCCTGTTACCTTCAATGGTGATATTTATCACTCCCGCAGGTATAATGAGCTTCAACAGGCTTTTCCTGGTGTTAAAAGCTGGATGCTGGGGCGTGGTGTATTGATAAATCCCTTTTTGGCCTCACAGATCAAGGGGATCGAACCCGATCAGGAGCAAAAGCGAGAAGCCATTATTGCCTTTCATCAGGAGTATTTCACCCGATTGGAAGAGAGCGCTACTAATCAAAGAAAAATGTTGGGCCAGATGAAAGCCATTTGGTATTACATGAGTGGTCTTTTTTCTAATGGGAAACAATTTTTTGATGCAATGAAAGTTTGTCAGGATAGAAAATCTTATCTTAATTTTGCACAGGAATTGTTGCAACAGCCCTTTGCCACAAACGACGAAATAGAGTATTACTGGATGAATTATTTAAAACATGTGGGCACAAATACGGTTTCAGATGTTATACATAATAGATTAGAAAATTTAAATCAACAAACTTAATTCAACATACCATGAAGATAAAATATTTTATAGCATCAGTTTTTATTTTATTTATAGCCACCTTCGGGCTTTATGCCCAAAGGGGTTATACAGAATTTGTTACCCAGGACAGCATACAGGTTATGTACCGCTGGCAAAAGGTCTCCCCATTTAAAAAGGATAGCGATGCCGTACTAAACCTTAGGGCTACAAACCTAAGCGATTCGGCCGCCAAATGGACCTTCACCGTAGTTTTCTATAACGACAAAATGGCTATTCACGAGAGTGAAATAACCACACTATGCCTTAAACCGGGTCAAAGCCTGCGGGGAGGATTGGCCGGATTGCGTTATACTGTAGAAGGCATGAAACTCGATGCCGTGGACACGGATTATTTCACCTGGGATTTCGACTTGTTCGAGGTGGAGAAAGTGGAGAATTGTGACGAGGAAGAGCCTGAGGAAGAATAAAATGTGATTTATAAACCCTTACATAAAGCAAAACACCCTATCATGCACACTCACATCACCCTAAAGGAATTTCAAAACAAAATCAGGGAAGGAATACCTGAAAAGCTTCCGCAGGCAAAACCCTTTGATGAGCAAATAAATCATGCTCCCAAACGAAAAGAGATTCTCTCAAGGGAGGAAAAGAAACTTGCACTTAAGAATGCCTTGCGTTATTTTCCCGTTGAACAACATGAAGTGTTGTCGAAAGAGTTTGCCAAAGAACTTGCCGACTTCGGGCGCATATACATGTATCGTTTTCGTCCCGATTATAAAATATTTGCCCGCAGGTATGATGATTTTCCTCATCGCTCCAAGCAAGCAGCAGCCATAATGCTTATGTTGAGTAATAATCTGGATTATGCCGTAGCCCAGCATCCTCATGAATTGATTACCTATGGTGGGAATGGAGCTGTATTTCAAAACTGGGCTCAGTATCTGCTTTGTATGAAATATCTGTCGGAAATGACCGATGAGCAAACCCTGGTGATGTATTCTGGTCATCCTATGGGGCTTTTTCCATCGCACAAGGATGCTCCAAGGGTGGTGGTTACTAATGGAATGATGATTCCAAACTACTCCAAACCTGATGACTGGGAGCGCTTCAATGCGTTGGGCGTTACCCAATATGGCCAGATGACTGCCGGCTCGTTTATGTATATCGGTCCCCAGGGAATCGTGCATGGTACCACCATCACAGTATTAAATGCTGGACGCAAATTCAGCAAGGGGGGAGAGGGATTGGCAGGAAAACTATTTGTCACCAGTGGATTAGGCGGTATGTCGGGGGCACAACCCAAAGCGGCCGTTATTGCTGGCGCCGTATGCGTTGTGGCAGAGATTAACCCCAAAGCTTCCCATACCAGGCATTCGCAGGGATGGGTGGATGAAGTATACGAAAATCTTGAGCAGGTAATTGTCAGGGTTAATGAAGCAAAACAAAAGAAGCTCGCTGTGTCTATTGCCTACCAGGGCAACATAGTTGATCTATGGGAAGCCTTTGCAGAACAAGGAGTAGATGTTGAGCTGGGATCTGATCAGACTTCACTGCACAACCCCCATGCAGGGGGGTATTATCCCGTAGGGTTATCTTTCGAAGAATCGAACCGGATGATGGCAGAGGAGCCCGAGAGGTTTCATAAGGAAGTGAGGAAATCGCTGGTGAGACATGTTAAAGCCATCAACACCCTTGCATCACGTGGTATGTATTTCTGGGATTATGGCAATGCATTTTTACTCGAAGCGGGCAGAGCAGGAGCCGATGTGTTTGCCTCCGATGGTAAATTTAAATATCCCTCTTATGTGCA
>JBEPXC010000014.1:0-32166 GCA_041642035.1 Sphingobacteriia bacterium
TTTCCAAACATATTTAATGCCTGGGGCAATATGAAAAATATCAGAGGCACAAACCCCATAAAGAGAGAAGAGAACATCCAGTAATTTTTAACCCCTTGCATGAATGACTTTGCTTTTATAAACTGATTGTTCATTTCCGTTAATGTTTTTAGTTCCAGGCCATAATACCCGATTGAATTTTTCCTTTAGAGTTTAGTTGTTTTGACATGCTTTAAGTAAACTGAAAATGCATAAAACATCCAGGCCTGAGCCCAGCGCATGTAGGGTATTTTTGATGAAAATAAAGGCTTAAGCTGGTAATAGAAATAACCTTTGGGGCTTTGCATGTTTTTTATCGTAAATGAAAGTACTTTTTCTATTAGCGGCCAGTTTTTTTCGGCATTTTCTGTCTTTATCAGGGTGACAATAAGTTGTGCTGGAGAATGAATATCTATTGGGTATGTTTTGTTATGGTAATAAGCCGGGGTACCATCATCAGAAAAGAAATTAGTAAGATAGTAAGTCAGTCCTTTTTCAAAAGCCTTTTCAAAGCTATTATCGTAGGTGTATTTCTGATACTCATAAATACATTCAAGATTAAACCCAGTATGGAAGCTATCTATCCATTGTTGGTTTTTTTTGCTCCCGTATACCCAGGAGCCATCATGATTTTGATGCCTGATAATGGTTTCGATGGCCTTTTTACTAGTTTCTTTCCATTGAGATTTACCTGTGTATTTATAACCCCGGGCTAGCAAGCGTGCTCCCAGAAGTGACGCATTATATACCTGCGATTTATCTTCCGGTGAATAAGAAAAGATGAATCCATCATTGAGATCAGCGGTTCTGTTTAAATCCTTAAGAACAAAATCACAAGCAGACAAGGCTGTATCAAGGTATTTCTTTTTAGCGGTAATTTCCCAGGCTTCGAAAAGTGCATTGGCCACAAAGGAAGTAGCCACAACAGTTGGTGTATATTTAGGCTGGAAAAATACTCTGCTTTGCCAGTCAAAATTATATCCCCAACAAGAACCACTGTAACCTTGGGATTGTAAATCAATAATTTTTTCGCAAAGAAAAACTATTTTGTCGTGTATAACCTCAGTGCTACCAAACATCGTATTGCCTGATTTGCTTAAATGATATAGTTGGCAGTAACCATAAAGAAATAATCCAAGACCTTTGGTGTTGTATTGTTTAGGTACAAACAGCAAAGATCTGAGGTTAATAGGAGATCTTTTAAACAACTGAATCCATGCCATTCTGGGCAACCAATGATATTTAAACGGAGTAGCCTGAAAAACAATGGAATTCATTCCATCATAAGGATCCCATCCTTTATATTCATTTTGCTCAACATAGGCCAATAGCTTTAGAAAACTTAGTGTAGGAGGGATGGTTTCTGTTTGTCGTTTCAATGGGTTTAAATTTAACGGGATATTAGTTTAATAAATTTATCAATACCTCAACTATTCTTTCTGATGTCTTTCCATCCCATAGGGGAGGGACAGAGCCCGTTTTCCAGTTTCCTGAGAACAATTTCTCCAGAGCGGGTTTAATAGCTTCTGGTTTGGTTCCAATCAACTCATTGGTGCCCTGTGTTATCGTTTCAGGTCTTTCAGTATTATCTCTCAGAGTCATACAAGGCACACCCATAACTGTAGTCTCTTCTGTAATTCCTCCGGAATCTGTTATGACGGCCATTGCATTTTTCACCAAATAATTAAACTCGAGATACCCCAGAGGTTCTATGGTATGTAGGTTGGGATGTTTGATGCCTGCGTTTTCCAAAATTCGGGCAGTGCGTGGATGAACAGGAAATATAAGTGGCTTATTTTGAGAATGATGGATTATCTCGTCTATCATATGCTTCAAATTCGACTCTTCATCTACATTAGCTGGTCTATGCAATGTCATTACAATATAATTACCTTGGGTTAAACTCAAGGTGTCCCAAACATCTGGTTTTTTAAAATTATCCATATGTTTTAACAAGGTATCGATCATTGTGTTACCCACCAAAAAGATCCGCTCAGGTTCTACTCCTGTTTTTGCCAGATTCTGCGATGCCAGCTCCGTTGTTGTAAAAAAATAATTGGTTATGCTATCTGTTACCATCCGGTTGATTTCTTCTGGCATGGTCCAGTCGCCGGACCGTATGCCCGCTTCTACATGAGCAACTTTTACCAGTAATTTTTGTGCCACAATGGAGCAAGCCATGGTAGAAGTTACATCGCCTACAACAAGGCAAAGGTCGGGTTTACTTTCCATCAGAAGCTTTTCATATCCCAACATAATAGCCGCTGTTTGAGATGCCTGGGTTCCACCTCCTGCACCTAAGTTAACATCGGGAGCTGGTATTCCTAACTGTTCAAAAAAGCTTCCGCTCATGTTTTTATCATAATGTTGCCCTGTATGAACCAAACGAAATGCAATATTATGTCCTTTGCTTTGAGCTTTTCTGATAGAATCAATAATAGGGGATATTTTCATAAAATTAGGTCGGGCACCGGCAATAATGTCAATTCTCATGTTTATTTGTTTTTAAGATTATTTGTTTTTTTTAGTGTTGTTGTGCTTTGTTTACTCTTTATGGGTTATGATAACGATCGTTGAACTAAAGCTATATTATCAATGACTTATGTCAAGCAGTTGTACAAGTCTTTTTTGCTTTCCATTAGGCAGGCGGTCAATGGCTTGCACCGTTGTGACTATAGGTTTAATCTTTCCTCCAAAAGAAGAAGACATGTCTTTCTCAATAGCCTTCTGGTCCTCTGTGCCAAAAGAACTATTAACTACTGTGCGAAAGTGCAATTCACCCGCCTTCTCCTGATAGTATTGATAGTTGATAACGTTTTTGAATGTGTTAGGCCGCATGGATAATATGCATGGAACCAGTTCATTTCTGTTATTTATTATTAAGTCTTGTGTTCTTCCCAGTATGGATTGAACTTGCCCATTACCGTCAATTTCAGCATAATCTTCAGTTCTATATCTTATAAGGGGCATGGATTTATTGTAAAAGTTTGTCCCGACAATTTCACAGATCTTATTATCTTCAAAGGTTTGGCCTGAATCCAGAAACTCGACAAAGCTATATTGATTAATAAAATGATAAGGATTAAGGTCAACAGAGTAAGCCAAGGCGACATGTTCATTTTGGCCATAAATGTCAATAAGTTTAGCTCCGGGAAAAGTACGCAATATTTGTTTTTTACTTTCTTTTGTAATGGTTTCTGAACTGGTAACAATCCCTTTCATGTTGGGTATCTTGATTTGTTTTTTTAATTCATTAATATATCTAAACAATACGCATAAAGAAGAGGGGAATGCATGTAGACAATCAATTTTATAATGATCGAGCAACTCGAGATACTTTAATGTTGTTTCGGCATTGATGTCGTAGGAAGATAAAATAAGAAGAGGATTATTATATTCATATATTCCTTTTTTTGGTTTTAGAGCTCTTAGTACAGCAATCTTTTGTGATTTTACCGGGCTGATAATAGAAAAGATCTGATCGGTAAAAAATGTTTCCGCGATAATGGAAGTAAAATCCTTCTGGAGGTTAAGAGAATGCCCTGAGGTGCCTCCTGTAGATTTTTTCATAAGCATAAATGGAAGCGCTTTGTCGGATATGAACTCCTTTTCCCGTCCAATTACATCTGTTTTTTTTATAAAAGGCATTAACTCTATTGAAAAGTCTCGTTGTTTGACAAGGGTTGAAAATCTATTTCTATAGTAGGGAGCATTATTTATGGCATAGGTTAGTATTTCCTTAAGCTCCGCATTGGGCCCAGGCAGGAAATTCTGCTTTTTATTATAACCTTTTGAGAGTTTTTTGTAAAAGGGACTCAAACGTATAATTTTTCGAACGGTGTATTTGTATTTCTCTTTCACGTGCTTTGCAGTTTAATAATCCTTGCTCACGCTTTGGTTATTTGCTTATGCTACAAAATTCTATGGCCTGCTTGAAACCATTAAACATTCTTTCAATTGACATTTCCTTTTTTGCAACTTCCTGTGCATTTGATGACATCTGGGCGAGCAAAGTTCTGTCATTATTAAGAAGGATTAATTTTTCCCTGAGTTCTTCTTCATCTTCGCAAATAAAACCTGTTTTGCCATTTTTCATATAATAGATTTCAGGTGCATGATTTCTTTGCAATAACAATACTGGTTTTCCCCAAAAAAAAGATTGGTTTAAAGCCAGGCCAATATGCCCGGGAGTACTAAATACATCTCCCATGTTAAAAATTTCATCAACCTCAGTGTTGTATTTTTCTCCCAGATAATAAATATTCTGATTGGAGGCTATTATGGCTTCTTGCTCTTTGCTTATTCCGGGTCCCACAATAACTAATCCTGTCTGAGTCAAGCCGGGCATCATTTCCAGAAGGAGGTCTAATCCTTTGTAAGGGAGGATTCTTGAAATGTATAAAACCAAAAAATCTTCTTTAATATTATACTGAGACTTAACTGTATCTTTATCTCTTATTCTTTCTGGTACGACAGATAAAAAATTAAGGGTGTTAAAGGCAATGAACGTTTTAGCCTGATTTTTCTTTGCTATATACTGTATTTCATTGGGCGTGTAAAGAATTATTGCTGAACACAGATTGTGTATTAAATTGAATATCTGGTTTTTAAATACGTTTTTCTTGTCATGTAAATTAATACCATGTCCCCAGTAGATATTGGGGATTTTCTTTAGACGGCAATACAAAATCAAAGGCAGGAATATTATATCCTTCAGGTGAAGGAAATAAATAACTACATCGGGCTTTAACTCATTTATTTTTTTTACATAACTGTTGACCCCAAACTCTAGATGGTGCTTAAAATAAGTAGTTTCAAAATTAACATCCTGGAAGTTATTACTGAGTACGTGAAAATCATAACCCAAATATTTAAATTTCTCTGAAAAGATGTTGTATATGCTGGAGCGGTAATGATGAACCTTATTGGAAATTAAGAGAATTTTCTTCATTTATATCTGGCAATCTGTTTTGTATCATTTAAAGACTTAGAGACCTATTTGTAACAAATAGACTGTTTAATTATTTATGAATTTAATCATTTTAGTTCATTTATTGGTTGCAGATGTAAAATTACTAATATTTGTAATTTATAGACGAAATATTGAATTAATATTTCATAGTGACAAATCAGTTGTACAAAGTAAACTTTAAATGGTAATTATTGTTTTCAAAAAGTGTTACTTTTGTGAACAACATATCTTTCTTTTTGAGAAGTTATGCTTCGTTTTGCTTTAAAAACTGTGGGTTAAACTGCTTCTCAATGAACAACCAACTACAATATTCATTTCTTGTGTTATCCATTGAATGTTGTTTTGAATTTTTTTATCTACTAATAAAAAATAATCAATTTACATATGACAAAATCATTGTTATCGATAATAATTCCCGTTTTTAATGGATTGGAATATACCCAAAAATGTCTTGAAAGCCTGGAAAAACAACTAGCATTACTTCCCAAATACAAAACCCACATTCATACGGTAGTAGTGGATGATGGTTCCCAGGATGGTACCTCAGAATGGATTCGTGATAATTATAAAGCTGTACATGTATTGCAAGGAACCGGAAGTTTGTGGTGGAGTGGAGGGATTAATAAGGGAGTTAAATATGCTCTCGAGGAATTGGCTACAGACTACATACTTTGGTGGAACAACGATGTAATTCCCATCGAGGATTATCTGATTAACCTTATCAACATCATAGAAGAATATCCAAAGGATGTAATCATTGGATCCAAAATATTCATGTTGCACAATAATTTAATATGGGGGATGGGAGGTAAATTTGACCGCAGAACAGGAGAAAAATTTATGTATGGTTTAGGTAAACAGGATAATGAGCAATTTCAAAAGCCCTTGGAAGTTGACTGGTTTCCGGGTATGGGGACTACTTTTCACCGTTCGGTATTTGAGAAAACAGGATATCTTGATCAGGAAAATTTCCCCCAATATCATGGCGACAGTGATTATACCCTTAGAGCAAAGAGCGACGGTTTCAGACTCATTGCATTTCCTCAATTGGTGATTTACAATGATAATTCCAACACAGGAATTATACACCAGGGGAGCTTTCGGAATCTTTTTGCTTCATTAACCAGTATAAAATCCAATTTTAATGTACAAAAAAATATTTTGTTTGTCAAAAAGCACGCTGTTTCTCCACGCGCTTATATTCCATTGATGAAACGATATTTTTATTATGTGGGTGGGTTTGTAAAAGGGAAATTGCTCAACACAATAGGTGTAAAGAAAGCCTGATAAACCATGAAAAGTAAAGCGTATATATATCCCCGTACGAGCAGATCAAAAAAGATTACCAACAACCCATATCTGAATAATTTTCTTGAATCAATTCATGATGAATATGAATTTGTCAATAAAGACCGCCCTTCCGATAAAGGTATATTTGACCTGATAAGATATGCGGGTAAGATCAGTTTCCTTTTTCTTAATTGGATAGAAGACCTGCCGGATAAGAAAATGGGTTATTCTCAATCCTTGGTTTTTTTAACGATACTGCGCCTAAAATCATTGCTGGGGTTAAAGGTAGTATGGACCATCCATAATAAAATATCTCATTTCCCGGGTAATCTGTTTCTGAAAAAAATTATCTTCAGGAGTCTTCTCAAGAGAAGTGATTTGTTAATAACACATGCCAAAGAAGGAATTTCTTTTGCAGAGAAAATGTTGCCCGGTGTGTCATCTCGCATATTCTATTTCCCTCATCCCATTATACCCTTTCCTAAACCCAGCATACCCCAGGAGAGGAAGTATGATATACTGATTTGGGGTGCGTTATCTCCTTACAAGGGCATACATACCTTTTTTGAATTTCTGCAAAGCCAGGAAGCTCTTTCCAGCTACCGGATTCTGGTGATCGGAAAAGCAAGCTCAGAGGAGTTTTTCAATACGCTAAGGTCATACCAGCGGGATAATATCACGATCCGAAATGAATTTGTAGATATGGAGGAACTCAGCCTGCTGATTCAGCAATCGGCTGTCATTTTGTTTACCTATTCGGGCGATTCTGTTTTGAGTTCGGGTGCTCTGATCGACTCTATCGCTCACCAAACTATGGTGGTAGGACCGGATGTGGGTGCTTTTAAAGAAATGGGTGATTTAGGCATTATCAGAACCTATCATGAGTTTGACGAGTTACATTCCATAATAGGCAGCGTTAAGGAAGCGAAATATTATATCGACAAGGATAAAATTGCTTCATTTATTACTGCTCATTCATGGGATGAATTTGGGAAACAATTAAAAGCCAGACTAAATGCTTTAAATCGTTAAGCGGTGCGTCTTTTGGCTTCTGACTCCCTTGGCGGTTCTTGCTTTTTTCCAGAGAAATAAGTTCTAAAGATCAAAAGAATAAAGCGGGTATTGGTGATAAGATATCTTTTCCACATTCTGCCGGGCTCCTGGTAGATCCGGTACAGCCATTCAAGCCCTGCATTTTGCATCCAAACCGGTGCTCTAAGGGTTTTTCCTGCAACAATATCGAAACTGCCACCCACGCCCATGGTGAATGGCACGCTCATTTTCTTTGAATATTTATCAATAAAAATTTCCTTTTTGGGACTGGTTATTCCCAGAAAGAGCATATCTGCTTTGCTTTCTTTTATGGATTGTGCAATTTGCTCTTCCTGATGGTCCGAATAATAGCCATTACGGTAGCCTGCTATTTGTAAAGCCGGGTGCTTTTTGCGCAAGTTTTCAATCATGGTGAGTAGGACTTCTTCTTTTGCACCAAAAAAGTAGGGCTTATAGCCTTTTAAAGCACACAGAGCTACTAAATCCTGGAAAAGGTCACAACCTGCCACCCGGTGAGGAACTTTGTGTCCCAATAGCCGCAAAGCCCATACAACGGCTTGCCCGTCGATATTAACTATATCAGAATTATTGATTGCCCTACGTAGGTCTTCATCTTTTTGTGCATGAACCACTTTTGCTGCATTGATAACGATGTGTTGAATAAGTGGCCAACGGCTTACTAATGATTTTTCTATTTCAGCTATAGTCTCTGCAGTGCTTGCTAAATGAATCTTTAGTCCGAAAGAATTTATTTCATGCATAATAATCAAACGTTTTTAAAGGAAACAATAATACGATATGGTTACCGGTTCAGATCACCTCCCCAGCTTATGCCGCTACGGATTACTTTTGCCGGTATTCCTGCTAATATAACAGTCGATTGGGCATACTGTTTATTGGTAAGTGAATTTCCTGCCACAACCGTGTTGGCCGACAATTTGGTACCCTTGTTTATGGTGCATCGGTTGCCTATCCAGCAGTTCTCTTCTATAAGGATTTCTTTATCGGGGTTTATAACTATACCTTCGCTGTCAAATATTTGGTGGAAATCAGAATCCAGCAACTGGGTATCCCATGAAATACGGCAATTACTGCCTATGATAATTTTCTTATAGCATATGATAAAACTTCCGGAAGACAACCGAAACTTGTCTCCCAACTCCAGGTAGCCGTTTTCTCCAACGATTAGCTTTGCCCCATGTTTAATTAATGCATCTCCTTTAAAAACAACAGTTCCACTATTCTCCCAGACCGGGCGATTGTGTCTTTTATCATAATGACCAATTTCAAAATCTCCGATTTTTATCATGCCCGATCTGATTTTTTCGGGCAGAATTACCTTTCCCCGGGTAATGCGCAATTTTGTGTTGGAGCTTAAAACAACAGGAAAGAGAACAGCTTGCCTGAAAGGGAAATACTTTAAATTGAAGTATATCGTTTTACAGTTTAAAAATTTCAGCTTATCCCATAACGCACTCAGGCTGTATCTCATTTTATTCTATTGGTTTTTCGTGAGGCAATTCATACTAATTGAACAGTACTTTTTTAACTATAACTTCATTCTGATATTCAAAATGGAGCATATAAAGTCCTGGAGGGAGTTCTGTTAAATCGATCTCGCTGTTGCTGGACAAAACGGTTCTGGTTTGAACTAAAGTTCCCTGAGCGTTATGTACGTTTAGATTTACACTATCTTCCCATGAATGATTCACAAATAATCTTCCATCGCTGGGATTTGGGTAAACCGTAAGCTCTTCCTGATCAAGAAGTTCAACTTTTTCCACTACGGCAACCAGATTAACGTCTCTTTCTACTTCGATGTAATAAGGGTTTTGTCTTGAAACAATCTGGCCATTTGAATTGGCCCAGCCTTTAAAATTATAGTCGCTCCCGGTAATGAATTCAATAGCAGCTGTTTCTCCTTTGGTATAGGATCCGGTACCTAGTATTTCTCCCGATTGCCAGTCGGCAAGTGCGACGAAGACATCAAATGAGCGTGGAGAATATTCAAAGCTTGCTGTAATGATTCTGTTTTCTGCGGCTACAAATTGATAGACAGGATCTGTACTAACAATAACTCCATTTTCTGTCCAGCCAACAAACTTGTAATCATTTTCCATAGGAGCTGCTTCCATTTTTACTTCTTCTGACACAGGATACTCACCGGCACCTGAAATGAAAGCAGATCCAGGAGGATCGGATTTTGCGTTAATCCGCACTCTATCAGAATTCTTATCCATATATACCGGAACAGTTATATCCATCATTAAATCATTAATTTGATCTTCAATAGTTTCATAACCAGGTGCCTCTACTTTAAATACATAACTACCCTGGGCGATACTCTCAAAGCTATAATCTCCTTTCTGATTGGTTACGTTGTTCAAGGTTATGGTAGCATCTTCTATTATAATGTCATCATTCAACGCATCAAAAATAATAAATGTTACCGTGTGTTCAACCGGAAGAACTTCTTGCATGACAATTTGAAGGAATTCATTCTCGCTCACCTGTATATCGCTTGCACTGATGTTTTCGTAACCTTCCGCCGTAATGCTATAGGTGTATGTTCCTTCACCAATATTATTGAAGGTATATATCCCCTGAGGGTTTGTAACCCCGGCAAAAGTAACAACTGCATTGGGTATTGCACTGCCCGTAGCATCTCTTAGGTCGAAGGTCACTTCATACATATTTGCCGATACCAACGACATTTGAACAGGGATAAGTGTGTTTTGTTGGATATCCACACCATCTTCTATGACATTTTGAAACCCATCGGCCATAACTACGTACTCATAGGTGCCGGATTGAATACCGGAAAATGAATAGTTCCCCTCAGGATTGGTAGTACCTGCAAAGGTGACCATAGCATTTTTGATTGCAGTTCCGTTGTTATCGGTAATATTAAAGCTTACAGAATAGGTGGTGGGCGCAGTGGATGTCATCTTCACACTCAATTGAGTATTCTGGCTGATGTTGATGTTATTGGCATTTACATTTTGATAACCCTCTGCCACCACAGAATAGGAATAGGTTCCTGTGGTTATTCCGCTAAAGGAATAGTTGCCGGGAGTATTGGTTTTTCCTGCAAAAGTAACTATCGCATTGTTGAGGGCAGCATCATTATCGTCGGTAATGTTGAAATTTACCGAGTAGGTGGAGGGAGCCACCGGGGTCATTTTAACAGCCAGTTGAGTATCCTGACTGATGCTAAGGTTGCTGGCGCCTGCATTTTCAAATCCTTCTGCCACCACAGAATAGGAATAGGTTCCGGCGGTTATTTCACTAAAGGAATAATTGCCCGGAGCATTGGTTTTTCCTGCAAAAGTAACGGTTGCATTGTTGATGGCGGCATCGTTATTGTCGGTAATGGTGAAGTTTATGGAATAGGTGGTGGGAGGGACAACGGTCATTTGAACGGGAATTTGCATGTTTTGACTCACATTGACCCCGCTGGCGCTTATGTTTTGAAAACCACTGGCCACTATAGAGTATGAATAAGTTCCTGCTGCGATCTCTTCAAAAGTATAATTTCCCTGGGGATTGGTCGTTCCTGCAAAGGTTATGGTGGCATTGTCAATGGCCGTGCCGTCTTTATCTGTTACGTCGAATTTGATGTTGTAGCCTTGTTCGGTCTCGCAAAGTGGCTCCCAGAAGTTGTCAGGATCAATATCACTACCATACAAACCAATGTTGGTGTTGTTGCTCTTATAATTAGCATAGGCGGAGTAGCCGGTAAATAACCCATTGCTTTTATCAATCTCTGTTTCAACAGTAGTGGGAGAATAGAATTTCTTGTCGCTATTTGCCCGGATGAAATGGTTATCAAAAACACCATAAGGTAGTGATTGGGTGGCAATACTTCCTCCTCCGGATACATCATAAAATGTGGTTGGCCCGGTGAGAGTACCTTTTTTTGTGGCATCAAATACATTCTTCGTAAAACGGGATTTTTTGGGCCCTTCCAGATATACTACCGCACCACCTCCAGGTCCACCATTGTTCCCAATAAAGGTATTATATTCTACGGTAACACCTTCTTTCGCATCATCCCAGGGCATTTTTAAAATCAAGGCAAATTTCCAGGAGGTAGCACTTCTGTCTACATAATTTCCAGCTATATAAAGGTTGGCGTGTGTGCGTAAATGTATTGCATCACCACAATTGTAATTAAATTCAGAGCCATCAGTAAGTTCTCCGGCTTGTTTATCCGTATATTGATTGCCCACACGCTTGAGATCTACACTATGAATGTAATTTCGCACAATAGTAAGATTATCTCCGCTGCCCATACCGATACCATCATCATACACATGGCTGATGATATTATTGAAGATAGTCCAGTTATGGTTTTTACCCTTAATAGCCCGGTAGGGATATTTGAAAGTTTTACCTCCATCGTAAACACCGGTTATATAGCTGTTGGCTACGGTGATATTTTTTACGTTAATGTCTTCACCAAAAATAATGGCATCATTTCCACCTGATTCGTTTGATTTTGATCTGATATTGAGGTCATCAAGGGTAACGTCATAAGAATCTTCTACCAATCGGATTCCTCCAAATACAATGGGTTTGTCCCCTTCGCCATACGCCCCGATATAACTGTTTATAAAGGTTTTTCTTATGCGTTCATTTAAGGTTGTGCCTCTTTTTATTAAATAAGCTGTATTTCCGGGTATGGTATATCCTGAACCAATTTTATTAATGGAATTGTAGGGACTGTTGATGGTGCCATTGCCATGACTACCTGAAGGGTCAATATATACAATATTAGAAAAATCAGAAGCTTCTTTCACTTCCGGTATGTTATACGGAGGGCAATTTGCATTAAGGTTGGAACCGTATATAAAAAGAGCAATAAAAAGACTAATTTTTTGGAGAAGGGGGATTAACCGAAGATTATTTTTCATGGTATTATTGTATTTACGAGCAGTGGGTGAGAGTTGATATGTTGGCTTTTTTAATTGTTTAATTTTATGAAAAATTAAGAGTTGAAAATTACAATAGGAATCAAAATGCAAAAAAATTACGCCGTAAGAGGTACATTATTAAAGAATTTTACTTATGAAATCTGCACTATTTTTACCTTAATTTTACTTGTTGTTACTTATGTTGGTTATTGCAATATGGCACAAAACAATCGTTTTTTAGTATGAGTGTTGTTTTAAGTTCTATTTCAATTTCAATTAATAATATCTCTTTGATGAGATAAAGATATTTATTCAGGTACTGGTTTTATTAAGTGATTCTTCTCCTTTTGCATAGGTGTAATCACGTGTTTATTTTGCTCTTTCTAAGGGTGAAAAAGCAAGGAAATTAAGGGTTTAGAAGGAGGGAAGGTGCTCTGGTTGTATTTATATTTTGTTTGATCTACAGGTATTACCTTTTCATTTTTCGGTAAAAGGCAAAAGACCTGTTGATAACTTTTCTGTTTCCTTTATCCATAGTAAGCTGAAATCACAGAATAAGTGTCTTCCACAAAACTATTTTAATTGCAGCTAAGGGATTTCCGCAAAATGAAGTTTTCTAGTTTTAGGAGGTACAGGTTGATGTTGCTCTTTTTTATTGTGTAAAACGCCTATAATCAGCAATATGTGTCTTTTGGTGATTGATTTTCCTCTATTTTCTCTTACGTACGTATAAGAGTTTATACTAGTAGGCTGAACAAAAAAAAACAGCCAATTCTTAGGGAGGGCGGCCGTTACAGTGGTTAATAAAATTTAGAGTAGCACCAAGGCTAGTTGTTCAGTTGATAGAATTGCTATTTCCATTAAACAAAGCGTTTGGCTCCATCCCTAAGTGAAGTTTTGGGCCGATAAGTTGCAAGAGATCATTTACAAACTGTGGGTATCAAAATTCCCTATAAAGAGCCCGGATCAATTTCGGACCAAGTCCGTATTTAAACCGTATTTAAACCGTATATTTACGGTTTAAATACGGTTTAAATACGGACTTGGTAGGGTTCGAAAACAATGTTGAAACAAATCAGCAATAGGTTTCAAATAAATAAAAGGGGATGTGTCTGCCGGTCAAGACCAACTATTATAAGGTGATTTGTGCATTTTTAATTTTATAGGGCACAGATATAAGCTATTACGCTCTCTTAAAATCTAAATCAAGAGTGTGCCACTGCACCTAATAGGATATGAGTTTAGACCATTAGGCTATACAAAAAAAACTGCCGGTTCTTGTGTGAACCGGCAGTTATAGTGATTAATACATCCTATTGGAGTAACAGGGCTAGCTGTTAAGTTGATAGAACTGCTTGTACCATTCAACAAAGCGTTTAATTCCATCTGAAATAGACGTTTTAGGCTGGTACCCGATGGCCTGATTCAATTTTTTAGTGCTTGCCCATGTTTTTACAACATCACCCGGCTGGATAGGCAGCATCGTTTTTTCGGCCTTTAAGCCCAGCGCTATTTCAATCTCTTGAATGAACTCCATGAGGGGTTCAGGTTTAGAGTTGCCAATATTAAAAATACGGAATGGGGTAGTAGAGCGGGCAGATTCATCATTCAGATTATCATCGGGAGCAGCTCCTTGTTTGACCAGCCCGTAAATTCCATCCACAATATCATCGATATAAGTAAAGTCGCGCATCATTTCTCCATTGTTAAAAACATCAATGGGTTTACCCTCGCTAATGGCTTTCACGAACAGAAATATAGCCATGTCAGGTCTTCCCCAGGGACCATATACGGTGAAAAACCTCAGGCCGGTAGTGGGAATATCAAATAAATGACTGTAGGTGTGCGCCATAAGCTCATTGGCCTTTTTCGTGGCAGCGTATAAACTTACAGGATGATCAACATTGTCATCTTCCGAGAAAGGCATCTGGGTATTCGAACCATATACCGAGCTGGAGCTGGCATACAAGAGCTGTTGCGGCTTATGATTTCTGCAGGCTTCAAGAATGTTTAAAAAGCCAGTAATATTACTTTGTGTATAGGCATGGGGGTTTATCAGGGAGTATCTGACACCAGCCTGAGCTGCGAGATGGATTACGATGGCAAACTTCTCGTTTTTGAATATACTGTTAATCATCTCAGTATCTTCCAGCTGGGTGCGGTAGAAGGTATAATTGCTATACAGCGTGCTGTTAACAGGTTTATTCCATTCAATTTTACTTCTTTCAATACCGGATTCCCCGAGCCTTCCGTATTTCAGTTCAACATCGTAGTAATCGTTGATGTTGTCAAGACCTACTACCTTGTAGCCTTCGTTCAACATCCTCATCACGGTATGAAAACCAATAAAGCCCGCAGCACCAGTTATCAGAACAACTTTCATGTGCAAATAATTTTATATCAATTAATAATGATGTAAGAAATGAAATGAAGCAGTTTACAGAATATCTGGGGATGCCAATTGCCCTGCTTGCATTAACACCGCAGTTAAACATCAACACTCTGCCAGGTTAAAGTGAAGCAGAATAAAATAACTGCCGTTTCATATACTTTAGGTTTTACATCTTATAAGCTTTATAGACCTTATTTATGCCCTCTTGTAGCTCTATGTTATAGGTCCAGTCGAGAGATTTAAGTAAGCTTACATCCAATTGCTTTTTTGGAGTTCCATCGGGCTTGGATTTATCCCAGATCAATTCACCCTTAAATGCGGTAATCTTTTTAACTGTTTCGGCCACCTCTCTGATGGTAATATCTTCTCCTGTACCGATATTAACATGGGTTTGTTTTAGCTCATTATATAGTTGAGATGCATCAAGATTTTTCATCAAAAACACACAAGCATCGGCCATGTCTTCAACATGCAGAAATTCACGATAAACGTTGCCTGTACCCCACAACTCAACTTTTACGGTAGGTTCATTGTGATTGATATCATCGGTAGAGGAAATAATACCGAATTTTGACAGGGTAGCCCGTATTTCGGATTCACTGCTATGGCCCGAAATATTTTGTACCGGGTTTTTATCTAAATCTTTGCGGATGGAATCCCAATCCTTATTTTCAAGACATTTGCCCAAATGCATCTTTCTGATCAGAGCAGGAAGTACATGAGATTTTTCTAAATCATAATTGTCGTTGGGGCCAAACAAATTGGTAGGCATAACAGAAATGAAGTTGCTTCCGTATTGCCTGAAATAGCTTTCGCACATCTTTATGCCTGCAATTTTGGCAATAGCATAGGGTTCGTTGGTCGATTCCAGGAGGCCTGTGAGCAGATATTCCTCTTTAAGAGGTTGAGGAGCCAGTTTGGGATAGATGCAAGAACTTCCCAGAAACAATAGTTTTTCTGTGCCATTTTTGTGGGCAGCATGAATTACGTTATTCTGAATCATAAGATTCTCATAGATGAATTCGGCCCGGTAGATATTATTGGCAACAATACCACCAACTTTTGCTGCTGCCAGGATAACATAGGCGGGTTTTTCATTCCGAAAAAACTCCTCTACCTCGGCCTGCCGGCTCAGATTTAGTTCTTCAAATGTGCGTGTAACAATATTGGTGTATCCCTGGGCCGTTAAATTCCGGTAAATGGCAGATCCTACCATGCCCTTATGCCCTGCAATATATATTTTCTTCTCTTTTTTCATAGGTAGTGGTTAACAGGTTCAGCCTTTTCTTTCCAGCGCTTTTTTATAATCGGCCTCAACCATTATACGCACCAGGTCTTTAAATTTGGTTTTAGGTTCCCATCCCAGCTTTTCTTTGGCCTTGGTGTAATCGCCGATAAGCAATTCTACTTCTGTTGGTCTGAAATATTTGGGGTTGATGGCAACCACTTGTTTGCCCGAAGATTTGAGTATGCCTTTTTCTTTTACACCCTCACCTTCCCATATAATCTCATCGCCAAGTACTTTGAAGGATTCTTCAATAAATTCGCGCACGGTATGGGTTTCATTCGTAGCAAGGACAAAATCATCCGGAGTATCTACCTGCAGCATTCTCCACATACCCTCAACATATTCAGGAGCATATCCCCAGTCGCGTTTGGCATCGATGTTACCCAGGCTAAGCATATCGTCCAGTCCTGCCATAATTCTTGCAACACCCACACTTACTTTGCGTGTGACAAAGGTTTTTCCCCTTCTTTCGCTTTCATGATTAAACAAAATTCCATTGCTGGCAAAAAGGTTGTAGGCCTCGCGATAATTCACCACGATCCAATAGGCATACAATTTAGCTGCTGCATAAGGGCTTCGTGGATAGAAGGGTGTGGTTTCCTTTTGTGGGACTTCCTGAACCTTGCCATAGAGTTCAGAGGTGGAGGCCTGATAGAATCTGGTTCTTATTCCCGTTTCTTTAATTGCATCGAGAAACCTCAGGGTTCCTACTCCATCTACCTCTGCCGTATATTCCGGTACTTCAAAAGACACCTGTACATGACTTTGGGCGCCAAGATTATATATTTCATCGGGCCTTATCTTTTCTACAAGGCGATTCAAATTACTGGAATCAGTAAGATCACCATAGTGTAGAAAGAAGGTTTTGTTTAATAGCTCCTTTTGATTATAAAGATGATCTATCCTGAAAGTGTTGAAAGAGCTTGCTCTTCTAATTATTCCATGTACTTCATACCCTTTGTCCAATAATAGTTCTGTAAGGTAAGAACCATCCTGACCGGTAATTCCTGAGATTAGGGCAACTTTTCTGTTCATTATTCCGATTTATTTGATTTAACACTAGTATGCGGCAAAAATAGTCAAAAATATTATTATAGTAGTCGAATTAATCGATTTAATAGTTTAAATGCTGTTTTTGATTAAGTTGAAAACAGCTTTAAAGAATTTTTATTCGCTTCAATTTACTTTCTTGCTACTTTTATAGAATGAAGCTATTTTTTATCAAAAGTAAAGATTAATTAGCTATTTCATTTTAACCAATCAATCCTGAGGTGAATTTGTTTACTTTATGCTACCATGAATATGGATGGACAAGTAAGCCATTCTAACCACTATGTTGAACTAACTGGCTTGTATACAATGGGTATATTGATTAGATTCTTCTTTCTGGTTTTACTGCTTACACTATTATTTATCTTGTTAATGCCATCGATGGAGGGTATGCTTTCATACCATAAAGCCATCAATTCTGAGGTATTGGTTGTTGAAGGATGGATGCCTGCTGCAAAGCTTGATGAAGCCTACGAGGAATATGTAAAGGCTGAATATGAATATCTTTTTGTTACCGGTCATCAAATTGCTGAAGATTTAACTTTATACAGCAATTCCTTTCTAGTCGTGTATTTACAAGGCATAATTCCTTCTGATACCCTTGAAAAGTCACATCAGATAACAATATTAGCAGAAAGCACACTGGGTAAAAATGATCCCGCTCATTTTGGCATCTTTATAAACGATAAGCCACTGGATGATTTTAGCACGGTTGAAAAAGAGGGCATCTTTACTACCAAATGGATTGGAGGATCCAATGAAGCAGATTCACTAATGATTCATTTTGATAGTGACATGGTGTATAAGGGAAAGGATAGAAATCTTGTTATAAAATCCATTATTTGGGATACTCTTGATATGCTTGCTCAAAACCCTCCCCGCTTCATTGACCGGGGAAGACCTTTTGGGCTTCACAGGCAAAACATACAAGCAGGTACTTATGCTCAACTTGGGGCAGAACATTTCCGCCAAAAAGGGGTGGCTGATCATAAAATCATTCCGGTAAGTAATCTTTATGAAAATAAGAAAAGGACCTATGGTAATGCTTTAGCTTTAACGGAATGGTTTATGGAAAATGACTTTCACCCCGATGCCATTACCCTTGTCAGTTCACAACACCATTCACGACGCACTTTTATGATGTATAATGCTTTGTTGAATACTGAAATGGAGGTTGGGATGGTTTCTATAGAGGATGAGCCAAAAACAACTAAGAATCATTCAAAACAAGGGTTGGTGATTCGCGAAACACTGGCCTTATGGTATTACCTTATATTTATTATTCCCTGGGTGTAAATTAGGACAAGAAATATTTTCGCCACAAAGCATAGAAAAAGCCCGGGGATTTTCCCCGGGCTTTTCGATAATTAAAACCATAACATTGTTTTATGGGTTACCTGCCTGTTGCAAATAACATAGTTGATATGGTTTTGAAGATCAATTTAAAGTCTTTTGCAAGCGACCAGTTATCAATGTAATTTAGATCCATACGCATCCATTTCTCAAATTTTATGTCGTTGCGATGTGGCATTATCTGCCATGTACAGGTTATGCCTGGTTTAACAGAAAGTCTTCTCAGTTGCCAGCGTTCATATTGTATTACTTCTGATTCAAGCGGTGGACGTGGACCTATAAGAGACATCTCTCCCCGTACAACATTATACAATTGGGGTAGCTCGTCCAGACCCGTTTTTCTTAAGAATTTTCCTATTGGTGTAATGCGCGGATCGTTCTTGAGTTTAAAGGTGGGGCCATCCATTTCGTTTTTCTCTCTCAGCTCTTCAAGGAGCTTCTCGGCATTCATGACCATGGTGCGGAATTTATACAATTTAAATTTCCTGCCTCTGAGGCCTATTCTCTCCTGGGCAAAAAACACCGGCCCATCCGAACTTAACTTAACTACCATTGCGATGGCAAGTAGAAAGGGAGAAAGAAGTATCAATGCTGCGGAAGAGAAAACAATATCGGATACAGATTTTACATCAAGAGCAAGTTTTCGGGAAGGAATATCTACCAATGTCAATTTACCTGCTTCATTCAATGTCTTCAAGTGTACTTCCTCAGGGGCCAGTGTAGAAACATTTGACTGAACTCTGAATACCACACCTATTTCATTGGTCAGGCGGGATATGATACGGACTTCTGATTTGTCTAATTGCTTCTTGCAATAAAACACTTCATCCACAACCTGACTTTCAAGAATGTAGCTGAGATTTTCAGGGCCTGCAATAATAGGAATTTCATCACCATATTTATTTTTAATAAAGGATGATTTAGTAATAATGGCTCTGATATTGAAACCCCAGTCTTTTTGGTTATGGAGTTTATCAATGATCTGATACGAACAGGAGTCTCCAATAATTACAATATTTCTTAAGTTATACCCATTAATTCTATATATGCGCAGAAAATGAATGGTAAGCAATCTTAGGGCGAGAGTGATTAAGAAACTAAGGTGTACATGCACGAAAATAAGCATGAATGGAATATCATTCATCTCAAAGGCATACTTCAGGATAACCAGCGCGATAAAAATCAGAAAATAGCCTCTGAGAAATAGCAATATCGCACTCACATATCTTTGCGCTCTGGGAAGCATCGACATGGAGGTGACCTGGGATAGCACAAACCAAAGAAATACGAAGAAAAAGGTATAGGAACCGAACTGAAACAGGTTAAAACTCCACACTGCTTCGGGTAGGAAAACCAGGCGTGTAATTAAAAAGGACAAAGGAATAATTAATATGACGGTGAAAAACTCAATAATATTGAGCATCCATTTTAAATCCAAATGATACCTGGTTTCGAGCTTTTTTAGATTGTCGGCAAAGGTAACTGTTTTTGACATTTGTTAATTTGTTTTTAGTATTCGGTATTTAATGCTTGGTGTTAGTCAAATGTACAATTTTAATCGACTAAATATAATTGGCGTTTCCCCTCATTTTTATAATGTGGTAAACCCTTAGACTTTGCAAATAAGCTTGATAATAAAAAAAGAAGTAATTAGTTGATTAAAAACGGCTTTAGGAGACATTTTACCTAAGGGTTGTTCATCAATACCCTAATCCTCAATTTATTTAACAGATCCTAAAGCTAACTTATACCAGCGACATTAAAAATAGTATAGACGGAAAATAGTCTTAGACAAAAACAGAATAATTTATGGTCTGTTTAATTAATGATGAAATTTGTTAATATAATTGGCAGTTTATAGTCCAAAAAGGCTATAAAATAGAGTTACTATTATAGTATAGGAATTAAATTTTATTCAATAGCAGCCAAGCGGATGTTAGAAACAGGAAGTAATACATGTTATTAGAGATGTAATTAGAAAAAACTGCTTTTCATTTTTGAAAATAGGTTCCTATTGCAGCTCCTATTGCAGTGCAGTATTCAGCATACTTAGGGGTGTGGAATTTTACGTTGTAAAGTTTTGAAAGCTCATCAAATGTCGATTGAGCCTGCTTTACCTTTACCAGATTTCCTGTCATGACAATATTTTTGTCTTTTTCCAGGCGGGCAGCCAACACTGCCATCATACCTATGGTCTGAAAAACCATATTTAATATTCCTTTAAGCAAATCATTTTTTCCTGCCTTATCGCTCATTTTACCGAAATTAGAGGCTGTAAGATTGGGCGGCAGGTTTCCAATGTCTCCACTGGTTATATCAGCTATACTTAAATCAACCAGGCTAAGATCCCCATCCTGGGCCAGAGATATAATGTTGTTGAAATCCGATTGATTAAGCATGGCCTTAGCCAAACCTAAAATGGTACCACCACCCACACCGGTGCCCCCTATATGAGATATACATTGACCATGCGCTTTAACTATGGCTGTACCTGTACCCATGCTTACAATTACTGCTTTTTTAAGGCCTGATAAATACAATCCTCCATAGCCCAGTGCAATAAATTCCTGAACTTTCTCTACGGCAATTCCCAATATTTCTTTTTGAAGAAAACTTGCTCCTGCGCCGGTCATCCGAATGAGCTGTATGTCTTTAATGGGAATATTGTTGGTAATAAGAAATTTACCAAGTGCTCCCGAAGCCGAAGCCACAGGATCGTTGGCTTCTACGGAAAGAGGTTCTATTAAAGTCTCACCGCTAAACCCTACAATTTTGGTGGTACTTCCTCCTATATCTATGCCTATAATCATGCTTCAAATATAATATTATTTTCTTTTGCACATTGCACTTTATCTGATGTAAAATCTTCTCGCCAATAATTAAAAAATCTTTGCCACAATTTATTTTTATCTTACCTTAGTCCGAATCTATATATATTTTTAAACCCATTCAATAACTATGAGAACACCCGAACAACAAGTACAGTATTACTCCGATATGATTAGGAAAAACATCACGAAAGTTATTTTAGTGGTGATAGGTCTGATCATAGTATTCACCTCGGTAAGAACCGTAGGCCCCGAAGAAGAAGGAATCGTTGTACAATTAGGTAAATACAATCGTACTCTTCAACCCGGCTTGAATTTTATTCTGCCTTTGGGTATTGAGACGATGTATAAAATTCCCGTGCAACGACAACTAAAGCAGGAATTTGGTTTTCGAACCGAAGAGGCCAAAACCCGAACCACATACTCATCCGGTGATTTTTCTACTGAATCTCTGATGCTTACCGGCGACCTTAACCTGGCCGACGTAGAATGGGTGGTGCAATATCGTATTGTCGATTCTTATCAATTTTTATTCAAGGTTAGAGATGCTGAAGATGCTTTACGTGATATGTCCGAGGCTGCCATGAGAAAAATAATTGGCGACAGGACAGTTAATGAAGTTTTGACCGTAGGCCGACAGGAAGTAGCCTCAACAGTAGAGGGATTGCTTCAGGAGATGTGTAATGAATATCAAAATGGAATACGCATCGACCAGGTGGTACTGCAGGATGTAAATCCACCGGAGCCTGTTAAACCTTCCTTTAATGCTGTAAACCAGGCTCAGCAAGAGCGGGAAACTCTTATTAACCAGGCCCAGTCAGAATACAACAGGGTAATACCCCGTGCAAGCGGAGAGGCTATTGAAACCATTGAGCTGGCTAATGCCTATGCCTTAAACAGGGTTAATACTGCCCGGGGAGAGTCTGAACGATTTATCTCTGTATATAATGAGTATGTGCGGGCCCCTGAAGTTACACGCAAGCGCTTGTATCTGGAAATTATGGAACGCCTTTTACCCAAAATAGGCAACAAAATTATTGTAGATGAAAAGGGAACCAATGTTCTTCCTCTGCTTAATCTTAATCAGCAAAAACTTCAAGCTCAATAACCACTATTTGAATTGACCTCAACTAAAAAATATTTAATATAAAGTAAAGATGAAGAAAAAAAATATTCTCATTATTATATTGGTAGCCATTATTGCTATTACTGCCTTTAGTAGCTTCTTCGTACTTAGCGAAACACAACAAGCCATTGTTACGCAGTTTGGAAAACCCGTTGGTGGGGCCCGTACCGAACCTGGGGTGAATTTTAAAATCCCCTTTATTCATAAAGTACAGTATTTTGATAAAAGATATCTGAAGTGGGATGGAGACCCAAATCAAGTGCCTACAGAAGACAAAAAATTTATTTTTGTTGATACTTATGCCCGTTGGGAAATTGTTGATCCTCTTCAGTTTTTTATTCGCCTTAGAGACGAACGTTCAGGTCAATCAAGACTGGATGATATTCTGGATGGTGAAACCCGTAATGCTGTTGCCAGTAATCAATTGTTGGATCTGGTAAGATCCACCAACCGTACTCCAGAAATCTATGAAGATTATCTTCAGGACATTGAAGATCTCGCAGATATTGCTGTAGGCAGAGAGGAAATAGAAAATGAAATCCTGGAAAATGCAAATAAGCGTACTTCAGATCTGGGTATCCGAATTCTTGATTTTCGCTTTAAAAGAATGAATTATGTAGATGAGGTGAGGCAAAATGTTTACGATCGTATGATTAGTGAACGTAATCGTATTGCCGATCAGTTTCGCTCCGAAGGACAGGGTGAAGCACGTCGAATTGAAGGGAGTAAGGAAAAAGATTTGGCCGAAATTAAATCTGAAGCATTCAGAGAAGCCGAAATTATCAGAGGTAAAGCCGATGCCGAAGCAACAAGTATTTATGCATCTGCCTACAACAGAAGTGCCGCCTCACGCGAGCTATTCACCTTTTTAAGGTCGATGGAAGCGCTGGAGAATTCCTTTGATAAAGAAACCAATCTTATCATAACCACCGACAGTGAACTTTACAAATTCCTGAAAAGTACCCGTTAAGAGAAACGTTTTTCTCTGATTAAAATAAGAGATCCGGGACCATAATGTTATTTGTATCGTAACCTATATATTATCACCAGGGCCGTAGCAATACCTTAATGAGCGGTATTGCTGCGGCCCTGATGCTAGCTTGAGCATTCTGAGGCCAACAGGTGCATGACAATATTGCTTAGAGGTACTATGATTAGGGCTTTTCAGGGAGCACTTCAGTCTCTCATTCACGTTTTACCAACACATCTGCAATGTGTAAAACTTTTATGGGGAGTTGCTTGCGTTGTATATATCCTTCCAGATGCATCAGGCATGATGATTCGGTGCTGATGATGTAATCAGCACCTGCTTTCAGTGCACTCTCTACCTTCCTCTCGGCCATGGCCGTGGAGATTGCTTCATGTTTTACCGCAAACGTACCCCCGAAACCACAACATACATCTGATGCCTCCATTTCCAGTATTTCCAATCCCTTTACTTGTGCCAGCAAGCGTCGGGGTTCATCTTTCAGTCCATATTCACGTAAGGCCGAGCAGGCATCATGCACCGTAGCTTTTGCCGTAAAGCTGGCATTGAAATCTTCCTTTTTAAGCACATTGACCAGAAAATCGGTTAATTCAAAAATCTTCTTACCCAAACTTCTATTGGGATTATGAAGGGCAGAATTATCAAACATACCCGGATAGTAATTTCTCACCATTGACACGCACGACGCTGAAGGACCAACTACAAGAGGATAATCTGAGAAATCGCGGATAAATTTCTCCGCCACACAACGGGCTTCCTCCCAATAGCCTCCATTGAAGGCCATTTGACCACAACAGGTTTGTTCTGCATTATATAACACCTTCACGCCTGCCTGCTGCAACAAATTAACCATGTTCATGCCCGTTTGGGGATAAACCTGATCAATGAAACAAGGTATAAATATTCCGACTTCCATTGTTGTTTTGGGATATTTGTTTATTCCTGATGAATGTTTTTCTTGAAAATATCTGTAAACTGCTTGCTATTATTGAGCAGACATTATACAAATTCGCGTTGCCTTATCACTTCAAACAACACTATCCCGGTGGCTACCGATACGTTTAAAGATCCAATACGGCCTCTTTGGGGGATAGAAACCTGGTCGTCGGCCATGGTAAGACAAGCCCTGGAAATTCCTTTCTCTTCCGAGCCCATGATGATGGCTATGGGGCCTGAGAGAGTGCCTTCATACAAGGTTTTTTCTGATTTCTCAGTACAGGCAATGGTTCTGATTCCACTCTCTTTTAAAAAAGCAATACTTTCCATGATATCTCTTTCTTTGCATACCGGAATACGTGACAGGGCTCCGGCAGAGGTTTTTATCGCATCCGCATTAACAGGGGCACTCGATTTTTCGCCCATAACGATGGCATGAGCCCCGGCACATTCGGCAGAACGAGCTATGGCACCTAGATTACGGATATCGGTTATTTTATCCAAAATTACCAATAAGGGTGTCTCGCCCTTTTCATAAATTCCGGGCAGGAGATTCTCAAGTTTTTGGTATTCTATAGCGGCCACCTGCGCAACAACACCTTGATGGTTGTTGCGGGTAATTCGGTTTAGCTTCTCAATAGGCACCATTTGAAAAGGAATCTCTTTTTCGCGTATGGTTTGAAAAAGTTGCTGAAAAATGGCTCCTGTTAGCCCTTTTTGAATATAAACCTTTTCGGGTATTTTTCCTTCTTCCAGAAATTCAATGACAGGCCTGAGGCCAAAAATAAAGTTTTCCAATGCTTATTATTTTAGGGTTAATTATTTAATGCTTTACTTATCTTCTCCATTTATCTACTGCATAGTTCCAGCTTCTTCGGTAGGAGGGACTCCGCTCCAGCACAAAATGGTTATCCGTAAGAGTATGCTTTATTTTAGTGAATACAAATTCTGCGGCAGGGGAATTAAGATCTTCACTGTAGTACCATGTTTGATGATGGGATTGAATGAAAACCAATTCAGGAGGACCATATATAATATAAATCATCCCTCTGTCGGTCTGCCAGCCGGGCAGGTGAGAACTAAACCTTTGGTTAGCTTGTATCACACGGGTATTATATCGTTCCATTAATGCTTCACCTCGGTCAGGGTTACCTGCAATTTTACTCCAGAACCTTAATGAAGCCATGCGTGAATCTCCTAAAGCAAGCAAAGCTTTAAATTCGTTGGAAGAGGTTAGATACCGTAATGGATAAAGAAAAGTTTCACCTATTGGTAACCGAGGGAAGTTACCCCAGAAACTACTGATCGAAAAACCGTCAGATAAATCTGTGGGTTTCGAAAAATGATAAAAGCCATTACCTGGCAACCTAAGCCTTGCCCTGGCATTACTAAAAACAATTCGAAAAGTGGTATCCGGTAATAGTGGTTGCACTACATCACTTGTGTCGGGCACTACATAAGGGGCAGCAGGAAATATTTCGCTTACCGGAAAACGATTTACCTCCATTTCAAATTCCTTTTTTTGCCAATGCATCAGTTCCAGTGCAAATCCTGGATCAATCTGATAAGGGTAAACAAATGGGTTCTTCCCCGGTAAGTTATTGATGCTGAAAAATGCAGGACCAAAGTACCCACTCTTTTCAAGCGGAAAAAGTGTGGTTTGTTTATTTCTGCCATTTAAATCCCTGAACTGAATATATACCCAATAATCCTTACCCATGGTTAGCGGAAAAGAAATAGTCCGTTGGGTTAATAAACGATCGTCTTTAAATAGGGTGTCCTTAAAATTGTATTGGGAGCTTAGCAACGCGGTGTTTTTGTCAAAACCATCATATATCTTAATGTCGATATCGAATCGTGAAACAAAAAAATCTATCTTTTCGTCACTTGTATAGAGTAGTTCCCCGGTGGGTATAGCAATGTGCAAGCGGCTGTAATCCATGTCAACATGTGAGATATGATATACAGGATTTACAACAAGGCCCGAAGGATTGTAATGATCAGCCATATTTACATTGCCAAGGCGCACCATTCTGGAGCATCCACTGAGTAAACTGATGGCTAAAAGTATGACAATCATCCTGAAGTTCATGATGCAAAGATAAAGATAAAGTTACGTACAATGTAAAATGAAAATGAGTTGGAGAATATTCATGCCCATGCGTATATTTTTTTTTTAAAAGGAAGTAATCAATGCCATTTCTCTTTGCCGATATGAAGTGGTTTTGCGGAATTATTTTTTGCAAAATTGCGTAATTACCGCAATACAATTTTTAATAGTTTTGATACAAATAAAAAAGATACCATGGATATAGACGAAGTATTGGAAGCCATTGAATTGGCCAAAGAGCAAAAGTTAAAGAAAATTAGCCTTTCCAACAGAGGTATTACAGAGTTGCCCCCCGAAATCGGTAAGCTAAGCTTGGTGCAAAAGCTTGATCTTTCCTACAACAATATCAAAAAATTGCCCGATGAATTTTGCCATCTTACTAATCTTCGTTCATTATACCTCAACCATAATGAAATTCAGCAATTGCCTAATGGGTTTGGAAATCTGCTGAACATCACCACCCTGGATTTAAGCAATAACAAGATTACGACTCTTCCGGAAAGCATCGGTGAGTTGAATAATCTTATCCATCTTGATTTGAGTTTTAACAGCCTGATAAAATTACCCTTAAGCCTTGTTAACCTCACTGGCCTTAAAAAATTATATCTGGAGAACAATCCATGCGAGTTTCCGCCCGAGAAAGTTCTTAAGAGAGGGTTATATGCTACGATGCATTTTTTGTTTGGTGAGATAAGGAAAAAAGAATCTGCTAAGGTAATTATGCAGGTGTATAATATGCCGCGTGATCTCATTGCACCTTTTTCAGCTTATATAGAATTCTTTAACGATCTGGTTTCTTCTGCAAAAGATCAGAATATCAGCTTTGATGTAAAATATATAAAACAGGATTTTACCACCAATATGGAGCTAGATGTTGAAATGGAAAAATATCTGCTTGATTTCATGAGCTTTCTAAAATCCAACATCGGACAAAAATCCTTCAGTGAATATAAGAAAGAAGGAAATGGAATGGTAGAGCTTCAACTTGTTGAGCTAAGGGAACAATTGACTTCGGTTGGAAATTCACTCAACGACAAAATGGAAGAGATGAAAAATCTTAACGACAGAATATCTTACCTTAATAAACTTATTGAAAAAAGATAACCACAACTTTAGAAGGTTGAAATATATCCTACATGTATTTTAGCATTTCTACTGCTAAGGGTGGAGTTTTTTTGCCAGCCCAGTGCTAAATTGATTGAAAATATTCCTGCCGGTGTCTGTAAATTGAGCCCACCCCCAAATCCGATGGGAAAATCGTTATAATATGCCTTCGAGATATTTTGCTCGTACCAACCGCCGTTGGCAAATAGGTTGAAAAAACTTGTCGGTCCTGTGAAGAAGCGAAATTCAATATTGGTAAAGACATAAGCAGAAGCCATTAGAGAGAGCTCATCGAACCCTTTAAGGGAGTGAAATCCTCCCAGTCGAAACAACTGGTTTTGGGGCAGATCCTTGCCCGATATCCATGCCATCTGGCTTCCTATCGAAATGGTAGCCCGTTGACTGGTTTTCCATCTTCTTTCCATACCCGAGCTAAGATTTAACTGAAACTTTTTCATCTCAGTACCCCTATATAAAACTTCCGGTATGTTGTTGTTGAGTTCTATTTCTCTTGTACCTGCTGAAACATTCATTCTTATAAAACTTCCTTTTTGCAGCAGTTCGTTATTATAAGCGGCGGTGTAAAAACGATACTCCAACCCATAAAGGTTGATCTTAAAATCAAGCAAGGAAGGAAGTCTATCGTCTTGTTGTAGCATAGTGCTGGTGATGAGTGAGTTTTGAGTGAAATGCCAGAATACCCCTAATTTACCTTTACTTTCAAGATTGAAAAGCAAGGTAGGTCTTAGTTCTAGCTGCAGCCAGCTGGAATCTTGTTTATGCAAAGAAAACATTGCCTCTGTTTCCAGCGGAAAACCAAATGGATAGGGAAACCCTCCGTTTAGATCAAGAATCTGGGTTCCATTTCCAGGCCCCTGCCACGATAGATCTATAAATTCCCCACGTCCAAAGGCATTGGATAAATAAAGATTTAATAGGCCATTGATTTTTAGGGAGGCTTCGGGTTCACCTCCGCCTGATATTCCGGCCAGTCCGTCAAAACGGTTTGAGTCATTATTGTCTGCTTCAATAGTAATACTGGCCAAAGCAGGTTGAAAGCGAAGTTGTAAAGGGCCGGTTAATCTAATAAAATCCAGCTCAGAGAGTTTTTTTTCTGCATCCTTTACCCGTTTCTCATTATAAGCAGCACCATAGGCTATCCCAAGGTAATTTTCAAGAAAAGTAGAATGCAAGCGGGCCTCTCCTGTAAAGCTTATACTGTCGAAAAATACAGGTTCACCCGCAGATATTCTTAGGGATAAGTATACCTGGTTTTCCGATACCTTTACATCTTCTCTGCTAATCCGGGCAAAAGGATGACCATTTTGAGCATAAAAAGATAAAAGCCCATAGGCCAATTGGTTAAATTCTTGAAAAGAAACCGCTTGCGTAGTGATGAGGTTTTGGGGTGATGCCCCCGTAACAGTATGCCCGACAAATTCTATCTTTTTGGGGACATAGAAAAACTCTTCTCCGGTGGAGATATAAATATTATATGCTGATTCGTTCATTATAACGCTATCCAGCGCTGCGTTAAGATATCCATTTTCATGCCAATGGTTGAGTCGTTGCCGGACAACTGAATCAACAGCAAGAGTATCTGCTGCTTCAACTTCTACTATGTCTATGAAAGGCTGGCCTGACGTAGTTGACTGCTGAGCTGGTAAAACCGTTTGAAAAAATATGAACGCAATAAATTGAAAAATCCTGATCATCGGATCATGTATTGTTGATATCCCAGTTGATGGGAGATAAATTGTTTTGTATAAGATACTGGTTGGTCTGTGAAAAATGCCTACAACCAAAAAATCCTCTTGATGCGGATAAGGGGGAGGGATGTACTGCTTTTAAAATGAGATGTTTTGACGAATCAATAAGAATGCTTTTTTGCTGGGCATAATTGCCCCATAAAATGAATACAATGTTTTTACCCTTTCTGGAAGCAAGCTCAATCACTTTATCTGTAAAAATTTCCCAGCCTTTCTTTTGATGTGATCCGGCCTGATTGGCCCTTACGGTGAGGGTTGCATTAAGCAACAAAACACCTTGCTGTGCCCATTTTTGCAGATTTCCATGCTTAGGAACCGGTATGCCTAAATCGCTTTTAAGCTCTTTAAATACATTTACCAGCGAAGGGGGAGGAGTGATGCCATGGGGCACAGAGAAACATAATCCATGTGCCTGGCCAGGACCATGATAAGGATCCTGACCCAGTATAACCACCTTTACCTTATTAAAGGGTGTATGGTTAAAAGCAGAAAATATCTGAGTGCCGGGAGGGTAAATAATGCTCTGTTTTTTTTCCTGCAAAAGAAATGATTTCAGTGCAGGAAAATAGGGTTTCTCAAATTCTTCTTTTAATAATTCTTTCCAACTGTTATCTAAATGTGGATTAAGCGACATAAACTCTTTCTTTTTTTACAATGGAAACAACAGCCTCCCTGATGTAATATTATATCAAATGTAGAAGCAATAAGATGTGGGTGGATAACATGCATGTTTACTCAAAAAACCTTATTAAACTATTATCCTAACCCACAAGTTCTTCTGCTATTTCTTTTATTTCAAGCCCACCGAAATTCCCACTACTCATGAAAATAAAAGCCGTGTCTGGCATTTTATTCTCTAGTATTTTTTTCTTTACCAATGCAGCATCGTTAATAACAATTAAGTTGTTGCCTCCAAATGCCCGGGCAATTTGTTCCGGCGAAATATCGGGCAATCTTTTCAATTCAAGTGCATGGGGATTGAAGTACACAATGGCTAAATCAGCATCACGCATGGAATCTCTATACTCATTTAAAAATGCATTGCTCAAACTGCTATAAGTATGCAACTCCATTAAAGCAATCACTTTACGTTGTGGATATTGTTCTTTTACAGCCTGAGTAGTAGCCTTTAGCTTAGAGGGGGCATGGGCAAAATCTTTGAATACAACGGTGCTGTCTGATTCAGCCAGCCATTCCAGGCGGTTGCTTGCTCCTTTAAAACTTACAATGGCCTCCATAAACATACGGTCAGAAATACCTGCATGACGGCATACATTAAGCGCGCCCGAGAGGTTTAATAAATTGTGCTGGCCGAAAATTTGCAGAGGGTAGGGTATACCATTGTCAATCAGATTGGTTTTGCCTTTGATAATTTCATAATCAGGCAGCCCATAAGGATATAGCAAGATATCTTTCCTATCTTCTTCCTCGCATAGCTCTTTTAAAACAGGATCGTTTTCACAAAATATGAGTTTCCCATTTTCCTCAATTACCTTGATAAAAGTCCTAAACTGCTCCTTGTAAATGTCAAATGTCGGAAAAACATTTATGTGATCCCAGGCAATGCCAGTTAAGAGGGCAATATGTGGCTTATAAAGGTGAAATTTGGGCCTTTTATCAATAGGAGAACTCAGGTATTCGTCGCCTTCCAGTACCATGAAAGGAGCATCCTGCGTTATTTTAACCATAACCTCAAAGCCTTCCAGCTGAGCACCTACCATGTAATCGGTTTTGATATCATGATACTGCAGAACATGCAAAATCATCGATGTGATGGTAGTCTTTCCATGGCTTCCGCCTATTACAATTCTGGTTTTATTTTTTGACTGTTCGTATAAAAATTCCGGATAGGAATAAATGGGTATATGTAATCGTTTGGCTTCAAGGAGTTCGGGGTTGTCAGCATGAGCATGCATGCCCAGTATTACAGAATCGAGTTCCGCATGAATGTTTTCAAGGTCCCAGCCCATTTTTTCAGGCATAAGCCCATATTTTTCAAGCCGGGATTTTGAGGGTTCAAATATTTCATCATCCGAACCCGTTATTTGATATCCTTTTTTATGAAGGGCAATGGCAAGATTGTGCATGGCACTGCCCCCAATGGCAATAAAATGTACCTTCATTCGTTTTGGTTTATTGTGGTGGTTATAATGATTGAAAACAATTTTCTACTTATATGTATGATGCTTCTAAAAGTATTATTAAAGATACTTGTATTTCAAAAAATATAATCTCTTTTTTTGTATATTAGAAGTCGAATCTGTAAAACAGAATTGAAAAAGACGATTTCGTTACAAATGTATTACAATTACCGTGAGTCACTTAAGTTTACTTGACGCATTTTTTGTATTTTTGTTGCCGTATTGTATTTTTAATAAGTATATGTTTAGACTTTAACTGGCATATATTGTTGTTATGGCAGCATTTTGCTGTATCTTGTGTGATGTTTTTTTAAAATGTGCATTTAATTTCTATGAAGCTAATTCCTATAATACCTGAATGTTTTAAATTGGATGGAGGGGCCTGTTTTGGTGTGGTGCCCAAAACAATCTGGTCAAAACATATACCTGTTGACGAAAATAACATGATAAATCTTTCATCAAGGTGTTTGCTAATTAATAATGGACAAAGACGCATACTAATTGACACAGGTTTGGGGAATAAACAAAATGAGAAATATTTCAGTTATTTTCACTTGTTTGAGCGAATCGGACTGGAACAATCATTGCTTCAGAATGGATACAGTGTAGAAGATATAACCGATGTAATACTCACTCACCTTCATTTCGACCATGTAGGAGGAGCCGTAAAATGGGACGAAAGGAATCAACCCCTTGCGGTTTTTCCTAATGCCACTTATTATTGTTCAAAAGCACAATGGGAGAGTGCTCAGAAGCCCAATCCCCGTGAAAAAGCTTCCTTTTTTTCGGAGAATTTCCAGTCTCTTTTCGAAGAAGGACGACTGGAATTTGT